>VRUB01000260.1 GCA_019456345.1 Nitrospira sp. | reverse complement strand
ACTCCCGTTTGTATTCCGGCACGATGGTGCCAGTCTTCGGAACGAGCCAGGTCTGGAGTCTGCCTTCATCAATACAACGCGCAGCGAAAACAGAACAATGAAAGCCGTTGCGTGGCGGATGAACGGTACACAGCGCCACGTCGCAATTGGCCAGGGCATCGGTCCAGGTTTTCCGACTGTCCTCCCCTTCCTCCATGACGCCATCCCATTCATAAGTAAACACCTGGGCACCGGTGCCATCGATTTGTTTCTGCATCCAGGAATCCGCCGGGCAGAGGACGGTGACCGCTTCGCCCTTCCCGAGGAAGTAGCGTGCGGCTTCGGTCACCCAGATCTGGGTACCGCCGTGTAGCGGTGTATCTTCGATGAATCCGATTCGCATGACTATCTCCTGGCCTGTCCGCGGGCCGCGTCAGAAAGTATCGATCAAAGCGGCAAAGGTCGCTTGCAGTCGATCACGGCTGTACCGGTTGCGAACGGCGGCCTTGTTATGCGCCCGAACTGCTTCGTTGACGGACGGCGTGAGCAGTAACGATGAAATTTCATCCAGGAAAGATTCGCTGAACGCTTCCTCCGGGAAGTGAATCGTGCGGATCTGTTCCTGCTCGGGCCGGTCTTCCCCCACCACGTCGGCGAAGACTTGCTCGGGTTTGTATCGGCTACAAATGATCGGCACGCCGCAGGCGCTGGCCTCGACGATCGGCAATCCACGCCCTTCTGTTTCACTCGGAAAGACCACCGCATCCGCCATGCGGTAGATGTCCTCGATCGTCAGGCGCTCAAATCCGTGTGCCGCAAACGATTCATGATCTTCGTTGCCGACCGAGAAGCTAAGAAACACCCGGTCCGCTAACGCTGCAGGCAACGCGTTAACTACATCGCCGAACGCTTTGAGTACGGTCTCGAGATCCGCTTGGTGTTCGATCGGCACCGGACCCGTGATGTGTAATTGCAGCGTGCGATTGTCGGTCGTAAAAGCGTCGCGGAAAGTCTCATGCCCGAACAGTGCCTGCAGCAGGTGCAGATCGCGTTCAATGCGTTTGCGGGCAATAATGCGCGTCGGTTGCAGCAGCACGATCAAGCCCGCCGCCGTCGGGTCAAGCTCGACACCCGCTCGGCGCCCCAGAAGCACCGGATTCTGCTGCTGCATCCAGTCGCCCAACCCGGCCAGGTGGTCCGCGAGCGCCACCGTGGCCAACACACTGTTGCCATCAGCGAGAATCAAGGCCATGCGCCGGCGCACACTGAGTACCTCGGGTCGGCCGAACGGCTCGAAAAACTTCTCGCTGATCGCCGTCGACAGTTCCGAGACGCGCTCCGGTACAAAGCCATCCACATCCGTCAGGTGCGCGCTCTGCAGGCGATTGATATTGACCTGCAACCAGAGGTCGCCGTTCCAGGGATAGAGCGACGCGAACACGTCGAAGAACGGCGTGTTCTCGACATTGCGATAAAAATGGTCGCGCACGCCCGCTTGCTCGCCGGGAGCGTGCTCGGTCGCTGGCCTGCCGCCTTCCCAAAGGAAATCGTGGTTGGAGTTGATCACGTAGATCCCGAGGTATTCGCTGACCAGTACCATGCCCAACGCGTAGGCTGGATTGCCGGGATTGGAGTTGATATTCACGGGCACCAGCAGTCCGATGCCTTCGCTCGACACATACTCCGCAAGTCGCCGGGCGATGGAGACTGCCTGGGTCCAGATCTCAACGGCCATCTCGCGAGACACTTCCGAGCCATCCGGCATGTCTTCATAAAACAACTTCGAGAACCACTTGCCGCCGTCCCACTTGCTCCAGCCGTTCACGCCCTCGATCTGGAAACGCTTCCAGTGCGGCCGGATTACGGTATCGGACTGTTCATAAAATTCACCGCCAATAATATGGATCGGCGTCGATCGGTCATCATCGGAAAGTAACGCTTCGCAGCAGTCCGCGTACTTCGATATTTCAATCGAAACACCGTCGATGCCGTAGTCGTAAGTCACGAACGCCACACCTCGCTTCGCGGCCTCGAGCGCGCTTACGTGCACCGGGTTTACTTCAGGATGCAGGTAGCCCGGAATGTCGGGCCAATCTGCTACCCCGGCGGCCGCCAGAAATTTTCTCATTTCATCCAGGCGTGTTCGCGTCTCCAAGGACCAGTTGGGTGCCATTACTCCCACTCGATCGTCGCCGGTGGCTTGCCTGATATGTCGTAGGTGACACGCGATATGCCATCGACCTCGTTGATGATCCTG
>VRUB01000259.1 GCA_019456345.1 Nitrospira sp. | reverse complement strand
CCTCATGTTCAACGCTCACCGGATTCACTACGACTACCCTTTTACCACGAAAGTCGAGGGTTATCGCGGCTTGATTGTGCACGGCCCATTGACGGCCACACTTTTATTGGACGCCGCAAAACGTAAGGTAGCCGGCACCTTGACGTCCTTCGAGTATCGGGGAATTGCCCCGCTGTTCAACGACGAACCCATTACACTTGCCGGGCGCAGCAGTGCCGCTGGCCACGACACCGAACTGTGGGCCGCCGGCCCGTCCGGAGCAATCGCTATGCGGGGCCGCGTGACCTGGGCGTGAGCGCCCG
The DNA here is from genome assembly GCA_019456345.1 of Nitrospira sp. Classification (GTDB taxonomy): domain Bacteria; phylum Pseudomonadota; class Gammaproteobacteria; order Acidiferrobacterales; family SPGG2; genus VRUB01. The sequence goes on along the minus strand of VRUB01000259.1, from coordinate 1,941 downwards.
GCGCCAAGGAAGGCGAATGTCCTTTTTCCCCCGTCGGCCAGCGCTACGCAGTATCCTGCCCTATTCCGAAAGCAAAACGACTTGCTCGCTTGCGAGGCTCAAGCTGACCTCGGCGCTCTCCGCAAAGGCAGGCTCGCCGCGTTGGTGCCGGTCATCCACCAGGATCATGTTCTCGCCAACGGCGCATACCTACTGGGCCGCTCGGGGGGCCAGGCGCACCACAGCCATGTCCGAAAAAATGGCTGTCAACACCAAATTCCTTGTCAGATACGGCCAGGTGGTGACAGAATCGCCCCTGCGCAAGCGTATTGCTTTACCACCGGCAATTACAAGGAGAGGAGGAGCAAGCGATGTTAAAGATCCTGGGGCGAAAGAACTCGTCTAACGTGCAAAAGGTGCTTTGGTGCTGCGATGAGCTCGGAATCGCCTACGAGCGCGAGGATGTGGGCGGTGAGTTCGGCAAAAATCGCGAGCCCGCGTACCTGGCGCTAAATCCGAACGGGCTTGTGCCGACAATTATCGACGACGGCTTCGCGCTCTGGGAGTCGAACACCATCATCCGCTACCTGGCCGCCAAGCATGGAAGCGGGAGCCTGTATCCGGCCGATCTGCAGGCGCGGGCGCTGGCGGAGCGCTGGATGGACTGGCAGCTGAGCACCATTGTCCCCGCCATCCATCCGGTGTTCTGGGGCCTGGTGCGCACGCCGCCCGAGGAGCGTGATCAAGCGGCGATTGCGGCAGGGCGCGACAAGCTGGCGGGTGTCATGAAAATATTGGATAACCAGATAGCCAACGCCGATTATGTGGCCGGATCTGCGTTCTCGGTGGGCGATATTCCAGTCGGCATCATGACCTATCGCTGGTTCACGTTCGACATCGAGCGTGAGGAGCTGCCGAGCTTGAAGCAATGGTATGACCGGCTCACAAAGCGCCCTGCCTTTGAGCAGCATGTGATGATTGGGTTAACGTAAATCGAGTAGCAAGTACCAAGTTTGAAGTAGCAAGCTACAGTCCCACACGCTTTTCCCTTGTTACTTACTACTTGCCCCTTGTAACTCTAGATAGGTTCCAACCCATGCTCACGGATGAGCTCGAGCGCTTTTAGGGCAGGCTCATAACCAGGTTCGTATACCAATGCGTTCTCGAACCAACGCTTGGCCTCCGCCACCCGGCCCTTCAGGAGCAGGACCCGTCCAATGTTGAAGCGGGGGTACTCATAACAGCAGTAGCGCTTTGCGTGCAGCGCCTTTTCAAGCCACGGAATCGCCTCGTCGGGCCGGCCGAGATCGATGAGGTACACGCCGATATCATTATAGGGATTGCCGTAGTCCGGATCGACCCGGATGGCCTGCTTGCACTCGGCGATCGCCTCTTTCAACCGGCCAAGCATACTCAATGACCAACCACGAAAAGTGTACGCTTCCGCAGTCGGGTGTTCGTCAATTGATTGGCTGAAGGACCTGATGGCCTCCTCATACTTCCCCATCAGATGGAGGAGATAGCCTTGCTGCCAAAGGACAAACGCCTTTTCGAGTGGGGCTGGATCTTTCGTCTGTTCCGCGCGCGCCGAAAATCCCGCGCACATCCACACGATCGTGGTGAACGCAAGAATGACCGGAATGCCACGGTGCCAACGCATGTTGACGTAATGACAGATAAATGGTCCACGATACAAGGTTCAAGTAAGAGCGGCACTTCTTGGCTTAAACACGCCAACCCTAAAACCGGTTGAAAATTCTTCAGCCCGTACCTTGATTCCGTTTTCGAAGTCCTGGTATCTGCTCGCTTGTAACTAGTTTATGACAGTCACTGGCGCAACGCCGCTGCGATCGAATCGCAAAGATAATCGATATTCTTGGTCGTGATCCCGGCCACATTGATGCGGCCGCCTTTAACGACATAGATACTTTTCTGCTCACGCAGAAATCTGACCTGCTCGTC
>VRUB01000063.1 GCA_019456345.1 Nitrospira sp. | reverse complement strand
CTTTAATTCCTTCCAGTTTGCCGCAAACCCAGTGAACGCCTTAAGCGAGGCGCGACGCGTCGCCCGTGCGGGAGCGCCCGTCGTTATTACGGTCTGGGGGAAAGCGGAGGACTGCGAGGCGGCCGCCTGCCTGGGCGCGGTGGCCGCGCTGCTGCCACCGCCACCCGGGACACCAGGCCCGTTTGCGCTGTCTGAAGAAGGTGCGCTCGAAGCGCTTGTCAGTGAGGCCGGACTGGTCCCGATGGAAAGCGCGGAAGTCGATACACTCTGGCAATATCCGGATGAGGAGACCGCATTGCGCGGCCTGCTCTCCGCAGGCCCAGCCGCACGTGCGATCCGTAACGTCGGCGAACAGCGCGTCAGGGAAACGGTCCGTGAAGCACTAATTCCTTTCAAGACTTCGTCAGGAAGCTATGAACTCAGTAACCGATTCCGTTATCTCATCGCGGTTTCTGAATAACATTCACGATGTCGACGTAGTCAAACTTTCTGCGCTGTAAAGTTTTTTCGGGTCATTAGCGTTTGCAAATAGCACAAAATATAGTATTAATGATGTATTTTAGTTTATTCCAAATTTCGTGTTTTCGAACAAACAATCCAAAAAATATTTGCAATTCTTAGCGATGTCGGCTACATTTCCTAGTTAACATCTTGCCGATGCAGTTTATACATGGTTTTACATAATTTTCGACTCGACTGAGGTGTTTGCTAGCGGAAAGCGCGCAGTAGAATCAACAAGGCGGCCGCCGGGAAAACGGCTGCGGGAGTTCGTTTCCCTCATTATTTTTTTCCTAAACCGCCCAAGCGCACGAGTAGACAGTCAACGACTGTCTTTTTTATTGCAAGAAAGTAGTACCTGGGGGGCTAATCGCCCCTTTTTGTTATTAAGCCTCTAACCACAACCCGAAGGAGTATGCAATGGCAAAGAAGAGGAAAGCTGCAAGGTCACCGGCGCTGATAAAGGCCGAGGCAATACTGAAGAAGGCCAGTGTCAGAGCGACGAAAGAGGCCAGACGCATCAAGGCCAAGGCAATGCGAGAGGCCAAGCGGATCAAGGCCAAGGCAGCAAGGCAAGTCAAACAGATGAAGGCCAAAGTAGCAAAGGTCAAGAAGAAGAAATAAGCGCCAGCTGGGACGCTCGGCGGATACCGCCTTTCCCGCCGAGCGTCTTGGCAAATCCGCGCTTCTGGGCACGCGAGGGACAGCAGTACGAGCAGTGTCTCTCGCGATGCTCAGCCCAGGCCTCGCGGCCTGGCCGATACACGATAAATTGGGTCGGAACATGGCTCGATCCATGTCTACCCACCGCATTCTATTCGACGTGCATCCTCGGTCTGGACGGGATTCGGGCCCTCAAGATCAGACCTGGGGACCGCCATGGTTGGTGGCGTTTTTTCTTACCGCCGCTGGCCTACTTGCGGTCGCGGATAAAGCGGTAGATCTCGGTGAAATCCGCGCCGGGATTCGCGTTTACGAAATCCCGCCAAATCGCCACACACACCGCGCTGATCGCATCCGGCGTGTCGGCGCGACGGACGCTTTCGAGATATAGGCTCAGATCCTTCATAAACAGCGTATTGAAAAAACCGGCATCGTAGGTCTCGGTCAATATACGGTTCGGGAACTTGTCGGCGGTGGCGGTATTGCGGCCGGTGGAGGCATTGATCACCTCAAGCATGGTCTTCATGTCGAGATCTTGCGATAAACCAAAGCAGATGGCCTCGCTGGTCGCGGCCAACGCGACGCCGGAGAGAAAATTATTGGCGAGCTTCATCGCCTGGCCCTGGCCCGCCTGTGTGCCTACGTGGAACGGGTTCTTGGACATGGCGGAAATCGCGGGAATGAGACGTTCATAGCTTTCCGCGCAACCCGCAAACATGGTGGCAATAGTCCCGGCGACGGCGCCGGCGACACCGCCCGAGACCGGCGCGTCGATGTACTCGATGCCAGCAGTCTCAAGCCGCTTATATAGGTCGCGTGCCGCTTGCACGCCAATGGTGGACGTATCGACCACACAACGTGTGCGGCGCCGTTCGGTTGCCACGATGTCGGCAGCCACGCTCGCGCTCGCCGCCCCATCCGGCAAACTGAGGAATACGGTCTCCGCACCCGCCGCAACCTCAGCCACAGACGTCGCCACAGCCGCACCCGGCGGCGCGCGCTCTGCGGTGCCGGCAACATCGTAGACGAGGAGCGGGTAGCCCCCTTCGGCAAGATTGGCCGCCATCGCGCGGCCCATGTTGCCCAGACCGACAAAGCCAATCGGGAGGTCAGACATCACAGTCTCCTCTGAACAGCGGCCGTGACTAGCACAAGGCAGAACAGCGGCCGGCCGTGCGGTTCACTAGACAATCCCCCTGCTGCGCAAATCTTCGATGTCGTCTTCCGACAGACCCAATATGCCCCCCAAGACTTCCTTGTTGTGGGCGCCCACTTCCGGCCCAGGCCAATTCGTGCCGCCCGGCGTTTCGGCGAGCCGCGGTACGATCGCAGGTATTTTGAGCGGCTTACCGTTCACCTCGACCTGCTCGAACAAGCCGCGGGCCTTAAAGTGTGAGTCGCGCATCATGTCCTCGACACTATAAATAGCGCCGGACGGTACTGCGGCCTCCGCCAGCTCCTCCAGCACCGCGCCCGAGTCCAGGGTCTTGGTCCAGGCCGTGATCGCCTCGTCGATCGCCTTTTCATGCGCGACCCGTCCCTTGTTATCCGAAAAATGGGGGTTTTCCGCCATGTCGGGCCGCCCCGCGGCGTTCATCAGACGTTTAAAGATGGAATCGGCGTTGCCGCCGATCACCACATACTTGCCGTCGCGGCAGAGATAGGTGTTGGTTGGGACGATGCCCGTGAGCGTGGAACCCGAGGGCCCGCGGACGACACCGGCACCGTCGTACTCCGGCACGACCGCCTCCAGTATGTTAAACACGGCCTCGTAAATGGCCACATCCACGACCTGCCCCTGTCCCTGCGGTGTGCGATCGCGCTGGATATACGCCAACAGGATGCCAAGCGCCGCGTGCAGCCCGGCAAGCGTATCCCCCATGCTCAGGTTCGGCCGTACCGGGGGCTCTCCGGGAAATCCGTTGATATAGCGGAATCCGCCAATGCCCTCACACACCGAGGCAAATCCGGGACGTGAGGCGTAGGGCCCGGTCTGGCCGTAACCTGAGATGCGGGCATAGATCAGGCCGGGGTTGGTGCTCTTGAGTTCCTCCGGCCCTAATCCCCACCGCTCCATGGTTCCTGGCCGGAAGTTTTCTATGAGTATATCGGCGCTGTCGGCCAGCCGTCTTGCCAGCTTGCGGCCCTCATCCTCACGCAGATTAAGCGTGATACATTTCTTATTACGCCCGAGGCTGCGCCACCACCACGAGGTCCCGCTTTCATCGAGCACGCGCCATTGGCGCAGTGGATCGCCTTTGCCCGCCGGCTCGACCTTGATGACCTCGGCCCCGAAATAGGCGAGGATATTCCCGGCAAAGGGCCCTGCAATAAGCTGGCCCAGCTCCAATACCCGCACGCCATCGAGCGGTCGCGATGGTATGTTTTTCTCCGTCATCGTCTGTAAGGCACCCTGTAACGATAAGCCCTATCGGCCACGCCCATTGTAGAGTCACCGGGCACTTTACCCAACCTGCCTCCTGCCCTTCCATTCGGCCGAGGGATTAGTTAAAGCGATGACACGGTTTGGCCTCGGCTGGAAGTTTGTGCCAGCGCCTACGCTAGGTCACAATAGGTTGCAGTACTCGCAGCTAGCCCGGATTGAGATGAGGAGCGATTCAATGATTGAGCTCGACACCATTAAGACGTCCCGCTGGCCCGAAGCGGTGACGATCATGGACGTGGGCCCGCGCGATGGCCTGCAAAACGAGCCCTATGTCCTTCCCGCGGCGAAGAAGATCCGCCTGATAACGGGTCTGGTGGACGCCGGGGTCAAGTGGATCCAGGCGACGTCGTTCGTGCACCCCAAGGCGGTGCCGCAGATGGCCGATGCGGCCGAGGTGGTAGCAGGGCTACCGCAGCGCGACGACGTGCACTACTTTGCCCTGATCCCGAACCAAAAGGGATACGAACGCGCGCGCGCCGCGGGCATGATTCACCTGGCGCTGGTATTGAGTGCGACCGAGACCATGAACCAGAGGAATCTCAACTTGAGCGTCTCGGAAAGTATGGCGATCGCCGAGCAACTGCTCCGACGGGCCAAGAACGAGGGCGTGATGGTGCGCGTCGATATCTCGGCCGCCTTCGTCTGTGCCTACGAGGGTGTGACCGACCCCGGGCAAGTCGTCCAGCAAACCGACGAGCTCCTGGCGATGGGCGCCGACCAGATCTGTATCTGTGACACCACCGGCCGCGCAAATCCGCAGCAGGTCGCCGAGCTTTTCGCGGCCTTGCGACACGAACGCTCGCCGGACCGGCTCGCCGCTCATTTCCACAACACCTACGGCCTCGCGCTGGCCAATACGGTCGCCGCTATGCAGCAAGGAATCACGTTCTTCGACGCCTCTATTGCGGGTCTCGGCGGATGTCCGTACTCGCCGGGGGCAACCGGCAACGTCGCGACCGATGACCTTGTCAACATGTTGAATCAGATGGGTGTGAAAACCGGCATCGACCTGGAGCGGCTTTGCGACGTGTCAGACTTCGTGCAGGAGTTCTCCGGCCAGCTGCCGCCAAGCGCTTACTATCGGGCAACGCGCGTCAAGAAAAAAGTGGCCTAACCGCTATCACCGCGGAGATCGCAATGGTCGCAGAGATATCCCCGAAAAGAAACGTCCGACGCAGAGGCACCTCCGTGAACCGTGCCGAGATCGGGTCGATCGGTTACCGCCTACTCGCGGCGCAGCTTGGGATCGAGGACATCCCGAAGCGCATCACCGAACAGATTGAACCCGAATACAGCCACGGTAATCGCGAGGCCGGGAAATATCGGTATCCAAGGCGCGCTCTCGGCGTATTCCTCGGCGCCACCCTGGAGCATGAGACCCCAAGCCGGTATTGGCTCCTGCACACCCAGGCCAAGAAATGACAACGAGGCCTCTAATAGGATCGCCTGACCCATAAACGCCGTAATCATGATGAGATACGGCGCCATTACGTTGGGCACCATGTGACGCAGGATAATGCGGGCGTGGCTAAAACCCATCGCCCGGGCCGCATCCACGTAGGGAATCTCGCGGATCGCCAGCGCATTCGACCGGACTACGCGGGCACACTGCGGTATGAAAGGAATCGTGATAGCGATAATCACATACTGGATAGCGGTGCCGAAGGCGGCGACGACGACGAGGGCCAGGATAATCAGCGGAAAAGCCAGCACCACATCCACCACCCGCTGAACGATGATGTCGAAAGTGCCGCCGAAGTAGGCGCTCGCCACCCCCAGAACCAGGCCCAGGGTCGCCCCGACGATAGACGCGGCAAAACCGACAAACAGGGCGGTTCTGGAGCCGTAGATAATGCGGGTGAGGATGTCGCGGCCGAAGTGATCGGTGCCCATGAGAAATTGCGCATTGGGCGCTGTAAGTTGGTTTTCCCAGGATGCTGCCTCCGGATTGTACGGCGTAAGGACATTCGCGAACACCGCCAGGAAGATCATCAGTAACACCACCAGCGCACCAAACGTGCCGAGCGGTTGGCGGCGGCAGAGGTCCCAGACTCTCGCTAGCAGAGATTTGTGCTCCGCTAATTCCTCGGTGGCGACAACGATCTCGGGCGTCGACATGGCAAAGACGTCTTAAGCGTAGCGGATCCGTGGATCCAGCCAGGCATAGAAAAGATCCACCACGAAGTTTGTCACGATGAAGATCAACACCACCAGCATGGCGAGTTGCTGGGTCAGGTTAAAGTCCTGGGCGCCGACGGAGTCCACGAACAGCTTGCCAAGCCCGTTGAGGTTAAATACCTGCTCGGTCACCACCAGGCCACCGATCAGGAACGCAAACTCAATGCTGATGATCGTCACCACTGGCAGCATGGCATTCTTTAACGCGTGGCGGTTGATGATGAGCTTCTCCAGCAGCCCCTTCGCACGCGCGGTGCGAATGTAGTCCTCGCGCAATACCTCGAGCATGGCCGAGCGCGTCATGCGCGTGGCCACCGCCGAGTAGCGGTAACCGGTCGCTATCGCGGGCCAAATAAGCTGCGAAAGATTAGCGAGCGGATCCTCAAAAGGCGACACGTAATCGATTGGCGGCATCCACGGGGTGCCAAACCATTGCTGGGTAATAATCAGCAACCCCAGGATTATCATGATGCCGAGCCAAAAGGACGGTATGGCGATGCCGGCGATGCTGAAGGCCCGCACCACGTAGTCGATCCAGGTGTCCTGTCTGATGGCAGAGATGGTCCCGAGCGGGATCGCAAGAAGCACCGACACAATGGTGGCCATGATCGCGACCTGCAGCGAGAGCTGGAAACGCAGGCCGATTTCATAGGTGATCGGCCTGCCGGTCCACATGGAGTCGCCGAGGTCGCCGGTGAAATATCCACCGACAAACTCGAAAAACTGGACGTACAGCGGTCTGTCCAGACCAAGATTTTTCTGACAGAGCTCAATCTCCGCCGGATCGGCGTACAAACCGGTGCCCGCCAGGCGAATTTCACAGGGGTCGCCGGGAACGGCGCGCAACAGATAAAACACGAGCACCGCCGCACCGAGCAGCGTCGGGATCATCAACAGCAGGCGCTTGACGATGTAGGCGTACACTTGGAAAGAAGCGCCGGTGCCCCGCCCGCAAGGGGCGAGGCACCGGTTTTAAGGAAAATTACATCAATTTCTTGTCGAGCCAGACGTTATCGAGCTGCTGGTTCAGATAGTGGCTCGGGGCGATCTTCCATCCCTTCACGAACGAGCGGTGCGGATTGATCTTGTACCACCACAGCGTGAGTGCCCCGCTCGCCTGCTCATCGAGCGCACGCTTCTCGTACTGGCGAATCAGCTTGAGCTGGGTATTCACGTCCCCGCTACGAAGCAACTTATTGTAGATGTCCTCCAGGACCTTGTCCTCAAACGAGCCGTAGTTGTTACCGGCACTGCCGAGGAACTTTGTGATGTCGGCGATCGGATTGATCACGGCCTGGCAGTTGAAGTCCATGGAGACCTGGAAGTCCTTTTTCTTGCGCAGCGTGGCATAGAACGCAGGGCTGGGCTGCACGCGCTGCGTGACTTTAAGGCCGATTCGCCGCCACTGGTCGATCATCCAGGTTCCGACCACCTTGTAGGGCTGATCGACGCCGCGGTTGTGGAACTCAAAGGACATCCCTGCGACACCCGCTTCTTTAAGCAGCCGCTTCGCCTCGGCGCGGGATTTCTCTATATCCGGCCAGTAGCCCGCGATCTTTTGCAGCTCCTCCTTGGTCGCCGCCAGCGGGTGACCCGGAAACACGACGCCACCCACGGTCTTCACGATGGCGATGTTGGACAGGTACTTCGAGCCGCCCCAGCGATCGAGGCTAAGTGTAAGGGCCCTGCGCACCCGCGGATCATCGAATGGCTTCACCTTGTGGTTGGGCGTGGTCATCAGCGCGCAGTTCCAGTCACTCTCCTGCACCGTGATCTTGTCCCCCAGCGCCTTGACCAGGTCATCGCGGGCCTTCGGCGGAAAGCCGCGGAACTCGATCGCCGCGCGACCACCGCGAATGGCCTGCAGGCGCACCGCCATCTTGGACGCCGATATCGCCTTGTAGCCGTCGAGATAGGGCTGACCCTTGTGGTGATAGCCGGCATAACGCTTACCTTCGACAAACGAGCCCGGCTGGTGCTGAACAAAGACAAAGGGACCGGTACCATTGATGTTCTTCTGGTGCCAGGTGTAGCCGTTCTCGTCCAGGTCCTTCTTGCTGTAGGTCCAGTTGTAGGGGTTGCCGAGCGCCCCAATGAAGGCGCCAGACGGGAACTGCAGCTTGAACACCACCGTGTACTTGCTCGGCGCCGAGACGCTCTCCACCATCCGGAAGAAGGTCTTACGGGCACTCGGGATGCCCTCAGGCGGGAAGATGATCTTCTGGTAGGTGGCGACGATGTCGGCCGCCGTCAACGGCGTGCCGTCGTGGAACTTCACGCCCTTTCTGATTTTGAACGTGTACGTGGTGCCACCGTTGGTCGGTTTGGCAAGCTTACCTTTGCACAGATCACAGACAAAGTCTGTTGCCGACTGCGGATTGTCGGGGTTTATCCGAATCAACAGGCTGTAGAACGGCGCGAGCGGGTGGATCACGCCGAAGGTGGTCTCGCGGTGGCCGTCGTAAGACGGGATCTTGCTTCCGACCACGAAATTTAGGATCCCCCCTTTCTGCGGCTTCTGCGCTGCCGACGCGGATCCCACGGCGCTGAGGCCAAGAGCCGCCCCTGCTATCGCCGCGATGGCAATTCTTGCACTAAAGTATTTCATATCAACCCCTCCTTCCTGTTTCTCTTTGTGGCAGTGCGTCGAAAAGGACCAGGTCTGGTCCTTCCCAACTTGATTCCGGATCGCGCTGCCTCGTGCGCCTCCATGCATGGCAGCCACATCTCCTGCGCTACGCGATTTCCGGAAACTTCTATTTCTCAAAGGCCTGGCAGCCCTTGAGAAATGTCCAAGTGTTTATATTCCGCGTAAGCCAGGCTTTTTGCAATACCTAGCCATCGCTTTCTGCCCTCTCCCCAGGTACCGCAGCGCGCTTTACACCTGCGTGCAGGCCACCCAATGGCCCGTCCTAAGCTCACGCAGCGGGGGAATTTCAGCACGGCAGCTGTCCACCACCAGCGGGCACCTGGGGTGAAACACGCACCCGCTGGGCGGATTTATGGGACTCGGCACCTCCCCCGGGAGCACCTGGTGCTGGCGCTCCGCCTCGATCTTGGGGTCCGCCACCGGCACCGCCGACAACAGCGCGCGTGTATAAGGGTGCATCGGATGGTCAAAGAGCTCGTCGGACTCGGCCAGCTCCATCACCTTCCCGAGATACATCACCGCCACCCGGTTGCACAGATGGTGCACGACGCTCAGGTCATGGGCGATAAACAGATAGGTCAGATCGAACTCTTCACGCAGATCCTCGAGCAGGTTAATGACCTGCGCCTGAATGGACACGTCGAGCGCCGACACCGCCTCGTCACAGATGATGAAGTCTGGGTTCAGGCATAAGGCCCGGGCGATGCCGACGCGCTGGCGCTGGCCGCCGCTCATCTCGTGCGGATAACGATCGGCAAACTTCGGATTCAGGCCGCACACGGCAAGCAACTCGGCGATGCGTTTGTGCCGCTTGGCGCGATCGGGCTGAATACCGTGCACGCGCATAGGCTCGCCGAGAATCTCACCTACCTTCATGCGTGGATTGAGCGAGCTGTAGGGGTCCTGGAAAATGACCTGCATCTTCTGGCGCATCGGGATCATCGCCTTCTGGTCGAGCCTTTCGAGATTCGTTCCCTCGAACACGATCTCGCCGGCGGTAGGACGCTCGAGCTGCAGGATGCAGCGTCCGGTCGTGGTCTTGCCGCAGCCCGACTCGCCCACGAGACCCAGGGTCTCGCCCTTGCGAATGGTGAAACTGACATCGTCCACCGCCTTGATGTCGCCAACGGTCCTGTGGACGACGACGCCCTCAGTGACCGCGAAGTATTTCTTGAGGTTACGTATCTCGAGCAGGGTCTCGCCCTTCTCGACCGACCGCGGGGAACGCGTCGTGTGCGCCGTTGCCGCCTGCGCGCTCAAGAGACTGCCCTCGCTTCATCGCCGAGCTCGTGGCTGCGAAAACACGCGGCCTTCTGCCCATCGCCGACATGCTCCAAAGGTGGAATCTCGTTCGCACAGCGGTCGATGGCCCAACGGCAGCGCGGCCGGTAGGCGCAGCCGTTGTCGAGCTTTGTGAGATCGGGCGGCTGGCCATCGATGGGCACCAGCCGCTTTCCTCGGTGCTGATCCATGCGCGGCACCGAGGCGAGCAGGCCAATCGTGTAGGGGTGATGCGGATTGTGGTAGATCTGGTCGGCGGTCCCTTCCTCGACGATCTTACCGGCATACATGACGTTGACGCGATCGGCGTAGCGCGCGACCACACCCAGGTTATGCGTGATGATGATCAGCGCTACGCCGAGCCGCTTGCTCAAATCTTTCATGAGCTCCAGGATCTGCGCCTGGATGGTCACGTCGAGCGCAGTGGTGGGCTCGTCGGCGATGATCAACTTGGGCTCGCAGCTCAATGCGAGCGCGATCATCACGCGCTGGCGCATACCGCCGCTGAGATGATGCGGGTACTGCTTGAGGCGGCGCTCGGGATCCGAGATCCCTACCATGCCGAGCAGCTCCACGGCGCGTGCGTCCGCCTGCGCGTCCGACATTCCGAGGTGATGCTCCAACGTCTCCGTGATTTGCAGCCCAATAGTGAGCACGGGGTTGAGCGAGGTCATGGGCTCCTGGAACACCATCGCGATCTGGCGACCGCGGACGCGGCGAATCTCGGCATCGCTGAGCTTGAGCAGGTCCTTTCCCAGGAAGCGGATGCTGCCGCCGACGATACGCCCGGGCGGCCATGAAATAAGTCGAAGCACCGACAGTGCGCTGACCGACTTGCCGCAGCCCGACTCGCCGACCAGACCTAGCGTCTCGCCCTCTGCCACGTCGTAGGAGACGTCATTGACCGCCTCGACGACGCCGGCGCTCGTGAAGAACTGGGTATGCAGGTGCTCGATTTCCAGCAGCTTGGCCAAGGACGCCCTCCTGGTGATTTCGTTGAATTATGGGGCGACAGGGACAAGACGGTAGGGGTTCCCCGCGCCAATGTCAATCGCCGCGGCGATTCCTGGCAAGGGTTCGGGCTGCCACCGGCGTCACCGCGTTCCCGGCCTCGCGCCACCCCGCAGCGCTGCCACTCGGCAGGCGTCCGCATGCGTCAGGCCGTAGCCGCATGCTGCCATGGGGCCCGTTGCCGCCGCAACCGCCCGGGACACCTTTGACGACCGTCCTGAAGGGCAGGCCGGCCGTTACTCCGAGTGGCTGCGAGCGCGGCGGGACTTGAAAAAGCGTTACCAATCTCTATATTGCGCCCTACGCGAACGGTGCGACATCGCCGAGCATGGCGGCGCTAAGCGCCGCCGCAGGTCCACCGATCTGCGATGCTGGATAACTCGGTGCGCGTGTACAGGAATTCCTGGAGAAAACGAAAACGTGGAACCCAAGGTTGAAATCCGGCATTTGTCCAAGCGCTTCGGCCAGATCACCGCGGTCGATGATGTGTCTTTTTGCGTCGGCCGCGGCGAAGTGCTCGGCTTCCTGGGCCCCAACGGTGCCGGGAAATCGACCACAATGAAAATGATCACGGGCTTCCTGGCCCCGGACAGCGGCAGCGTAATCGTCGGTGGCGATGACATCGCGCTGGCGCCGGTGGCGGTGAAGGCCCGCATCGGCTATCTGCCCGAAGGCGCACCGCTGTACGCGGACATGACGCCGCTCGCCTTTTTGAACTTCGTCGCCGAGATTCGCGGCTTCCGCGGCGAAGCAAAGCGCGCGCGCATTGAGCAGACGGTACAGCGAGTCAACCTGGAGGAGGTGCTCAACCAGCCGATCGCCACGCTATCCAAGGGATTCAAACGTCGCGTTGGTCTGGCCCAGGCTATTTTCCACGACCCCGAGGTGCTGATCCTTGACGAACCCACCGACGGCCTCGATCCGAACCAGAAACACGAAGTGCGTGCCCTCATTCGTAGCATGGCACAGGCGAAGGTCATCATCCTGTCGACACACATCCTCGAAGAGGTGGAGGCAGTGTGCACGAGGGCCATCATCATCGCCCGCGGCAAGGTTGTGTGCGACAGCACGCCGGCCGAGCTCGAGGCGCGTTCACGCCTGCACAACGCTATCACGCTGGCGGTAAAAGGAGACGGCGCACACGAAGCTGCGCAGTCGCTTCGCGACTTGTCCGGAGTGGAGGCGGTCGAGGCCCTAGGGCATATCGACGGCATCGCACGCTACCAGATCTACCCAAAGGCCGGCGAACTGCTGGCCGCAACCGTGAGCCAGGTCGCACGCGAGCGCGGCTGGGAGATCGTCCAGCTCACGGTTGAGCGCGGTCGTCTGGACGAGGTGTTTCGCGCCGTCACCACCGGCGAGAGCGCAAGTTCGGAAGGAGGAATGTGACGCATGGCGAACATCTGGGTCATTTTCAAACGCGAGCTGGCAAGCTACTTCATGACGCCGATTGCCTACGTGTTCATAGTCATCTTCGTGTTTTTGAGTGGAATATTCGCGTTTTACATGGGCAATTTTTTTGCGCGCGGCCAGGCCGACCTGGAGCCGTTCTTCGGTTTTCATCCGTGGTTGTACCTGTTCCTGATCCCCGCCTTGGCGATGCGGTTGTGGGCCGAGGAACGCAAAACCGGGACAATCGAGCTGCTGCTCACGCTTCCGATTTCCATACCGCAGGCCGTGGTTGCGAAGTACCTGGCGGCCTGGGTATTCTCCGGTATCGCACTTGCGTTCACATTTCCGATCTGGTGGACGGTGAACTTCCTTGGCGATCCTGACAACGGGGTCATCGTCGCCAGTTACGTTGGCAGTATGCTTATGGCCGGTGCGTTTCTGGCAATCGGCGCGTGCGTGTCATCTTTGACGAAGAACCAGGTTATCGCCTTCGTCATCACCGCCGTGGTTTGCCTGATCTTCGTCCTCAGCGGTTATCCGCTGGTCCTCGACTTCTTCAGCGGCTGGGCTCCGCAGTTTCTGGTCGAGACCATAAGCAGTTTCAGCTTTCTCAGTCACTTCAACGCCATCGCCAAAGGCGTAATCGATCTGCGCGATTTCGTTTACTTTGTGTCGTTGATCGCGTTCTGGCTGTTCGCCAATGCGGTCCTGATCGAGCTGAAGAAGGCGGACTAGGTAGGAAAGAGAAACGCAGTGAAATCCAAGTGGTTCACCGCTACCGGCCTGGCGCTTGGCGTCGCCTTGCTGCTCGCCGTAAATATTTTCAGCAACGCGGCGTTCACCTCCCTGCGCCTGGATTTGACGCAGAACCGGCTTTATACCCTCTCCGAGGGGACACGAAAGGTGCTTGCGGGACTGGAAGAACCCGTCCGGTTGCGTCTTTTCCTGTCGCGTAAACCGGCAATCCGCCTGCCGAGCATCAGTAGCTACGCCAAGCGGGTACAAGAGTTGCTGGGCGAGTATGTGCACGCCGCCAATGGCAAGCTGGTGCTAACCGTTATTGACCCGGAACCGTTTAGCGAAGACGAAGATCGTGCGGTCGGTTATGGCCTGAATGGAATACCGCTGGATGAGGAATCGACGTTCTACTTCGGATTGGTGGCCAGCGGGCCGACTGCAGACGAAGAGGTGATTCCCTACTTCTCCACCGAGCGCGAGGAGTTGCTCGAGTACGACATCACCCGCTTGATCTACCAGGTCTCGAACCCGAAGCAACGGGTCATCGGTCTGATCAGTTTCCTGCCGTTGGATGGCGTCAATCCGCGGGCAGCGCTGGCCGGCGTACGGCCGCAGCCGTGGTTGGTGCTGGACCAAATCAAGCAGTTCTTCGAGGTGCGTACGCTCGCGCCGACCGCGACGAGCATTCCCGATGACGTAGATGTGGTGATGCTGGTGCACCCGCAGGATCTCAGTGACGCGACGCTATACGCTATCGACCAGTTTGTCCTCCGAGGCGGGCGCGCGCTGGTGTTCATCGACCCTTACGCCGAGATCGAGCAAGCGCCTTCCGCGGGCATGATGGGTATGGCGACACCCCGGCGCAGCTCCGACCTCGGAAAGCTGGGAGATTCCTGGGGGCTCGAGCTGGTGCCGGCCAAGGTGGTCGGGGATCTGCAGCTTGCCACCCGCGTGCAGTTTCAGCGCGAAGGGCGGCTGATGACCATAGACTACCCGGTGTGGATGAACCTTCCACCCACCTTGCTCAACCAAGACGACGTCGTGACAGCCAAGCTGGGTAAGCTGACGCTGGCGACGCCGGGGCGCCTGGTAAAGAAGACGGGCGCCGGCACCCAGATGACGCCGCTGTTCGAGTCCACGCCCGAGGCGGCCGAGATTGACACCAGCCGGCTCGGCCTGTTTCAAGATCCGCAAGACATGTTGCGCAACTACCAGCCGCAAGGCAAGCCGCTGGTTATGGCCGCGCGTATGACCGGCCCCGCCCGCAGCGCTTTCCCCGATGGGCCGCCGCCACTGAAGGATGACCAAAAGGAAGGGGCCGATAACAAGAACAAGCAGGAAACTACCGGCAAGGATAAGCCCAAGACTGAGAAACGCGAGCATCTGGCCAAGTCAAAAAACGGTATCAACGTCGTGGTCGTCGCCGATACCGACATTTTGCGTGATCGCTTTTGGGTGCAGGTCCAGCAATTTCTCGGCACCCGACTCGCGATCCCGACGGCGGCCAACGGTACGTTCGTCGTAAACGCCCTCGATAGCCTCACCGGCAGCAACGATCTCATCAGCATCCGCAGCCGTGGCCGCTTTACACGCCCTTTCACGCGCGTGAATGCCCTGCGGCAACAAGCGGAGCTGCGCTTTCGCGAGAAGGAGCAGCAGCTGATCACGAGACTACAAGAAACCGAAGACAAGCTTGTGGCACTGGAGCGCAACAAGCAAGGCGACGACGCGGTTGTGCTGACCGAAGCACAGCAAAAAGAGATCGATCGCTTCCGGCAGGAAAAGCTCCGCATACGCAAGGAGCTGCGGGAAGTCCGGCACGAGTTGCGCAAGAACATCGCGTCGCTCGAGGCCCGCATGAAGTTCATCAACATTAGCATGACGCCCTTGCTCATCGGCATCGGCGGCATCGTCGTTGGCGCGTACCAGGTTCGCCGCAGGCGCAAAGGCACGCGCACGACGGCGGAAACGAGGTAACAGGAGCGAGCCATGCTTGGTCGCAAAACAATCTTGGTTCTTGCTGCGGTCACCGGGGTGGTTACGCTGGCGGCGATATTCAGCAAACAGGACTCGAGCGCTATCCCGGGTCAGGGTGAGCCGTTGTTCCCGGAGCTGATGGCACAAATTAATGATGCGAGGCAGGTGTCGGGCATCAGCGGCGACGGATCATTTACGATCAAGCGCCGCGACGACGGTTGGGTTGTGGAAGAAAAGTCCAATTACCCTGCCGATGCGGACAAGGTGCACCGCCTGCTACTGGGCACGGCCCAGCTAACACGCATCGAGCCGAAAACGCGCAAGCCCGAGCTCTACGCCCAGCTCGGCGTCGAGGATGTCGACGCCGATGGCTCGCAGTCGCTGAAGTTCACGTTAAAAAACGCTGGCGGTGATGCATTGGCCGACTTCATACTCGGAACCCGGCGCCCCGCCACGGGCAATCCGAACCTGAGCGAGTATTTTGTGCGCGTTCCCGGTAATCCGCAGACGTGGCTGGTGGAAGGTAAGCTCCCGGACGACAAGAACCCGATCAATTGGGTTGATCGGGAGATTCTCGAGCTCGATTCCAAGCGCGTGCGTGCGGTTCGCGTTACCCACGCGAACGGGGACAAGATCATCGTTCGCCGCCCTGACCCGAGCGCCGACGACTTTGAGCTCGTGGGATTACCCAAGGGCGCGCAGATCAAAGACGTCTACGCCGTCAACGGCATCGGCAACGGCCTGACGAACTTGTCGCTGGACGACGTGAAATCCGCATCGGCCATACG
>VRUB01000258.1 GCA_019456345.1 Nitrospira sp. | reverse complement strand
CGCCGTTCCTCGAGTCGTGTGCGACGCGCTGCGCGGTGAAACAATGGCCCTATGCCACGCCCGGTGCTGGTTCGCGCTCGTCAACTTCCGCTCGGGTAAAGATGGCAACAAGCATAATGCGTGTCGCTGAAGCGTGCCTGTCCAGGATAGCTCTGCTTGCACACTGCCATCGCCTCGGGACAACGCGGGTGGAAATGACAACCCGTTGGTGGCGCGCTCGGTGATGGGATGTCGCCTTCAAGCCGAATCACCTGTCTTTTCCTAGCCGGCTCGATCGTGGGAACGGCCGACAACAAAGCGCGCGTATAAGGATGTTGCGGGGCGTCAAGTACCTCATCCATGCGGCCGATTTCGACCACCCGACCGAGATACATAACAGCGACGTCGTGCGCCAGATATTCCACAACCGATAAGTCGTGCGTAATAAACAAAAAGCTCAGATCCAACGTGTCCTGCAGCCCTTTGAGCAGATTCAGGATCTGCGCCTGAACTGATACATCTAACGCGCTGGTGGGCTCATCGCAGACGATCAGTTTCGGATCGACGGCGAGCGCCCGGGCGATGCTGATGCGCTGGCGCTGGCCGCCGGAAAACTCATGTGGATAGCGTTGAGCGGCATCGGGTGGTAACCCCACTTGCTCGAGCAGTTCCTCCACGCGTTCCCGACGTCGCTCGCCGCGGGCGCGGACGCCGAGAGCTCGAATTCCCTCTGCCACGATATCACCCACCAGCATTCGCGGATCGAGCGATGCCACGGGGTCTTGAAAAATAATCTGAAACTCACTGCGCAGCCGCCGTAACCGGCCCGCGGGCAATCGCGTCAACTCCTGGCCGGCGAACATAACGCTGCCCGCCGTTAGGCGAATCAGCTGCAAGATTCCCTTGCCCACGGTGGTCTTGCCGCAGCCGGATTCCCCGACCAGTGCCAACGTTCGGCCCGTGGGAATCGCCAACGACACACCGTCGACCGCCTTCACATGACCGACAATGCGGCGGAATACGCCGCGGTGGATGGGAAAATGCACCTTGAGATTACTCACCTGCAATACAACTTGTGCTTGAGACGCAACCCGCCTGGCCGCGCTGACCGCCGCTGGCGGTTGCTCTGCCACGTGCGCAGGTGCGCGCTCGGCCTGCGCAGGATCATACAGGTGACACCTGACCGCGCGACCGCTGCGTTCGATCCAGCGCGGTTCCTCGGTGCGACAGCGATCCCAGGCACGCTCACAGCGATCCACGAACCGGCACCCGGGAAATGCTTGTCTCAGCGACGGCACGGTTCCGGCAATCACGTCCAAGGCCGCGCCGCGCCGCACTCGGCCTGGGATGGATCGAAACAGCTTTTGCGCGTAGGGATGCAGCGGTTCGGCAAAAAAATCATCCCGGCTCGCGATCTCTATGATGTGACCCGCATACATGACCGCAACACGATCTGCGACCGCGGCGACGACGCCCAGATTATGGGTGATAAGGAGGATGCCCATGCCGCTGCGCTGTTGCAGATCCTTGAGCAACGTCAGGATCTGTGCCTGGATCGTCACGTCGAGGGCAGTCGTGGGTTCATCGGCGATCAATAGATCCGGGGCACCTGCCAGCGCCATCGCGATCATCACCCGCTGCTTCATGCCCCCGGATAGCTGGTGTGGATACTCCCAATACCGATGTTCGGGATCGGCGATACCGACGGCCTTGAGCAGCTCTATTGTGCGGGCATGGGCGTCCGCCGCGGCAAGCGTCGCTTTATTTGGCAGCGCTTCCTGGATTTGACTGCCGACCGTCAGTACTGGATTCAGCGAGGTCTGCGGCTCCTGAAACACCATGGCGATGCGCTTGCCACGTAATTTACGCATCTCACGCTCAGGCAGGCGTAGGATGTCATGCCCGTCCATAATGACCTCTCCCGCTACGATACGCCCGGCGGGTTGCGGTACAAGCTGCAAGAGCGAGAGTGCGCCGATAGTTTTGCCGCAACCCGATTCGCCTAGGAGTGCAAGCGTCTCACCGTGTGAAATATCGAACGACATACCATCGACGGCGCGCACGATACCCTCTGGCGTGTCGAACCAGGTTTTTAGATCTTTCACTTTGAGTAGAGGTTGAACCATAACTCAACTGCCGGTCGTTACACGGAGCAGGTACCACGAGTAGTTGGTAGCTAGGAAAAACATACTCGGCGCTTTCGCGATCCACGCAGCTCCTCGCCACTCGCTACTGCGGTCGAGCTACTCGCTACGCGAAACTCGCTACTTGCGCAAACG
>VRUB01000257.1 GCA_019456345.1 Nitrospira sp. | reverse complement strand
ATCTGTCAGATTATTCCGTCGAAACGCTTCGATAGTTATTTCCGAACACCGCTGCGTCGATTGGGCGGCTTGTTTGAGTTCTTGCTTTAAAATCACGCCCAAGTTACTACATGGCCAAATTGGATAGCTGTTATCGGAGAGAGTTGAATGGCCCGCGTTACCGTTGAGGATTGCGTCACCAAGGTTCCGAACCGGTTCGAGCTCGTGCTGCTCGCGACCCAGCGTGGGCGCGAACTGTCATCGGGCGCCCAGCCCACTCTGGAGCGCGAGAACGACAAGAATGCGGTGATCGCGCTGCGCGAGATCGCCGAGGAAACGATCGCGCCCGATGAGTTGAAACAGACGTTGATTGCGAGCCTGCAGCGGCATGTCGAGACCGACGAGCCCGAAGACGACAGCGTGGCCATCCTGGCGGCGGCCGAAAAAGAGTGGGCCGGCGTCAACACCGACGAGCAACAGCCAGCCGCCAGCACCGACAAGCAACCGCAAGGCGATAGTGAGCCGGCGGCGGCGGAATCGGCTGTCGAGTCGGTCGCCACGGAAGACGCCGACACGGCGGCTGGCGACGTGAACCTCGAAAACGTCGACAGCGATCTCGCCGAGGAAATGTCGAAGGCGCTCGCCGAGGATTCCGAGGATGCCGCCAAAGGCGACGGATAACGCTCGTATTGGCGCCCTGCGGCGGCAAATCGGCCCGGAGGCGGATCGACGGCAGCACGGCTATAGAGCGGCCGGGCAATAGCCGGTAGGTATAGCCTTTGATTCGCCAGTACGAACTCGTCGAACGGGTCAAGGCGTACGACCCCACGGCCGACGAGGATGCGCTCAACCGCGCATACGTCTTCGCGATGAAGGCGCACGGCTCACAAAAGCGCGCGTCCGGCGATCTCTATTTTTCGCATCCCCTCGAAGTGGCCGGCATTCTCACGGGCATGCGGCTCGACACCGCCACCATCATCACCGCGCTGCTGCACGACACCATCGAAGACACCGACGTCACGCTCGCCGAAATTGATGCGATGTTCGGCAAGGGGATCGCGAGCCTGGTCGACGGCGTCACCAAGCTGACCCGCCTCGAGCTGCAGTCCGATCAGACCCGGCAGGCCGAGAACTTCCGTAAATTGCTGCTCGCGATGTCCGAGGACATCCGCGTCCTGTTGGTCAAACTGGCCGACCGTCTGCACAACATGCGCACGCTGCATTTCATCAAGGACGAGACCAAGCGATGGCGCGTCGCGAACGAGACGATGGACATCTTCGCGCCCCTCGCCGAACGCATCGGCACGCGCGAGATCAAGGACGAGCTCGAGGACCTGTCGTTCATCGAGCTTAATCCGCAGGCGCATGATTCGCTCAAAGCCCGTCTCGAGTTCCTGCGCAAAGAAGGCGGCAACCAGGTGCCGCGCATCATCAAGGAGCTCAAGCGGACGCTCGGCAAGGCCGGCATCGAGGCCGAGGTCTCGGGGCGCGAAAAACAGCCCTATTCGATCTGGCGCAAGATGGAGCGCAAGAACGTCGAATTCGAGCAGCTTTCCGACATCGTCGCGTTCCGCATCGTCGTCGACACCGTCGAGCAGTGTTACGCCACGCTGGGCGTCGTGCACGCCGCCTACCCGATGGTGCCGGGCCGCTTCAAGGACCACATCTCGACGCCCAAGCCGAACGGATACCAGTCCGTGCATACCGCGGTGATCGGGCCCGAGAACATGCGTATCGAGATCCAGATCCGCACCAAGGAGATGCAGGAGTTCGCCGAGCACGGCGTCGCCGCGCACTGGCATTACAAGAGCCCCGACGGCAAGTTGACGTCGCGCGAAGGGCGCCAATACCGCTGGATCCGCGAGCTGCTCGAGATTCTCGACCACGCGGCGGGACCCGAGGAGTTCCTCGAGCACACCAAGCTCGAAATGTTCCCCGACCAGGTCTTCTGCTTCACGCCCAAGGGCGACCTGATCGCGCTGCCGGCTGGCGCGACGCCGGTCGACTTCGCCTACGCCGTCCATTCCGAGATCGGCGACACATGCGTCGGCGCCAAGATCAACGGTCGCATGAAGCCGTTGCGGACCGAGCTGCAGAATGGCGACCAGGTCGAAATCATTTGCTCGAAAACGCAGACGCCGTCGCCGACCTGGGAGCGTTTTATCGTTACCGGCAAGGCGCGCAGCCACATCCGCCGTTTCGTCAGGCTGCAACGCCGCGCGCAGTACCACGACCTCGGCAAGACGATCATGCAGAAGGCGTTTCGCGAAATCGAAACGCGG
>VRUB01000256.1 GCA_019456345.1 Nitrospira sp. | reverse complement strand
AGGAACCAAGCTCCCACCCGGTCTTTCGATCAAGCTGTGTACCGACGACTCAAAATAATAAAGCTAACATTGACTCACAGAGGACCAACATGGGCCATGTGATCGTAGCTGCATTCCTGCTGCTGGCAGCGCCCAGAGCCTTCGCCGACACCCTCACCGGCAAGGTCGTCAAAGTCGCCGATGGTGACACCGTTACCATCCTTGATAACAACACCCAACACAAGATCAGGCTTCAAGGCATCGACGCCCCAGAACGAAAACAACCTTTCGGCAACGCCTCACGAAAGCACCTGGCAACTCTCGTTGCAGGCCAAGAAATCACTGTGAAGTGGGAAAATCGGGATCGTTACGGGCGCATTGTGGGATTCGTCATCGTAGACGGACAAGATGTGAACCTTGCGCAGGTCAAAGCAGGGATGGCGTGGTTCTAGCGCTATTATTAAAAGGAACTGAGTCCCAAGAACAAGAAGCTCTATGCCCAAGCCGAAGATCAGGCACGGTCTAACAAAATTGGCTTGTGGCGAGACAAGAAACCCATGCCGCCGTGGGAGTGGCGGCGGTAGAGATCACGATAGATTTGAATCACGCTTCTATGTGCTTCATCAGCTCTAGGCTGGTACGCAGTAACTATAGGAACAAGCGCCGCTCGGCCGTTGCCTTCGCGGAGTAACGGCGGTGCTTCCAGTTTGCCCGTCGAGCACGCTCCAAACCTTCCGGGGTGCGGGGGCCGGTAGACTTGCCGCCGTGAAGCCTACACCTTCCATTTTTCATTGCCGGTTGCCGACAAGGGGTGCCTTTACGAGTATTCGCCCACATCTTGGGGCACTGTTTGGGTCGCCTGGCCGGTTGCCGTTTTTCCCGACTTTTCCAGAGTCTCGCCCGGTTTTCACCGAATCAAAAACCGGTGCCTTACCAATTGGCTACACCCCAGCGATATTAATCCAGGCGCCCCGCGAACAGCGGATGACTGTTCACTCCGTGAGTAACAAAGCCCTCAAGCCATTGCGGTCGCTTGCTCAGAATCTGTTCACCCGCCGACGCGTCGGTCACTTTCAAAAAGACACAGCCGCCCGAGCCCGTCATCCGTGCCATGCCGAACTCACTCAACCATTGGCATGCGCGGTCAACTTCGGGGTAGCGCCGACGCACCACCGGCTCGAGATCATTACCTAACCGGCCCGCGTGGAAGTCGCGTATTGTGATCGGCGCACTAAACCCGGTCAAACCAAGATCGCCGAATGCGGCCGCAGTCGACACGCGTACCGGCGGAACCACTACCACGTACCACGCCTCCTCGGGTTCCACCGGGGTCAGGACCTCGCCGATGCCTTCCCCCCAGGCCGCGTGACCCCCGAGAAACACCGGGACGTCGGCACCCAAACGCACACCCAATTCCAGCAGTTCGGCCTGCCCCAGCCCCGCGTTCCACAGACGGTTCAGCACGAGCAGGGTCGTCGCCGCGTCGGAGCTCCCGCCGCCTAGCCCGCCACCCAGCGGGATGCGTTTGCGCAAGTGAATCTGCGCGCCTTTTTCGCACCCACAGGCCGCTCGTAACAACCGGGCCGCGCGCACCGAGAGATCGTCTTCTGCGACGACGCCGGCGAGTGGCGTGGATCGCGTGATCTGACCGTCGTGGGTAACACGGAATTTCAGCTCATCACCGAAATCGAGGAATTGAAAAACAGTCTGCAACAGATGATAGCCGTCCGCTCGCCGCCCCGTGACGTGGAGAAAAAGGTTAAGCTTGGCTGGTGCCGGCCAGACTTCCATGCGCTAGGGCACCGGAGACCAACGCTCGATCACGAGCCGCACCTCCAGCAACGGACCATGCGAGTCGCCCTCATCCAGCGGCTGCGCGTCGGTGCCGTTCACTTGCCGGCGAATGAACAGCTTGCTCGGAAACTCGTAACCTCCGTGCCGCCGGTAACGCAAAAAACGGACCTGCCACCCTAGTTGGTCCAGCGACTTGAGCCGGCCTGATCGGTCCAGGGCCTGCGTCCCGGGTGTGTCGGGTACAGGCAGCCCGAGCACCCAGTAGTTAAGCCCGTCCAGCGGAAGCCGCCAACCGGTGGTGTCAAACAGCAACTGCTGACTCGTTGCGGCCCAATACGTTTGGTTATTCGCGTCGCGCAAACGGGCTCCGAAGCGATCCTGCATCAGCCGCACGTGGCCCCGGCCCAGCGGCCCCCACAGATCGATGTCGTGCCGATCACCGTCACGCACCCAGCGAACGGTTGCCTGCCAACCCTCCGTCGAGGATCGCGCGGATATCCTGCCTTG
>VRUB01000255.1 GCA_019456345.1 Nitrospira sp. | reverse complement strand
CAGGAAAACCGAAACTGACCAAGGGACCACGGTCGCCAGACCGTGGCCACGCGAATTTCGGAAGGCCTTCCGCTTGGCAAGGCCCGGTAGGGTCACTCCGAGAGGCGCGGAAGCGCGAACCCCTTCCCTGGCCTCAAGTATCCCGAAGACTACAGGTACTCACATAAGATCCTGAAGAGCCATTCATTGATTCAATGATGGGATGAAGAAATCCTTCAATTCTTCCGCAGCGCTTGCATGAGCGCTTCGGCCTTAAACAGGGTTTCGTCGTACTCCCGAGCTGGATTGGAATCGGCCACAATCCCTGCTCCAACTTGCAGGAACCCACGACTGTCGGTCAAGACCAGCGTGCGAATGATGATGTTGAGGTCCAGATCTCCGCTCCAGCTCAGGTATCCCAGCGAGCCGGCGTAGGGTCCACGGCAGACCGGCTCAAGGCTCTCAATGATCTCCATGCAGCGGATCTTGGGAACTCCGGTAATCGTGCCGCCCGGAAACATGGCTTTGATCAGGTCAAACCCGTCAAGCTCGCTGCGCAACTGCCCCGTGATGTTGGACACGATATGGCTGACGTGTGAGTAGCGCTCCACCACCATGAACTCATCCGCGCGGACGGATCCGTAGCAGCAGACACGGCCGAGGTCATTGCGTTCGAGGTCAACCAGCATCAGATGCTCGGCGCGCTCCTTCCGGTCAGTCAGGAGTTCCTCGGCCAGGTGGCGATCCTCGGTGAGGGTCTGGCCTCGAGGCCGGGTCCCGGCAATCGGACGGGTATCCACTCGCCGGTTGTCCAATCGTACGAGGCGCTCCGGTGAGGAACTGACGAGACACAGCTCCTTAAAGTTGAGCAATGCCGCAAAGGGTGACGGGTTCACCAGCCGAAGGCGCTGATAAAGGGCGAAGCCAGTCATCGTATCGTGCAGGCTTCGGCCGCCCGGCTGTTCAATGGTGAAGCGGTGGGACAGATTCGCCTGATAGATGTCCCCAGCGCGGATAAACTCCTGACACTGAAGCACGCGGTCCAGATAGGTATGCCGGGGCTGGTCCGGATGAATGGTGAGTTGGACAGTCGGCCAATCTTCTTCACGCGTGACGCGCGGACACGCCAGCCTCGCTTCGAGTTCAGCCAGCCGGTCACAACCCTCTCGGTAGAGCTTCTCCCGTGATTCGCCTTGCAACCGCTCTGACGGGGGCGCAAAGATCAAATGGAGCGTCCGGGTGCTGTGGTCGAGAGCGGCCAACAGCTCCACAAACGCGAACTGCAGCTCTGGGAGGTGCAGGTCGTCCACCGCAAGAGTCGGCAGGGGCTCCAACCGCCGCGCAAAATCGTAGCCGAAATACCCTACCGCCCCGCCGAAGAACGGCGGCGCGCCCTCGGGTCGTGGTATTCTGGACGCGCGCAGCAGCGCCGCAAGGGCGGCGAAAGGATCCCCTTGCTTCACCACTGTCCCGTCGCGTGTGCGCAGCTCGTAGCGATCGTGTGCACCGATGAACTCGAGATAGGGGTCGCTTCCCAAGAAGGAGTACCGCGCGACTGCGCCGGCGCCCTTTCCGCTCTCGAGGAGAAATGATGGCCGGTTCGGGTTGGCAATCCGACGGTACAATTCATAGGCGTCCTCCTCCGGCTGGGGCACAGAGAGCAACAGCGGCTGGGGACGCGCTTCCATCAGGAAGCGTGCGCGTGATGGTCGGATCATGGGATCCTTGTAACACAACGGGGAAAACAGAAGCCAGTCGAGGAAGCGCTGTTGAATGGCGATCACGCATGCCTCGACCAGTGGCGATCAGCTTGACAATTCGCCCGATATTTTGATTGAATGCGCGCCGGTGCTCGGCTGCGCGGCAGTGGATGACGATGCCGCCCTCAACAGATCCCTTCTATGCGGGCTTGGGGCAAGCGGTCCGGATCGGGACCGAAATGCTGGCTGCGCTGATCGTGGGGGGCGGCCTGGGTTGGCTGGTTGATACCTACCTGTTTTCCTCTGGGCCTTGGGGGATGGTGGCAGGGTTGATCCTGGGCGCTCTCGCGGGAGTCCGGAATGCGTACCGGATGGCGCAGCGCTGGCCCCAATAACGAACGAAGGAGAGGCCTTGGAAAATCCCCTCCACCCGTTTGAACTCCATCCGCTCATACACCTCTCGTTGCTCGGTGTCGACATCTCCCTCAACAAAGCTGTGCTGATGATGTGGGTGGTCGTCGCACTCGTGGCAGGCCTTTTGATTGCAGCCGGGACCTCGCGGCGCCTCGTGCCCACAAAGCTGCAGAGCCTGGCCGAGCTTCT
>VRUB01000062.1 GCA_019456345.1 Nitrospira sp. | reverse complement strand
CCGACCAACACCGTGCTTAAAACAACCCTCGGCTGGACGCAGGACTCGTTAAATCGTGCCATCTTTCCGACCAAGGGGGGGTTGCAACGGGTTATCGGGGAGATCACGGTCCCGGGAAGCGAACTAGAGTACTATAAGCTGAACTACACGGGCTCGCGTTATTTTCCGCTGGGCGGCAGCAAGACGGCACGTGTTAAAGGCGAAATAGGCATTGGGGACGGTTACGGCGACACCGAATCGTTGCCGTTTTACCAGAACTTTTTCGCCGGGGGCAGTCGGTCCGTGCGCGGTTACAAGTCGCGCACTCTGGGTCCGCGCGATACGGCAACGCCATTCGATCCGATCGGCGGGAACCAGCGCGTTTTGCTCAATGCGGAGTATATTTTCCCGCTCCCGGGGGCCAAGCCGGGCAATCAGTCGCAGCGCCTGAGCTTCTTCCTCGACGGCGGTCAGGTGTTCGGGCCGGGTCTGGACAGCCCCGGCGAAACAATAGATTTTGCAGAGTTGCGTTATTCCATCGGATTGGCGTTTAATTGGTTCAGTCCGGTAGGGCCGCTGGCGATCAGTGTGGCGGCGTCCTTGAACGATCAGCCGGGGGACGATACCGAGCCCGTCCAATTTACCCTCGGTGTACCACTCAGATAAGCAGCGCGGGAGCCAGCCTTGAAAAAGAAACTAGTTCTTTACACCCTATTCGGGAGTTTTATGTTGGGTATTTGGCTCGCAACAAACCCGGCGACGGCCGCCGAGATAAAAATTGGTTATGTCAATGCGATCAAGGTTATCGAGCAGGCACCGCAGGCGGAGAGCGCTTTGAAAAAGCTCCAATCGGAGTTTGAACCCCGGGACAAGAAGCTCGTGGACATGCAGAACACCATCAAGCAGACGGAAGATGATCTCAAGAAGAACGCTCTGGTTATGCCAGAGTCGGACAGGAGTGCGAAGGAGCGCGCGCTGCTGGTGCTGAAACGCGACCTCAAGCGCGCCACCCAGGAGTTTAGAGAAGATTATAATATGCGAAGAAACGAGGAGTTGGCCGCGCTGCAAAGGCTGGTGAAAAAAGTAATTATCGACATCGCCAAGCAGGAAAATTACGATCTCATTGTTCATGAAGGAACGATTTACGCCAGCAGCACGATCGATATCACTGACAAGGTGCTGAAGAAGCTCAGCCAGGAGTCCGCAAATCAGTGACAGTTAAGCTGGGCGAGCTGGCGCAGCGATGTGACGGCCTGGTTCGAGGTGACCCGAACGTAGCGATAGACGGTGTCGCGACGCTCGAGCGCGCCGGTTCGCGCGAAATCAGTTATGTAGCGGGCAGGAAATACTACCCGGCACTGGCTGCCACTCACGCAGGCGCGGTCATATTGGCAGAACATGACGCCGAGCGTTTTTCCGGAAACGCATTGATCGTGGATAATCCCCGGTTGTGTTTTGCGCGCGTGGCCAGCCGCTTGAACCCCGGTATACCGGTGGAGCCGGGTGTACACGGCACGGCACTTATTGACGGAAGCGCGATCATCGCCGACAGTGCCTGGATCGGGCCATATGCCGTAGTAGAGGCGGACGCGGTCATTGAGCGAAATGTTTTTATCGGCCCCGGATGCTACGTTGGAGCGCGCGCGGCTATTGGCGCCGACAGCCGCCTGGCGGCTCACGTCGTCGTCAGTAGCGAGTGCTCCATGGGCAAGAATTGCATCATCCATCCAGGCGTGATAGTTGGCGCCGACGGATTCGGTTTTGTACAGGAAGGTGTCGAATGGGTGAAGGTGCCCCAGTTGGGCCGCGTTCGCATTGGCGATAACGTCGAAATCGGTGCCAATACAACTATAGATCGGGGCGCCCTGGACGATACGGTTATCGAAAACGGCGTCAAGCTCGATAACCTGATTCAGGTTGCCCACAACGTACACATCGGCGAGCATACCGTGATGGCGGCGGGTGCGAAGATTGCGGGCAGCACGCGCATCGGCAAGCGCTGCACGGTGGGTGGGCAAGTCGGGATAGCCGAACACCTGGAAGTGGCGGATGACGTACGCATCACGGCGCAATCACTCGTATCGGGGTCGATTACGGAGTCCGGCGCATATTCGTCGAGCCTGAAGGCCGAGCCCGTAAGCCAGTGGCGGCGCAACGCGGTACGATTGCGGCAACTCGATGACCTGGCTTCGCGCTTGCGGGCACTGGAAAAGAAAGTGAAAGGGCTTTCTGAGGCGAGGGAAAATTGAACGATTTCAATATTGGAAAGGTCTTGGAATATCTTCCGCATCGATACCCGTTTCTTCTCATCGATCGCGTCGTCGACTACAAGAAAAACCGCTCACTCGTCGCCATCAAGAATGTAACCATCAACGAACCTTTTTTCCAGGGACACTTTCCACATCATCCGGTCATGCCCGGGGTGCTGGTCGTCGAAGCCATGGCACAGGCGTGTGCCATTCTTGGATTTAGAAGCCTCGACGTCTCTCCCGATGACCGCGGCGTGATCTATCTGGTGGGGATTGACAAAGCACGTTTCCGGCATCCGGTTGAACCCGGCGATCAGCTCCGGCTCACCGTCTCAGTGGCACGCAGGGTGAAGAGCATCTGGAAGTTCGAGGCCACTGCCCACGTCGGCGAGAAACTGTGCGTCAGCGCGGAGATTTTGAGCACGTACAGGGAAATCTCTGAGTGATTCACCCGCAAGCGCTCGTCGATTCCACGGCCAAACTGGGGAAAGAAGTCCATATCGGCCCGTTCTCAGTGATTGGCGCCAATGTCGAGATAGGGGACAACACCTGGATCGGGCCGCATGTGGTTATCAACGGCCCGACCCGGATTGGACGGGAAAATAAGGTATATCAGTACAGCTCCATTGGCGAGGCGCCGCAGCACCTCGGCTATGGCGGCGAGCCGACGTGGCTGGAGATCGGTGACCGCAACATTTTCCGGGAGTACTGCACCTTTAATAGGGGCACCACGGATGGTTTGGGCGCGACCCGGATCGGCAACGATAATTTTTTTATGGCCTATGTACACGTTGCCCACGATTGTGTCATCGGTGACCATACGATTTTCGCCAACTGCGCAAGCCTGGCTGGCCACGTGGCGGTGGGTGATTACTCATTTTTGGGTGGTTTTACCGGCATTCATCAATTTTGCCGCCTGGGCGCGCACTGTATGACCGGAATTGCGACTATTACTTTCAAGGACATCCCGCCTTACATCCTGTCCTACGGGAATACGGCCATACCCTACGGGATAAATGTCCGTGGGCTGAAGCGCAGACAGTTCTCTACGGAGACGATAAAGGCTCTGCACGACGCCTACAAGGTGATTTACAAGTCCGGCTTAAAGCTCAGTGAGGCCATAGTGATGCTCGAGACAGAGGCCGCCGGCCAACCGGAAGTTGACAATCTTGTCTCGTTCATCAAGTCGTCTGAACGCGGGATTATTCGCTAGCGTGGTGGCTCGGGGATCACCAGTGAGAATCGGCGTAGTCGCCGGTGAGGTGTCCGGCGACCTACTCGGAGCGGGACTGATGAGGGCGCTGAAGAAGCGGATTCCGGGCGTGCGCTTTGAGGGAGTATGCGGCGATCACATGGAAGCGGAAGGGTGCAAGAGCATGTTTCCCATGGAATGGTTATCAATTATTGGACTGATGGAGGCCTTCGGCAAGTTCCCCCAGATTCGCTGGATGCGTAATGATCTCATCAAGCATTTTCTCAGTGATCCACCCGATCTGTTTATCGGAATCGATGTCCCTGATTTTAATCTGGGACTGGAAAAGCGCTTGAAGGCCGCGGGCATCGCTACGGTACATTACGTCAGTCCAACGGTATGGGCATGGCGTGGATATCGCATCCACAAGATCAAGAAAGCCGTGGACCACATGCTGGCGCTGTTTCCGTTTGAAGCACGCTATTATGAAGAACAAAATCTACCGGTAACCTATGTCGGCCATCCACTGGCAGATGAAATAGAGGAGGAGGTGGATCGGAAGACATACCGAAGACTGCTGGAGCTGCCGGTGGATAAGACCATCGTGGCGCTGTTGCCAGGAAGCCGCAAAAGCGAGCTCATGCGGCATGCGAATCTGTTCATAAGAACCGCCATGTGGCTGAACCGGCGCAACAGCGGACTGCACTTCGTGGCACCGTTCGCAAGCCGCGAGACGCGCGAGATATTTAAAGAAGCAATCAAGCGAAACGACGCAGGAGGGCTTCCCATCGCGTTGCTCGACGAGCATTCGCGCGATGCCATGGCCGCAGCGGACATCGTGTTACTGGCATTGGGCACAGCGACGCTCGAAGCCGCGCTGCTGGAGCGGGTTATGGTGGTCACCTACAAGCTTTCCTTTCTCAATTATTGGCTGTTAAGGGGATTCGTCCGAATCAAGCTCTACTCATTGCCTAATATTCTGGCCGGCTGCGAAATCGTGCCGGAACTGATACAAATAGATGCCGTGCCCGAGAAGCTCGGGGAAAAAGCCGAGTACTATCTGCGTAATCCCGAGAAATCGAAATCAGTAACCGAGGCCTTGCGCGGCATCCACAGGCAACTGCGCAGAAATGCTAATGAAAAAGCGGCCGACGCCGTGCTTGGCGTGCTACGCTCACAGGCAGGGCGCGCATGACAGGCGGTTAAAACGGTGCTCGCGGTCGCAGGGAATGCCGCCGAATATTATTAGGGCGGCTGACAGTCTCGTGTGACCTCGGTGCACAGCCGGGAAACAAAAACCATGGGCGATTGGGGGGCTGGGGCGTGTTAGTCGCTGGTGTGGATGAGGCGGGGCGCGGCCCGTTGGCGGGCCCCGTGGTAGCGGCGGCCGTGATCCTCGATGCGAAGCGACCGATAGCGGGCCTTGCGGACTCTAAGGTGCTCGCGCCGGCACGGCGGCAGGTGCTGGCACAAGCGATCAAGCAGCGGGCCTTATGTTGGGCCGTCGGGCGCGCGGAGGTCGCCGACATCGACCGGCTAAACATCTTGCAAGCCAGCCTGCTCGCCATGCGGCGCGCAGTCGAGACGCTGGACATCGTGCCTGACCTGGTGTTGATAGACGGGAACCGTGCGCCGTCGCTGGCGTGTCGTGTGAAAACGGTGATCAAGGGGGATGCCACTGTTCCGTCGGTGCAGGCCGCGTCAATACTGGCAAAGGTGGCGCGGGATGCGGAGATGTTTACGCTCGACAAGGCGTTCCCCGGCTACGGATTTTCGCGACATAAGGGCTATCCTACGGCGACACACTTATTGGCGTTGGCGATCTTCGGCGTGAGTCCGGTGCACCGCCGGTCTTTTGGGCCGGTACGGCGCTTGCTGGAGCGAGGTCAGACTGGAAGCTGGCCGCGCGCTGTAGTGGGCGGGAGCGCCCGATAAGAGAAATTAGCTTCAATAACCATTATAAGCCATTAATTATAAATAGATAAATATAGGAAATCTTTTCGCCGGTAGGAACAAAACGGTTCGAAATCAAATCGCTTTGCGCCCTCTGCGGTGGAATATCAGGACTAACGTGGCAGAAAGTTGCGTACAGGCAGCTGCAACCTGAGCTGAAACGATCGCCGCCCGTCCTGCTCTGCACCGAGGAGTTGGAGCAACGGCTGGAGTTCTTTTTGTTGGGCCCGCGCACGCGCGTAGCCGCTTATTTGTAGCATACCGTCTCGCAGCGGTTGCCAGTGACCCTGGCCCGTGACCTCGAGCGCCCCGCGCACGGTGGCCAGCTTGAACACTACGTTTTCACCCTCGCCGTTCACGTCGAGGCGATAGTCACCCAACGGGTTGACGCTCGACAGATCACTGCCGGCGCCGTCCCAAAAAAGCTGCGCGGCTCCATGCAGGCCTTCACGGTTGAGCCTGAGCTCTTTGGTGTTGGCGCGTAGCTGGCCGGTTGGCGCCATTAGACCGGCAGGTGCGTAAAAGGCGCTTGCAAAGCGGGCGGATGCGGACAAGCGTGAGTTTGTCAGCGCCGCCTGGCGCGGGCTCAGCGTGACCGTAGCGGAGAATGTGCTTTGCGGGCCGACCGCATTGACCGAGACGCGCAGGCGCGCGAGCAGCATAGACCACAGGTGAACGCGCCATTCGGCCTGCCCGAGGTCCCGTGGGGTTGCTTGCGGATGGTAGACGATAAGATGGCCGGTACCATGCCACAGACTGCCTTGGCCGCGTTCGACGCTAACAACACCGCGACTGAAGTGACCCACACCCCAAGCGAGCCAGCCCGCCGGCATCGTGGCAACGAGAAACACGAGGTAGCCAACGATGCCCCAGGCGAGATAAGCGAGCCAGCGCTTCTTCATGTCCCCGGCCTGCGCAGCAGCAGACGCGCATTCACAACCCCGGGATCCGATTGCGCGTTGATAGTAGCGCTATCAACACGCACGTCAGAGCGTTGTTGCAAATCGGCAAGCCAGCGAAGCAAAGTGTTGAAGCCCACACCATCGAGCGCTAGGCGCACGCCAGCGGATCCATCCGGCGCCATGCGCGTGATGTTCCGCCGAAGACCCCGGTCCAGCGCGGATCGCTCCAGCGTGGACAGCAGATTGCCGCTCGGCGTGTTCGTGGTGGCTGCGGATCGTAGCCGCGTGACCTGGCGGGTCTGCACCTGCATCCGCGTGAGCTGCATTTGTGTTTTGGGAACATCGACGCGCAGTCGGGTCAAATCGCGCTGCACCGGCATCCACAAGAATGTATAAAACAGCATGACCAGCGCAATGATGCTGCCGGCGGTGATCACCAGGCGCTCGCGCGGTTCCAGTGTGCGCCACAGTGAGAGTATGCGTTCAAACAACGGCGCTTCCACTATGATCCCTCGGGCCGGCCGGCGGCACTCGCTTGAATCCGCAGGCGGCCTTCAACTCCGGAGGCGCGGCTATTGGCGGTCAGCACCTCAACACGTACCCGGCGAGTCTCGCTCAACGCATTCTTGATCACTTCCAGCGTTTCGAAGTCCGGCAGTCTTAAATCGAGTGTCAGCTTGGGATCCGAATACTTGACTGTCCGCAATGTTACATTGGGGTAGGCGCGCAGTATCGGCGCGACCTGTGCGAGCAGCGCTAGCAAACCGCCGCTGCCGGCGTCTCCACTTTGAAGCTGCAGTGATTGTAAGTTGCGTTCCATCTGCCGTGCGGGATCAAGCACGACCTTGGCTTCGGGGAAGGTTTTCCGGAATAGTTGAACCATGGCTTGCCGAGTTGACCGGTGTTGCTCGTTAAGTTGCCACCACTCCCAGAGACTGAACCCGATCGTACCCAGGAACCAGACTGTGAGGACGGCAGCGGCAAGGCGTAGTGGTCGCAATGAATCGCGCAGCTTGCCGCTGGGCGCAAATTCGCCCTGGAGCAGAGTCAGCGGTGGGGGCGTGCCGGGCCCGGTTTGCCAGAAGCTGCGTTTCGAGGTCTCGATCTCGATACCCAGCGAAGCGCGCCAGGCGTTTGCCTGGAAAGCCGCTGGTGGATCGAACACGGTGAGGCGAGCGGGAGCGGTGTGCTTAGAGCGTGCCTCCGTTACCGCTGTCGACAGCAATGGCGGGGCCGTTTCCAGCGCGACCGGGCACACAAACCCGGCAAACGGACCGGTGCGCACCCACAGTCGATTGTGGGTGAACAGCAACGACCAGTCACCGGCATCCAGCGGTAACGCGAGCGTCGCAGGACACAGGCGCGAAGGTACCAGTCCACTGTCGCGCAAGGCCGCGAGCCATACTTGTAGACGCTCGCGCGCCGTGACTGCAACCGCCAGGGTGCCATCGCGTTGCCGATGATAAGCGAAATGCAATTTCTCCGGATCACCCAGCAGCTGGTCTTCGAGCGCGTAGGGAAGCGCTTGTTGAATCTTGCTCCAGCTGCGTGTGGGTAACGAGACATGCGTGAGCAGGGTGGCGTCAGGCGGAGTCCAGATCGTCACGTGTGCAGCCTTCCAGCTTGGCCGTAGCTCTGCAAGATCGTTGCTCTGCCCGCTGGAAGTGCTGCCGCCGCGGCGCCCGTACCAATGAGCGGCAGCGCTGGTTTCAGGCCAGCCGTCGGGTAGGAAAACGTCGAGTGCGTGACCTATCAGGCGCTCGGCTCTCCCGAGTCGGGGCTGGCGGACAACGGGCGCAGTCGCGGGGCTGGTCACGGTCTCAGCCGGTGTCGTCGTCATCGGAAGCGGTAATCAAAAGTTGCTGTTGCTGCCACAACACCTGCACGGACCCCTTGGCGGGCCGGTGCAGCAGCGCCTGCGTGCGGCGCTGCAATCGCCCGAACAAGCTGTCGATCGTGACCTCGAAGTAAGCGCTCTTGACATCATACGGGACTTGCGGCGGAGCCACATCTGGTGGCAGGCGCGCCTTGAACTCGCTGGTATCCTTGAACGGATTTTCTTTACGTTGCGCCAACAGGTCCTCGGCCTCCGAAAGAGACAGATCGACAAACATTGCGCCAAACACCACGGGCTCTGCAGTGTTGATGTTGATGGCAGTCGCCTGCGGCAGCGCTGTGACAAACGGTCGTAGCAGATCTACGGCCTTGGCGTCAAACCCTTTGATCAAGCGCAACTCCTGCACGGTCTGCAATCGCTGATTCGCGGCACGGTAAGGTTGTTCCGTGCTTAGATAATCGATGTCCTCGGCGCCGTTAGGCTGTGTCTGGCTGTCCGCGTCCAGCCAATCCACGAGCGTGTCAGCGAGCTCTCGCGGCAGGTCCTGGGCGTCGAGCAATCGCTGGAGCACGGCGATGTCTTCAGTGCTCGGGTTGCCGTTGCGCACCACATTGTTCAGGTTAAAGCGGCTCTGGGCGTCGATTATGCGTCCGGTCACGAGGCCGCCTTCAGCCGGTAATGGCGGTAGCGGCTGTGCCCACAGTTGCGTGAGATCATCGGTGGTGTTGTCCTTGGCGTCCTCGGCGAGGATGATGGCTGCCCAGTCGAGCGCGCCGCTCCGTACGGCCTTGGCCTGGGCAGCATCGAACAGATTCTGTGCCTGGCGCAACCACACTTGTTGCCCCAGGCTGATAAAGGCGGCGGCACTTGTGGCAATCGCCACAATGAGCAACGCCGTCACCATGGCCACGCCCGTCTGAGTCCGGGACCAGGGGGTACGGACACGGTTTGAAGGCGACTGCCTAATCATCGACCAGGAAAAACCGGTTGAATGCGCCGCGCCCGTCAATCTCAAGCGTGACCTCGACTGCACGCGGGAGCTCGTCTTCAATGCCTTGTCGCGGCCACTGTTCGTGCCAGTTACCGTCCGCACCGTAAAAGCGCACACGAAATCCTCCCACACCTTTGATAAGCACCGATTCTACGGCTTTCGTTTGTGGTGCACGGTCAAGCACAGGCCAGGCGAGGCGCAGCACCACATCGTCGTCCAGACGGTAGGCGACCCGCTGCAAATCGCTGCCACCGGCGTCGCCGAAGACCAATAGGCCACTGCGGGTAAACTCGAGGCTCGGCTCGGCCAGGGCCCGCGTGTCTGTCGGTTGACCGTGCAGCGAAGGAAGTCGTCGGCCGTCCACGTCGCGCACCGGGCGCGCGCGCGCCTGCGAAAGGTCCTCGTCCATGCGCAGGAATGCCAGCGACAGCTCGCGCCAGAACGCGCGTTCGGTCTCGATCCGATCGCGGCTGGACAGCACTTGATCGAGTGCGCCATAAGCCATGACCGAAAACAGCGCGAACAGGCCGACGGCGACCAACAGCTCCACCAGCGTCAGTCCGCGTTGATGGTATGAATATTTGATGCTCATGGACTTGCACGTTGATCGCGCACGAACCCGACGAGACGGGCGAGCACGTGGGACTTGTCGTCGCTGAGGACCTCGACCTCGATACGCCGCAATTGGGCGACCGGTGTGGTCGCGACTTTTTCCTCCCAGTTCCATGTACGCCCGGCCAGCTCGCGCGTACCGCTGGTGGTCTTGGTGGCCGGCCACTCGCGGCGCATGCGGTGGAGCGCGATGCGATCCTGCGCAACCCACATGGCGATAGCGCGATCGCGCAGGGCGGCAGTGGTGTCGATCGACTGGCTGATGGCGTAGCTGACAGCGGCGAGCGCGATGGACAGGATCGCCAGTGCCACCAGCACCTCTATCAACAGGAAACCTGTGTTGTCTCTACGATGCTGCATGAGCCTCGAGGGGATCAGTCGGCTTGATACCGCCGGCAGTTGACCCCGTTACATGCCAACGCGATGTTCCCTTGCGCAGTGTTATGGTGAACACAGGCAGCTGGCCGCTGGGTAGCAGCACGATGCCGGGGGTTTCTCCCTGCAGCTTGCCGTCGACCTCGACCGCGCTGATACGCATGTCCCCCGGGAGCTCGCGCGCACGCAAAACCTCGTCTTGGGAGACGCGCGCAAGCGCCCCCTTCTGATTCAGGCGCAGGAAATGATAGCCGCGGCGCTCAAGCGTAATGGCATAGACGTGACCTTGCAGGATCGCCTCCTGTTGGGCTGCCTGAATCAACAGCGCGAGGCGTTCGGCCTCCTGGCGCACATCGGCGGGGTCGCTGGGGTTGAGGTTTACCACGATCATGCCTGCCATGATCGCGAGCAGCAGCATCACTACCACCAGCTCGATGAACGTGAAACCGCGGGAGCGCTGCCAGGGTGTACAGCGTAAATCTGTGCTGGCGGCGTCGTTCCGTGCGCCGGCGCAGGGCGCTTCGAGCCCGTCGATCATCGAGTACGGATAAGATTTTCTCAAAACCATCGAAGTCATGATGCCGGCGCCGGCGGGCGGCAGCCGCGGTGGCGCGTGTCGCAGCACCGCAAATCAAATCTACCCGTTAATCATAGCCTCAATCCCAAGAGCCCAGATCGGCATTGATACCATCACCGCCGGGCGCGTTGTCGGCGCCCAGGCTGAATACATCCATCTCGCCATGGATGCCCGGATGGAGGTATTGATACTCCATGCCCCATGGATCCTTGGGCAGACGGTCTAGATAGCCTCCGGATTTCCAGTTACGCGGGATATTTCCGGATTCGGGTTTCTGCACCAGTGCGAGCAAGCCCTGGTCCGTACCGGGGTAGACGCCGTTGTCCAGCCGGTAGAGCTTGAGGGCGCTATTGATGGCGCGAATGTCGTTCTTGGCGGCGATTATGCGTGCCTCGTCCGGGCGTTGCATTATCCGGGGGACCACGAGCGCGGCCAGTATGCCCAGGATCACGACCACCACCAGAATCTCGATCAATGTGAATCCGGCCTGCATTCGTGCGCGCTGTGCCCTTATCCGAGTCGTGTAGCGAAGCATAGGTGTCTCATCTGATCAGTTGATTCATTTCAAAAATGGGGAGCAGCATGGCGATGACAATGCCGCCCACGATGGCCCCTACCACCAGGATCATGACAGGTTCGAGCAACGCGGTTAATGCCTTGACCCAGTTTTCCAACTCGCGGGTTTGCGCCTCGGCCGCGCGCGTGAGCATCATGTCCAATTTGCCGCTGGCCTCGCCGCTGCCGATGAGGTGAATTACCAGGGGCGGAAACAGCTTCGCCTTGCCCAAGGCGCGCGCCAACCCGCTGCCCCCGCGCACCTGGCGCAAGGCGTCATCGACGGCGATACGCATGGGCAGGATCGTGACCACGAGTACCGCCGAGTGCATCGCCTGCAGCAGCGGAATGCCGCTGGCGGTCAATATACCGAGGGTGTTGGCGAAGCGCGCGGCATTGACCCCGCGCAACAGGCGACCTACCAATGGTAGCCGTAGCAACAGGCGGTGCCAGCGCTCGCGCAAGCGCGTGTTGCGCAGTGCCAGACGCGCGGCCAAGAACAAGCCGGCGAAGCCGATCAGCCACCATATGCCGCTGGCCTGTACAAAGTCGCTGGTAGCAATCAGTGCGCGGGTAATAGCAGGCAAGGTCTGGCCTGTGTTCTCGAATACGCGGGTCACCTGGGGCACGACAGTGACCAGCAGGAACCCCACGATCGCCACCGCCACCAGGGTCACGAGGCCCGGGTAGACGAACGCGAGTATGACTTTTTGTCGCAACGCCTGGCGGTCCTCGGTGTAATCGGCCAGA
The DNA here is from genome assembly GCA_019456345.1 of Nitrospira sp. Lineage (GTDB taxonomy): Bacteria > Pseudomonadota > Gammaproteobacteria > Acidiferrobacterales > SPGG2 > VRUB01. The sequence goes on along the minus strand of VRUB01000062.1, from coordinate 3,665 downwards.
CGCTCCAGCACCTCATCGAGCCGGCCGCTCTGTTCGCCGGCATCGACCATGTGCCGATAGATGTCGGGAAAAGCCTGCGGAAAAGCGTCCAAGCTGCGTGCCAGCGACTGACCTTCCAGCACGCTTCCACGCACCCCCGCCAGCATCTTGCGCGTACGTGCGGACTCGGTCTGCTCGATCAAGGCATCCAGACACTCCTCGATCGTGAGTCCCGCATGGATTAGCGTGGCGAACTGGCGTGTGATCAACGCGAGCTCGGCGCTGGAGATTTTGCGCCGCAATCGCAATCGCCCGCCGGTAGGCGCAACGCTCTCCGCGCTGATGGCGTCCACGCGCAGCGGCGTGAGGCCTTTATCGCGCAGTGCCGAACGTACCTGGCGCTCGGCATCGCCTTCGATGACGCCTTTCACCGTGCGACCGCGTAGGTCCAGTGCCTGGTATTCGTAGGCCCCCATGGCTTATTCGCGCGCCACGCGCAAGACTTCTGCCAGGCTGGTGGCGCCGGCACGCACCCAGCGCAGCCCATCGTCACGAATGCTGCGCATTCCCAGTGATTGCGCGTGCGCCCGCAGCCGCTCTTCGCCGGCGCCGTCGTGGATCAGAGCGCGTAGCTTGTTGTCCATCCACATGAGCTCGAACACGCCTGTGCGTCCTTGATAGCCGCTCTGGCTGCAAGCAGCGCAGCCGACCGGATCGAAGATCTGCAAGTCCTTGGCCTCGGCTTCATCGAGGCGAAGCAGCCGGCACTCGGCGGTGTCGGGGGCGTGGCCGCGGCGGCATTCGGGGCAGAGCTGGCGCACCAGACGTTGTGCCAGCACGCCGAGCAGGCTCGAGGCTACCAGAAAAGGCTCCACGCCCATGTCAACCAGGCGCGTGACGGCACCGACGGCGTCGTTGGTGTGCAGCGTCGCAAGCACGAGATGACCGGTGAGGCTGGCCTGGACCGCGATCTGCGCGGTTTCCAAGTCACGGATCTCGCCGATCATGATGATGTCCGGATCCTGGCGCAGGATGGCGCGCAGCGCGCGCGCGAAACTTAGCTCGATTTTGCTGTTGATCTGGGTCTGTCCCACGCCGTCCAGATCGTACTCGATCGGGTCTTCGACCGTCATGATGTTGTTCTGGTTCATGTCCAGTCGGGAGAGCGCGGCGTAGAGCGTGGTGGTCTTGCCAGAGCCGGTCGGGCCGGTGACGAGAATGATTCCATGCGGCTGGTGGATGAGATAATCCAGATTGGCAAGTGTCTCGTCCGCCATGCCCAGCCCCGTGAGATTCAGCCGACCGGCCTGCTTGTCCAACAACCGCATGACCACTCTTTCCCCGTGCGCGGTGGGCAGCGTCGAGACGCGCACGTCCACAGGGCGCCCAGCCACACGCAGCGTAATACGGCCGTCCTGCGGGAGCCGTTTCTCGGCGATGTCGAGGCGCGCCATGATCTTGATGCGCGAGATAATGACCTGGTGCAGGGCTTGCTGGGGCTCCAGGACGTCTCTGAGCACGCCGTCAATGCGCAGGCGCGCCACCGATCGCGTCTCGAACGGCTCAATGTGGATATCGGACGCGCCGTCTCGGACGGCTTGGGTCAACAGCGCGTTGATGAGCCGCACGATCGGCGCATCGTCTTCGCTCTCCAGCAGATCCGCGACCTGGGGCAGGTTCTGCGCAAGCTCGGCGAGGTCCTGGTCTGCGTCCAGATCATCGACGATCTGCATGGCCTGGCTCATGCCGCGCTCGTAGGCGTGGCTCAACGCCGCGTCAAACGCCTCCGGGCTCAACTCGCGCAAGTGAACCGCCTGTCCGAGCGCGCGTTGCAGTTCGGCAAGCACGGCGGTGGGTACTCCCGAGCGGGCCCATACTTCGATTCCGCTGTCTAACTCGCGCGCGCTGATTACGCCATGGCGCTTGGCGAAGTGATAAGGCAGGCGTTGTGTGCACTGCGGATCGAGCGCCTGGGGATCGGGTGCGGCGGGCATCGGCAAGGCAATCCGGGTCTAGCAGGGTGCTGAAAAACCGGTTTTTTTCAGCACCCTGCAGTGCGTTAAACAGACGTAGCGCCTCCGGAACCGAGAATGCAACAGCAACAACCGCGCTTTTTGCTTTTCGAGTTGGAAAGGTGCAGGTAAGGGCTTTTTCAGCATTTTCCTAGTTATCGGGTGTCGTCGGGTCGGGTGCGTCGCTCTCGATGTCCGGCGGCCCCAAAAGCGAGTTACTTGTTCCCGCCGCTGACGTACGGTCTTCGTAGTCCCCGGGCGACGCGGGATAGGGCATCAGCGCCCCCGCCGTAAAGCGGTTCAGCACAGGGGACGCCGTCGAGTCGCCGGCGCGCTTGTCGTCGAGCATGTGCGCGTAGCGATCGGCCGTGATGCCGCGGGTGTCGCCCGCATGCCGTATGATGCTGGGGCGCATGAAAATCATCAAGTTCCGTCTCTGACGTTGCTTGGTTCTGTTGCGAAAGAGTGCACCGATCACGGGAATACGGCCGAGGCCGGTGACGGCCTGCTCGTCCTCCATGTACTGCTCATCGATCAGACCGCCCAGCACCACGGTTTCGCCGTCGTCGACCAGTACCGTGGTCTCCAGTGTGCGTTTCTCGGTAGTAATATCGGCCGCGCCGGTAACGGGGGTCTCATCGACATTGGAGACCTCCTGGAAGATCTCCAGCTTGATCGTGTTTCCCTCGGAGATCTGTGGCTTGACCTTGAGCACGATGCCGACGTCCTGGCGCTCGATGGTCTGGAACGGGTTGACGGTGCCGGCGGCGCCGGTGGCCTGGGCGAAGCTACCGGTGATGAACGGTACATTCTGTGCCACCGTGATCTTGGCCTCGGCGTTGTCCAGCGTGAGGATATTGGGCGTGGACAGGATGGTGGCGTAACCTTTCGTGTCGAGGGCGCGGGCGAGTGCGCCGAGGCTTCGCACCTTGGTGCCGTCGGGTAGGGTGGTCTCACGGCCCAGAAACGCCAGTGTCAGGCCGGCGGCGTTGACCAGGGTGCCCACCGGATCGATGACGGTCTGCACGATCCCGGTACCGCTCTGCGGGAAGTTTTGCAGTCCGGCAATTGTGCTGCTGCTGTCGCGATACCCGGTGGCGCCGGCCCATTGAATCCCGAGCTCACGCATCTTGTCGGTGGCGATCGCGGCGATCAGGGTCTCCACGAACACCTGTGCGCGGCGGATATCGAGCTTTTCGATCACCGCGCGCAGGTTGTTGTAGATTGCTTCGGGGGCCTGGATGATCAGTGAGTTGGTACCATCGTCCGCCTGAATCAGCGCCGCCGCCGACGTGGCGCGCGCAGCCGTTGCTCGTGCCTGGGCCGGTGTTGTACCCGTGGGTGTGGTGAGGCCCGCCACGCCACCAAGCAGCCCGCGCAGCACCTCCGCCAGCTGGGTGGCATCGGCATTCTTGAGGTAGACGACGCGCGTCTGGCCGCCGGCCTTGGCCGGCACGTCGAGCTTTCTGATCAGTGCGCGCAGCTGCATCAGCCGGCCCGGGTTGTCGGTGCGCACCAACAGACTGTTGGTGCGCAGGTCTGGCACGATACTGATACGCTCCCCACCGATTGCGGCCCTCGCGGCTTGCTGCGCGCCCGCACGCCGGGCCGGGCGAACCGCGCCGGTGGATAGTCGACTGATCAAGTCTGCGATGTCGAGCGCGGAGGCATGTT
>VRUB01000254.1 GCA_019456345.1 Nitrospira sp. | reverse complement strand
AGCGTGTTCGGCCGCTTCACGGTGGTGCAGCGCGACCGCCCGGGGCGCAACTTCCGGGTGGCGCCGTTTTTCGGCATCAAGGCGCCGACCGGCGAAGACGATGCGACCGATGCGCTGGGCCGACTACCACCAAGTGTGCAGGTGGGATCGGGCTCATGGGATCCCTTCGTCGGCGTCGTTGCGACCTACCAGACATTACGCTACCAGGTCGACAGCCAGCTCAGCTACCGCGCCAACAACGAGGCCAATAATTTCCAGGCGGGTGACATCGCGCGTCTCGATGGATCACTGCAATATCGCCTGTACCCACGCAAACTGACCGGCGGGGTTCCGGGCTTTCTCTATGGCGTAATCGAGGCCAACCTGATCCACCAGGACAACAACCGCGTGGGCGGTATTGAGGACCCAAACTCCGGGGGCACGAGACTGTTCCTGACCCCCGGTATTCAGTACGTCACCAAACGCTGGATTGTCGAGGGCGCGGTACAAATTCCCATCTCTCAGGATCTGAACGGGATGGCGTTGGAAAACGATTACGTCGCGCGCGTGAGTGTGCGGTTGAACTTCTAGGTTCGCACTGGAGATATCTCAAATGACACGTAAAACTGTGTTGAAAATAACTGGTGGCGTCGCGGGCAGCCTGCTAGGTTTCATCATCATCGCCTGGCTGGTGTGGGTGCCCTGGGCCCAGGAACCAGGCTATGTATTCGTAGCTGCTTGGGGCGAGCCCGGCCCGGCGCCCGGGCAGTTTAACGATCCTACTGGTATCGCGATAGCCGGTAACGAGGTGTTTGTGAGCGATGCCCGCAACGGGCGCATCCAGGTATTCGATCTCGACGGGAAATTCAAGCGCCAGTTCGGCAGCAAGGGCGACGGCCCGGGCCAGCTCGGCCGGCCGATGAACCTGACGATCGCCGGCGATGAGCTCTATGTGGCCGATTACTGGAACGATCGCATCCAGGTGTTCGGCTTGGATGGGACCCCGCGCCGGCTAATCGGGCGTGCTGGATCCGGGCCGGGCGAGTTCGACGCGCCGGGCGGCGTGGCGGTCGCCGCGAATGGTGATTTGTTTGTGGTGGACTTTTACAACCAACGCGTTCAGCACCTGCGTGCCGACGGCAGCTTCATCAAGCAATGGGGTGAAACCGGCGAGATCGGTGTGTGGGCCGGTCAATTCAATTACCCCACGGACGTGGTGCTCGCCGCTGACGGAACGCTGTTCGTGGCCGACGGGTACGGAGATCGGGTGCAGGTGTTTGCGACGACTGGCAGGTTTCTGCGCAAATGGGGCGGGCCGTTTGCCATGAACATCTTCGGACCGTTCAACGGCTGGTTCACCACGGTAACGAGTATCGCGTTGGACCGCCAGGGCAATGTCTTCGTTGCCGACTTTTACAACAACCGCGTGCAGAAGTTTGCACCGGACGGCACGTTCCTGACCGCTTTCGGTGAATCCGGCCAAGGACCGGGCCAATTCGACAAGGCGATTGCGGTCGCCGTAGGGTATAACGGCACGGTGCTTGTGGTCGATTTTGGAAATAACCGGATCCAGAAATGGCGGAAAATCGGCCAATAAACCGTAAACGCTGCAACTGAAACATTGTAAACTGTAGCGATCCTGGTTGAGCTATATTCCTCACCCGGCGCTATCTGTAAGTAATCAATTAGATTAGGAACGTATCCATGGCTGCATACCATATCGGTGAGGTCGCAGGCAGGCTCGGCTTAAGTGCCGATACTCTGCGCTATTACGAAAAGATCGAGTTGCTGCCGACGATCGGGCGAAATGCCTCCGGGGTGCGACTCTATAACGACAAAGACATCGCGCGCGTACAGTTCGTCCAGCGTGCGCAGAAGATGAACTTTAGCCTTGCGGAGATCGGCGAGCTACTCAGAATGCGCGACCGGCCGCAGCGGGCGCGCGCCGGCGCGCGCAAATTGACACGGCGGAAGCTTGATGAGATTGAGGCCTACCTCGCTGATCTGAAAACCCTGCGTAACGAATTGCAGTTGCTGCTCGAGCTGTGCGCGAGCAGCAATGACGGCTGTCCGATTCTTGAGAATATTGACGAGGGTGGCCCATCTCGAAAGGCCTCGCGCAGTGCTCACCGACGGCCGCAGAAAAACGGCTAATATATTTGCCTATTTCGGGGTGCCGTTCGACAGGCTCGGGGGCACCGATGAGCGTTTTTAACGTGTCTTTTCGTTCCCGATTATGCGGAGTCGCCGAACGAAATATGTTTATCCCGATCCCTTTTCCTCCCGGTTTGGCCGAGATCATGTTACCGGGC
>VRUB01000253.1 GCA_019456345.1 Nitrospira sp. | reverse complement strand
CTCTTCCGATCTGACTGGTCGGAGGGCGGCGTGACCATCGCCACCGGGGCGACGCCGCCGGTGACCCTTGATGTCGGCGTCCACACCATCACCCTGACCGTCACCGACAACGAAGGGGCGAGCGCCAGCGACACCGTCGTCGTCACGGTCGGGGCGGGCGCTCTGGTCGCGGGCGTCGAGTTCCGGGTCAACGACGATATTACCTTCAACCAGGGATCGCCCAACGTGGCGGTGTTGAACGACGGCAATTTCGTCATCGCCTATGCCGGCAACAATGCCGACGCCAACATGCACGGCGTGGTGGCCCGGCTTTATGATCCTGCGGGCAATCCCCTGACGGATGAGTTCATCGTCAACACCGGCGTCGCGGACGACCAGTACGCGCCGTCGGTATCGGCCCTCGATGACGGCGGTTTCGTCGTCACCTGGACATCGAATTTGCAGGACGGCAGCGGTCTCGGTGTCTACGGCCAGCGTTACGACGCCTTGGCCAACCCCGTCGGGGCCGAGTTCTGGGTCAACACCACGACGCAGAGGTCCCAGGCCAGTTCGGAGGTCGCGACGCTGGCCGATGGCGGTTTCGTCGTCACCTGGAATTCCTGGTTCCAGGACGGCAACAAATGGGGCGTCTATGGCCAGCGCTTCGACGATCAGGGCGCCCCTGTCGGCGGCGAGTTCCAGGCCAACATGGTTACCTCCCGCGATCAGGCGGTTCCCCAGGTCGCGGCCCTGACGGACGGCGGTTTCGTCCTGGTGTGGCACTCCGACCGCCAGGACGGGAGCTCGTACGCCATCATCGGGCGGCGCTACGACGCCCTGGGCAACCCCGTGGCCGACGAGTTCCAGATCAACAGCTTCACCAGCGGGTTCCAGGGCTATCCGCACGTCACGGCCCTCGCCGACAGCGGCTTCGTCGTTACCTGGCACTCGGACGGTCAGGACGGCAGTGGATGGGGCGTCTACGGCCGGCGCTACGATGGCGCCGGCGATCCCGCGGGCGGTGAGTTCCGCGTCAACCCGGATACGTTGAACCATCAGGCGGGGACGCGGATGACGACCCTGACCGATGGCGGCTTCGTCGTCGCCTGGGGCGCCTTCGACGGCAGCCTATGGCGGACCTTTGCCCGGCGTTACACCGCCGACGGCGTCGCCATGGGCGACAAGTTCCAAATCAGCGACGCGACCAACACGGCCGGCCTCAGGCCCAGGCTCGCGCCGACGCCCGACGGCGGCTTCGTCATCACCTGGCACAGCCCCGACGGCGACGAGAAGGGCGCTTTCGCCAGGGTCTTCGCCCCCGGTACGGGCGGCGGCGCGGCGTCCGTGACGTCGCTCGACACCCCCCAGGGCTCCCATCCGGGTAGAGGCCTCGGCACCAGGGGCGACTTCGCAAACAAGTAAGTTCCTCGCCAAATCACTGGCGGCTCGTGAAACGTCTGACAACCGCCCGACATATCGACACATGGCCGCATTGTCCGGCAATGGCGTGTCGCGGATATTTCACCTATTGTCGAAACTTGGCCAAGTCTCTTGGCGGCAGACCCAAGGTAGCTAACCAGCAAGAGATATCAGGTGGCGATAAGGCAGCACTTCCTAAAACGGCTCCAGAGAATGGATCTATGGTGCCGTATTCTTACGACAACGTTCGCGGACCGCATATATCAAAAGCTGTTCGCAAGAGAGCCAAAAAAAACCGTTGTGATCGAGGGCGAGATCCAACCCGGATTCGGAGAGGAACTCTGCGTCTTCGCCCATTTCGACAAAGATGATTTGATCGACGACTATGTGATCAATTACCTGGAACAGCTGCATGGCCTGGGGTTGGAAATTATCCTGGTAAGCGTATCGAGAGACTTGGACTCGAGAAGTATCGCGAAAGCGCGCCGGTTTTGCCAAAGCATCTTGGTCCGCGAAAATGTCGGATATGATCTCGCTTCTTGGAAGAGTGGCCTCGAACACGCTGGCGGCCTGTCTCGCTACCGTGCATTGATGTTGGCGAACGACAGCGTTTACGGTCCGATTCGTGACCTAAAAGATGTTTTTACGCTTATGCGGCGGCGGGGGCTGGATGTCTGGAGCATCACGGATTCGATCGAGATTCGTCAGCACTTGCAAAGCTACTTCCTGGTTTTCGAGAAGGCCGTACTGGAGAGTACCGTATTTCATGAATTTTGGGCGAAGCTGCCTATCTATGGGGCAAAACTATCTGTGGTATGGAACTGCGAAGTTGGCCTCTCTCGCCGACTTCTTCGTGAGGGATTTCAACTCGGCGCACTTTGTGAGTACACCAAGCTCAAGGAGAAATAA
>VRUB01000252.1 GCA_019456345.1 Nitrospira sp. | reverse complement strand
CGCGACAAGAAGAATGGCGGTTCACGAACGTCAAACGCATCGCCGAAACAGCGTTCGCGCTGCCGGAAATACCCGCGCCGCTGAGCCGCGAGACGATCTCACCATTCGTGCTCGATGAGGACTACCTGCGACTCGTCTTCGTAAACGGGCACTATGTTGGCGACTTGTCAGCGACGGGAGCGACTCCGCACGGTGCCGTCGTCAGCAGTCTGTCCGCGGCGCTGGCCGACCATCCGGCGCTCATCGAAGATCATCTCGGACAGCTTGCGGGTGACGATAACGCATGCTTTGCGGCCCTTAACTCGGCGTTTATTCGCGACGGTGCTTTCGTCCATGTGCCGCGAGGCGTCGTGGTCGAGCGGCCGATTCATCTGCTCTTCATTTCGACCGACAACAGCAGTCCGACCGCGTCCCATCCGCGCAACCTGATCATCGCCCAGCGCGACACCCAGGCTACAATTATCGAAAGCTACGTTGGTTTGAACGATGGCGTTTACCTGACCAACGCTGTCACCGAAGTATCCGTCGCCGAGAACGCGGTCGTCGATCATTGCAAACTGCAGCAGGAAAGCGCCGACGGTTACCACGTCGCCACGACCCAGGTTCGGCAACAGCGAGCCAGCCGGTTTTCATCGCACTACTTTTCGCTGGGCGGGCAGCTTGTGCGGAACGAGGTCAATGTGACACTCGATGATGAAGGCTGCGAGTGTACGCTCAACGGTCTGTATATCGCCGCCGGCGACCAACACATGGACAACCGCACGCGTATCGACCACGCCAAACCGCACTGCAACAGCCACGAGCTTTACAAGGGCATTCTGGACGATCGTGCCAAGGGTGTCTTCAACGGCAAGATCTACGTGCATCCCGATGCACAAAAGACCGATGCCAAACAAAGCAACCGGGTGCTGCTCCTCTCGGACGACGCCGTGATCGACACCAAGCCGCAGTTGGAGATCTACGCCGACGACGTGAAGTGTACGCACGGCGCAACGGTCGGACAGATCGATGAGACAGCGCTGTACTATCTGCGCTCGCGGGGCATTTCCGAGGATCTTGCTCGCTCGCTGCTCGTTTACGCCTTCGCCAATGAAATCGCCAGCGCGTTGGAGTTGGAAGCTGTGCGAGAGCACGTCGAGCGATTTCTACTGGCCGGCCAGAGCTTAACCGAATTGTGAGGAGTGTCCGTAAGGCTGCTTGAACAAGACGAATCATACGCGTTGGCACATTCGAAACCTGAAATATGAGGAGCGAAACATGTCTCCAACATCGATCGAGAGCGAATTGCTCGTGAGCACCGATTGGGTCGATGAGCATCGGAACGATGACAACGTTCGCATCGTGGAGTCGGACGAAGATCTCCTGTTGTACCAGCAGGGGCACATTCGCGAAGCCGTGAAGATCGACTGGCAAACCGACCTGCAGGATCAGACGATCCGCGACTACCTCTCGAAAGACAGGTTTGCCGAGCTGTGCGCCTCGAAGGGCATTTCGAACGACACGACCGTGGTTTTCTACGGCGACAAGAATAACTGGTGGGCATGCTACGCGCTTTGGGTATTCAAGCTCTACGGTCACGAAAAGTGCTTGATCATGGACGGTGGCCGAAGGCGCTGGGAGCTCGATGGTCGTGAGTTCGTTCGCGAACCGGAGCCCGATTATCCGCGCGGCACATATGCGGCCAAAGATCCGGACCTGTCCATCCGCGCGTTTCGCGATGAGGTGCTCCAGCATCAGGCGGCAGGCAAGTCGATGATCGATGTGCGCTCGCCCGGCGAATACACGGGCGAGCTGTTACACATGGAAGACTATCCGCAAGAAGGCGCGCTGCGCGCGGGCCACATCCCCGGCGCAGCCAGCGTTCCGTGGTCCCGTGCGGTCAACGACGACGGCACGTTCAAGTCGGAAGCGGAACTGGAGCAGATTTACCTTAACGAAGCCGGCTTGAAACGAGACGGCGACACGATCATCGCCTACTGCCGAATCGGCGAACGGTCGAGCCACACGTGGTTCGTGCTGAAGTATCTGCTGGGCTTCGACAACGTGAAGAACTATGACGGGTCGTGGACCGAGTGGGGCAACTTGGTCGGCGTGCCGATTGAGAAGAACGTGTAACGCAGTCGTAAGAGCACACCTTTGTGGTCGATCAAACATCCAACCGCAAAAACAAACTCGAGGAACTCAAGCAAGAGTTCGGCGAGTTGGATGTGCGCGACCGGCTGGAGACGTTACTTGAGTTCTCCGACGAGCTCCCCGACCTGCCCCCGAGCTATCGAGCACGGCGGGACGCCGGCGAGAACCGCGTGCATG
>VRUB01000251.1 GCA_019456345.1 Nitrospira sp. | reverse complement strand
CAGAAAGGGGGTTCGGCGTCCTCATCCTCGATCTCTTCGGCACCGGGGACAGCGCCGGTAATTTCGAGGATGCGCGCTGGGAGGCATGGCGCGGGGACGCGGAAGCGGCGGTTTTGTGGATGGCAGCGCAAGGATATCGGCGAATTTCCCTGGTCGGCCTGCGCCTGGGCGCCTGCCTGGCACTGCAGACGGCAACCGCGCCTGGCATGAACGATCTCCTTTCGCGGATCGTGCTATGGCAGCCGGTCACACAAGGTGAGACCTTTCTCAACCAATTCCTGCGGATCAGGATCGCGGCGGGAATGAGCGACGCCGGAGACATGGAGAAGGAGACGGTGAAAGCACTGCGTAGACATCTCACAGGAGGCGCTGCGCTGGAGGTCGCCGGATACCTACTCACACCCGACATAGCGGCGGCGATCGACAAGTTGGACATCGGCCATTTGGCTCTCGACTGCGATCGGCCGCTGACCTGGATTGAACTCGGCTCCGGAACCGAGCCCGGCCCCGCAAGCCAGAGAATTATCGAATCGTTGTGTTCCGGCGGAATCGAGGTCGATGCTCGCGTCCTACCGGGCGAGCCATTCTGGAACATCGAAGAGACCACGCTGGTCCCGGCTCTGTGGCAGGAGACGGCGGCCGTGTTGGAGGGTCCCTGAGCGATGACGCCGAGCGAGGAGGAACCCGTCGTCTTCCCCTGCGCGGGAGATCGGCTGATCGGCGTCTTACATCGTCCCCGTAACGCGCACGCCACCGGAGTGGTCGTGGTGAGCGGTGGCCCACAATACCGGGTCGGTAGCCATCGCCAATCCGTGCTGTTGGGCCGCCACCTAGCGCAGGCCGGGTTCCCGGTCCTTCGCTTCGACTACCGCGGAATGGGGGATAGCGAGGGAGAGTTTGCCGGTTTCGAGGCCGTGGATGACGATATCCGGTCGGCGATCGACTGCCTCGTCGACAAGATCGACGGTCTAAAACGGTTGGCCCTCTGGGGTCTGTGCGACGGTGCCTCGGCAGCGGCATTCTACGCCAATCGGGACACCAGGGTCGCTGGCCTGGTTCTGGTCAATCCCTGGGTGCGCACCGAGGCGACGGTCGCCCAGGCCTACATCAAAAACTATTATGGAGCGCGACTGGCCTCGATCGATTTCTGGCGCCGGCTGGCACGGCTAGAGGTCAATCTGGGTGGCGCCGCGCAGGATCTCTGGCGCGGGTTGAAAGGACTATCAGGACTGTCCGGTGCGACCGAGACGGCGGAAGACCTGCCTGGGCGCGTGGCCCATAGCCTGCGCCGCTATGAGGGGCGGGTGCTGTTGATTTTAAGCGGGGCCGACCTCACCGCCCAGGAGTTCGAGACCGGTGTCCTGAAATCGTCGACAATGCGCGCTTGGCGGCGCGATCCGAGGGTCACGCTGAGGCGGCTCGAGGGCGCCAATCACACCTATTCGCGCGTCCTCTGGCGCGACCAACTGCACGACTGGACGGTGGCGTGGCTACGGCAGTTCTCATGAGCGCGGGCATGGCTCGGCGATCTGCCAAAGCCTGTTTAATAATATCTGATGCGATACCAGAGGCGACCGATCCACTCGTGCATGGCGTAGGCGCTATTTCGAAGCGCGCCGCTGTATGGCAGGAAATCACTGACGGCAATACCCGGCCCTGCATATGTCCAACCCGTCGGTCGCGGGATCGCCGTAATGCCGACCTGGCGAAACGCCTCCAAGGCCCGTAGCATATGCCAGGCGTGGGTGACCAAATAGACCGCTTGGATCCCCTCGGCACGGAGGATATCCGATGAAAGCTTGGCGTTCTCATAGGTGTTACGGGAGTCCGTCTCCATCCAACGCGCCGATATTTGGAAGTCGGCGCTGAGCGCCTCCGCCATCACCATGGCGACCGGCTTTTCGGAATCCGCAATCGCACCGCCAACGGTCAGGATCGGCAAGCCAGTCTCCCTGTGCAAACGCGCCCCATAGCGGATGCGCTCGAGCGACAGACGGCCGACGGTATCACCACCATATTCCGGCGTGCGGCGGCGGAGGTCGGCTCCCAGTATGACGATCGCCTCGGGCCGGGCCGCTACAGCCGCGAGGTCGTAGAGTTCGGATTCGAGCGCCACCAGCAACTGCCGGCCGACCAAGGGAGTCGATAGCACGTACAAAAAAATGATTCCTGATGCACTTATGAGCAAACCAGCCCGCTTCGAAACAGCAGAAATGCCCCAACCAGCGACCAGCGTGATTATGGTTAACAGGATCGGATCCGCTAAGATTGCCATATATACGGCCTTATTCTGTGCATTGTGTTCGCTTCT
>VRUB01000061.1 GCA_019456345.1 Nitrospira sp. | reverse complement strand
GATCTCGGTGGTACCGAAAAACGGGTCGGTCTTTTCCTTACCCTTCGGCAGCACCGCCGCGGCCAGACTGAGCGAATCGTCCATGGGCTCGAAGCGGAACTTGTCGCGGTACATGTAGTAGCCCTGGGCAATGCTCCAGCGTGCCTCCAGCGTTTGCGCATCGATCACGCGCGTGGACAGGCTGAATGCCTGATCGGGCTCCAGCAACTCCAGCCGCGGCAGCTCGGAGTGCGCGGCGAAGGCGGGAGACAGCGCCCCCAGTAGCGTGACGATGGCCAGCAGTAATCGGGTCATTCTTCCTTCCGCGGGTCGCTTACCCAGGCGAGATACTCGGCGAGGCCGGTTACGATTGGGACTGCAACGATCTCGGGAAGTTCGTACGGATGCAGCGCCTTGATACGCGCCTCGATAGCCGCGTAGTTACGCACATGTGACTTGATCAGCAGCACGTGCTCACTCTCGCATTCGATCTTGCCTTTCCAGCTGTAAACAGTCTGCGCCGCCGGCAAGATGTTCACACAGGCGGCCAGCGCCTCGCTCACTAAGCTGCGCGCGAGCGCACCGGCGGTTTCGCTATCCGGGCAAGTTGTCAGGACGATTTGAATATCGGGCGTCGGCATTAGGGAACTCGCATAAGGCTCGCCACTCATACAAGGTATACGCTTTTTTAGCTTATATCGACTCCTCCTTTCGGTGAATTAAAGCAGGGTGAGCGCATGTGTCACCCTTTTTTTGCGCGCCGCACCGCGGTATACAGCGGCCACTCGGGGGTCGGCGCCCGCAAACGCGACCCCGCTCACGCCGAGACGATGTTAGCCGGTTGTGCGGGCGCAGCGGAAGCCGTGCCCGGTTACGCTTGGAATTCACGGCGGCGTCCCCATATCAGCCCAGTCGGGGCGTTTCGGTGCGGGCCCCCGACCGGTCCACCACGTCGGCGGGCTCGTGTCGGCACCGATCACAGCGCCGGGAACTTCGCGTGGCCTATATCCTGATTACCGTTTTTCTGGTCGTCCCAGTCGTTGAGATCTGGCTGCTGATTACCGTTGGCAGCGCCATCGGCGCCGGCTTGACCATCTTGCTGGTGGTGCTGACGGCGGTCATCGGGGCGGCGCTGGTGCGCGCGCAGGGGATCGCGACGCTCGCGCGTGCGCAGGCCATGATCAACCAGGGAGAGCTCCCGGCAATCGAGCTGCTGGAAGGCGTGGCGCTGTTGCTCGCCGGCGCGTTGCTGCTCACGCCCGGGTTTTTTACCGACGCAGTGGGATTTGCGCTGCTCGTGCCGCGCCTGCGCCGGGAGCTGATTACGGCTGTGCTGCGGCTCGGCGTTATCGGGCGCGGCGGTCCGCCCGCCCCCTCCGCCGGGCCACGGCGCCCGTTGGAAGGCAAGTATCGGCGCATAGACGATTGATGTGACGTGGCCGTCAGGGTTGACAAGATCTCGGCGATCGTTATTATTAGCACTCCATAGGATCGAGTGCTAATAATTTTTCGCCCGATCCCTTGAAATCCGCCGTTGCGGCCCCAGTTACTGGCACTCCACCGCAGACAGTGCCAGAACGGCCTGCAAGCGGCAGCCGTTGCACTGTTGGAAACGAGATAAGGAGGATAACCGAATGAGTGCACAACCCCTCAAGAAAGGAAAAACCACTGTGAACATTCGTCCGTTGCACGATCGTGTCATCGTGCGTCGCTTGGAAGAGGAAACCAAGTCCGCCGGGGGCATCGTCATCCCCGATACCGCGAAGGAAAAGCCCATCCAGGGCGAAATCATCGCCGTCGGTAATGGCAAGATCCTCGAAAACGGTGAAGTCCGCCCGTTGGACGTCAAGCCCGGGGACAAGGTGCTGTTCGGGAAATATTCCGGCACCGAGGTAAAACTGGGTGGCGAAGAAGTGCTCGTGATGCGCGAAGAGGACATCATGGGCGTGATCCAAGATTAATCTGCAGACAATCGAACATTTAGGAGAGCAATAACATGGCTGCCAAAGAGGTACTATTCGGTGAACACGCCCGTGCCCGCATGCTAAGGGGCGTGAACATTCTGGCCGATGCGGTAAAGGTTACGCTTGGGCCCAAGGGGCGCAACGTGGTCCTCGACAAGGCCTTCGGCGCTCCCACCGTGACCAAGGACGGCGTGTCCGTCGCCAAGGAGCTCGAGCTTAAGGACAAGTACGAAAACATGGGTGCGCAGATGGTGAAGGAGGTCGCCTCCAAGACCTCGGACGTCGCCGGCGACGGGACCACCACGGCAACGGTGCTGGCCCAGACCATGCTGTCGGAGGGTATGAAGTCCGTGGCCGCGGGCATGAACCCGATGGACCTCAAGCGCGGCGTCGACAAGGCGGTGGTGGCCACCGTCGAGCAGCTGGAGAAGCTGTCCAGGGATTGCTCCGATCACGCGGAGATCGCGCAGGTGGGAACCATTTCCGCCAACTCCGACGAGTCGATCGGCAAGGTGATTGCCGAGGCGATGGACAAGGTGGGCAAGGAAGGCGTGATCACTGTGGAAGAGGGCCAGTCGCTTGAGAACGAGCTCGACATCGTCGAGGGCATGCAGTTCGATCGCGGCTATCTCTCGCCTTATTTCATCAACAAGCAGGAGACCATGACGGCCGAGCTCGAGGATCCCTATATCCTGATCCACGACAAAAAGATCTCAAATATCCGCGACCTGTTACCGGTGCTGGAGGGCGTGGCCAAGAGCGGCAAGCCGCTTCTGATCGTTGCCGAAGACGTGGAAGGCGAGGCGCTGGCGACCCTGGTGGTCAATAACATCCGCGGCATCCTCAAGGTGGCGGCAGTCAAGGCGCCCGGTTTTGGCGACCGGCGCAAGGCCATGCTGGAGGATATAGCGGTTCTCACGGCAGGCACCGTGATCTCCGAGGAGGTCGGTATGAACCTGGAGAGCACCACCATCGAGTCCCTGGGCCAGGCCAAGCGCGTGCAGTTGACCAAGGAGAATACGACTATTATCGACGGCGCCGGCAAGAAAGCCGACATCGAGGCGCGCGTGAACCAAGTCCGTGCACAAATCGAGGAGGCCACGTCGGACTACGACAAGGAGAAGATGCAAGAGCGTGTCGCCAAGCTCGCCGGTGGCGTGGCCGTGATCAAGGTCGGTGCCGCTACCGAGATCGAGATGAAGGAGAAGAAGGCACGCGTAGAAGACGCGTTGCACGCCACTCGCGCGGCCGTGGAGGAAGGTGTCGTGCCGGGCGGCGGCGTCGCCCTGGTGCGTGCACTCGAGGGTATCAAGGACCTCAAGGGCGCGAACCACGACCAGGATGTCGGCATCGAGATCGCGCGCCGCGCCATGCAGGAGCCGTTGCGCCAGATCGCGATCAATGGCGGTGCCGAGGGCGCGGTGGTGTACCACCAGGTGGATGACGAGAAGGGCAACTACGGCTACAACGTCACCACCAACGCGTACGGCGACATGATGAAGATGGGCATCATCGATCCCACCAAGGTGGTGCGCATCGCGCTGCAGAACGCCGCGAGTATTGCCGGCCTCATGATCACTACCGAGGCCATGGTCGCAGAGCTGCCTAAGGAAGAAGAGAAGATGCCAATGGGCGGCGGCGGCATGGGCGGCATGGAAGGCATGATGTAAGCTGCCCCAAGGCCTGCCATTCACACAAAGCTCCGCTCCGTGCGGGGCTTTGCTTTTTTGGTGACCGGTAATTCGTAATCGGTGATTGGTGGTACGGGTGTATCTCCCAGCCCGCACTGATCAGCACCTATCAGTGACCGATCAGCAAATTTCACTTCTTTCTGATCAGCGTCAGGCCGTCGCGCACCGTCAACAGCACATTCTCTACGCGATCGTCGTGCTGCACACGGTCATTGAACGCCACCAGCGCTCGGTCGCTCTGCGCTTGCGGCTTGAGCACGTTGCCGGACCACAGCGTGTTGTCGGCAAGCATCAGTCCGCCGGTGTTAAGCAGTGGCAGCGTCGCCTCGTAGTAGGCGCTGTAATTCTCCTTATCGGCATCGATAAAAACGAGATCGAAAGGGGTCTTGGGATCAAGCGTCTTGATAGTGTCGAGCGCTGAACCAAGGCGCACGCTGATTTTGTGCCCGTACGGGCTGCGGTCAAAAAACGACTGCGCGATCTGCGCGCTCTCGGTATTCATTTCGCAGCTGATGAGCTCGCCGTTGTGCGGCAGCATCTCGGCCATGGTCAGCGCCGAGTAACCGGTAAACAGACCGACCTCCAAGATACGGCGCGCATCGCTGATGCATACCAGCATCCTCAGGAGCGCGCCTTCGAGCCGGCCGATCAGCATCTGCGGGTGGGCACAGTTGCTGAGCGTGTACTCCTCGAGTTCCTCGAGCAGCGCCGAATGCGAGGTCGTGTGAGCGCTTGCGTATTCCTCGATGAGCTTCGGAACAATGGCTTTCATAACAAAGTAGCAAGTAACGAGCTTCGGGTAGCGAGTAGCTAGGAACAGCCAATTTCTGTGAATCTGTGCCCGCTACTAGCTACTTGCCACCCGCTACTGCCTTTAGGCGTCGTAATACAGTGCGAACTCGTAGATTCTCTTTCTTGTCCATGGACTATTCCCGTTGGTGAAGACGAGAACGTGTACTTCCCCGGTGTTGGCTTGCAGCGCGTGTGAATTCAGACAAAAGAGATCTAGGCCGCGCTATCTGCCTTGACGGTTGTCGGGTCGCGAGCCTTGCCAGTGTCTCAGTGGCCCGATGCTCAGCCCGTCGACGCCCGCCACGGCGCCGATTATACCTTGCTGCGACGAAAAGCCAGCGCCCGAACCCATGAGCTTAGCTCGGTCCGAGCGGGGCCTGCACCGGCAGGCTACGTGCGCGGCGGACCGATTTGCCTGGCTCAGTGCGCCGAGCGACAAGTCTGTAGTACCCCTGCGATGTTCCCCCCAGGTCTTGCCTGCCCACGGCGCGGCGAGCATGTAATATTCCTGACCGGTAACCCAACATTTTGCCGGCTAGCCGCCCGCGGACGGTTAGTGGTGTTCGCATAGCTGGGTGTCTTGTAGTTATGGGTAAATCAGCAAAGGCGATTTTCACATGCAGCTTGGCGCGTCTGCCAGAACCGCTACGCACACAGGTAAGCGGCTACTGGAAGCAGTTCAGCGCGCGCCAACAGCAAGTGCGCTGGGACACACGCGCGGGAGAGGATTGCTTGCACGTGCTGCCGCGTGTGTGGGGGTGCAGCGAGTTCGCCGCTCGTACCTGCTTGCGCTACCCGCAGCTGCTGGCCGAGCTCATCGACAGCGGTGATCTACTTGAGCCTTACGCCGACGGAGCGCTGGCCTTACGCGCAAGGCCGCTCGTGGCGCAGGCGATTGACGAGAGCGACCTGAAACGCCGATTGCGGGTGCTGCGGCGCCGAGAGACCTTGCGCATCGCCTGGCGTGATCTCGCCGGCTGGGCGGATCTGTCCGAGGTGATGGCGAGCATGTCCGAGCTGGCCGACGTATGCATCGACGCCGCGCTCGCGTGGCTGTACAGCACGCAGATCACCGAGCGCGGCGCCCCCCTCGGTGAGCAAACGGGCGAGCCGACCTCAATGGTGGTGCTTGGCCTGGGCAAGCTCGGTGGGAATGAGCTCAACTTCTCCTCAGACGTCGATCTCATTTTTGCCTACCCCGAGCAAGGCTCGACTGCAGGCAGGCGCCCCGTCAGTAATCACGAGTTCTTTCTCCAACTGGGGCGACGGCTGATCAATGTATTGAGCGAGGCGACGGCGGACGGGTTCGTTTTTCGCGTAGACCTACGGCTACGACCCAATGGCAACAGTGGACCGCTGGCGCTAGGGTTCGATGCCATGGAGCTGTACTACCAGACCCATGGACGGGAATGGGAGCGCTATGCCCTGATCAAGGCGCGCGTCGTGGCTGGCGATCGGATGGCCGGCGAAAGCCTGCTGACTCGACTTCGGCCATTCGTCTTTCGCAAGTATCTGGACTACGGTGCCGTGCAGGCGATCCGTGAAATGAAAACCTTGATCAATCGAGAGCTGCAACGCAAGGGGGTGAGAAACAATATCAAGCTCGGGCCCGGTGGCATACGCGAGATCGAGTTTATTGGCCAGGCCTTCCAGCTCATCCGCGGTGGACGTGAGCCGAGCCTGCAACAGCGAAGTATCCTGCCGGTCCTGGAGCAATTGCAAAGCGGTGGGCACCTGAGTGCACAGACGGTGGCGGACCTTGTGGCTGCCTATCACTTCCTGCGCAAGACCGAGAATCGGCTGCAAATGATTGCTGACCGGCAAACTCACGAGCTGCCACACGAAGCGCTTGATCACGCGCGTCTGGCCATTGCCATGGGCTTCGATAATTGGCCGGCTTTTGAGGCCGCCCTGCGACATCACAGCGATAAGGTGCAGCAACACTTCGACCAGGTGTTTGCAGTGCCCGAGAGTGAAGCAGCAGCCGCGCGTGACGAGGGTCTCACCGGGCTGTGGTCTGACAGCCTCGACGAGGAAACCGCGCACAGCTTGCTTGTGGCGCGTGGGTTCGATGAACCCGGTGATGTCGTTTCGTTGTTGCGCGGTTTGCGCAGCGGCCCAGCATATACGGCTTTCTCAGGCGAGGGGCGTGCTCGCATGGATCAGCTCGTGCCGCTGGTCGTGGTGGCGGCAGCGGAGACGGACGCGCCCAGCGTTACCTTGGGGCGGCTGATCAAGGTGATCGAGGCCATCGGCCGGCGCTCGACATATCTGGTACTGCTGATCGAGAATCCCACGGCACTATCGCAGCTGACCAGGCTTTGCGCCGCCAGTCCCTGGATCGCAAATTGGATCAGCCAGAATCCGGTTTTGCTCGACGAGTTGCTCGATCCCGTAAGGTTGTACGCACCCCCGAGCTCGGTGGAGCTCGAACAGGAGCTCAGGCAGCGGTTGCTCGATGTGGAAGCGGACGACCTGGAGCTGCAGATGGAGGTGCTGCGCGAATTCAGGCACGGCCATGAGTTGCGGGTGGCGGCGGCCGACATCGGTCCGGGCATGGCGCCTGAGCAGGTAGGCGTGCACCTCGCGCGTATCGCCGAGGTCGTGTTGAGATTGAGCCTCGAGACCGCCCACCAGGGTCTTGTCGCCAAACATGGCGAGCCAACCTGCCGGGGCGAGGGGCCCTTGACCACGCCCGGTTTTACCATCATCGGTTATGGCAAGCTCGGCAGCCTCGAGCTCGGATACGGCTCGGACCTGGACATGATTTTCTTGTTCGAGACCTGCGAGTCAGGCGGTACGACCACGGGCCCACGGCAGGTGCCGCACGAGGTCTTTTTCGCGCGCCTCGGCCAGCGGCTGATTCATATTCTCACCACCCGGACTCGGGCCGGTCTGTTGTATGAAGTGGACATGCGATTGCGCCCGAGCGGGCGCGCGGGCCCGCTCGTGACCTCACTGGCGGCGTTCGGGGAGTACCAGCGCCATCAGGCCTGGACCTGGGAGCACCAGGCGCTCGTGCGCGCACGCGCGCTCGCCGGCAAGCATGAGCTATGCCAGGCCTTTGCTCGCATACGGCGCGAGCTACTGTGCACGCGACGCGACCCTGCGCACTTGCGCCAGGACGTGGTGCAAATGCGCAACAAGATGCTGGCCGCTCAGCCGCATCACGATGCGGCCTTGATTGATGTGAAGCACGGCCGCGGAGGTATCGTCGACATTGAATTTATGGTCCAATATTGGGTCCTGTTGCAGGCGGCGGACCATCCCGAGCTAGCAGAGCACACCGATAACATTGGTATCCTGCAAGCGCTGGCCGACGCCGGGTTGCTGAGCACGGAATGGTCGGAATTGCTGGTCAGCGCCTATCGCCAGTATCTTTCCACCGAGCATCGCTTGAAGCTCACCGAGGGCGGCCTATTGGTCGAGCATCGCGAGCTTGCGGGATTGGCCGATGCGGTCGTGTGTGTGTGGGGGCAAGTGTTTGAGCAGTCTTCGGGCTCCGATTAGAATTGCCGCTGGAAAGCTGCGGCTTATTCGTTAATTTACATAATCTGTTACGGGATTAGAGAGAGATGTCTTTTGCCGATCGTGACGGGGTGATCTGGTACGACGGGAAGCTTGTGCCCTGGCGCGAAGCCACGACCCACGTATTGACCCACTCGCTCCATTACGGAATGGGCGTGTTCGAGGGCGTGCGTGCCTACAAAACGGATAAGGGTGCGGCAATCTTCCGGTTACGCGAGCACACAGACCGATTGTTTGACTCCGCGCACATTCTCGGTATGCGCATTCCCTACGAGAAGGACGTGATTAATGACGCCATAGTGGCCACGGTACGTGAAAACACGCTTGAGAGCGCCTACATACGTCCGCTCTGTTTTCTGGGATCGGAAGAAATGGGGCTGCGCGCGGACAACCTGACGGTGCATGTGACCGTGGCGGCATGGCTCTGGGGCTCGTATCTGGGCGAAGAGAACATGGAGAAAGGCATTCGTGTGAAGACCTCGTCTTTTACGCGCCACCACGTCAACGTCGCCATGTGCCGCGCCAAGGCCACTGGTCATTACGTCAACTCCATACTCGCCCTGCACGAAGCGCAGGCATGTGGTTGCGATGAGGCGTTGTTGCTTGACCCGGAGGGCTACGTCATGGAAGGCAGCGGCGAGAACATCTTCATCGTGCGTGACGGACGGATCTACACGCCCAACCTTACGTCTGCGCTGAACGGCATAACGCGCGATACGATTTTTCAGCTTGCTGCCGAGAGCGGCAGCACCGTCACAGAGAAGCAGATCACGCGCGACGAGATCTACATCGCCGATGAGGCCTTCTTTACGGGGACGGCGGCCGAGGTGACGCCGATACGCGAGCTCGACGGGCGCGTGATCGGGGCCGGCAAGCGCGGGCCGCTCACAGAGAAGCTACAGACATTGTACTTCGATCAGGTGCACGGCAGACGCTCGCAGCACCCCGAGTGGTTGACCCCGATCTGATGTTCATCGATTGCGGAGCACACCCGCATGGCTGGTGAGTCTGTCCCCAACGCCGAGCGGCACGTCAAGGTTACGCCCGCGGACCTGCCGCTGCACTGCCCGTTGCCAGGTATCAGCCTGTGGGACTCGCACCCAAGGGTGTATCTGCCGATCGAGGGGAGCGGTGAGGAACGTTGCCCCTACTGCGGCACGCTCTATACGCTGAAGCGCGACACGACCAAAGCGCAGGCCCGCCGGTGACGCCGGCCGGCCGCTCGACGGCCTACCCTCGGCCGCTGTAATCGGCGTATGACTTCTCCTCCACCAGGTCCGAGCCCAGCTTCAGGTTGAGCTGGCGCTTGACCTCGGCACGCTCGTCATTGTTTAAGTAGACCGATCTTGCCAGCTTGATAAACTCATCATCGAACTTCTGCTGCGCCTCCTTTATGCGGATGCCATCCTCGATGTCCCAGAGCGCCTCGTTGATCGCTTTTAGCCGCGAAAGCTTTGCCGCTATGTCCGTATTGGCGAACGGTGAGCTGTCCCAGGCGCGCTCGATTATTTTCAGCTCGTTGTTGATGTTTTTCAGTTTTTCCGGATCCTTGATACGTTCTGATTTGATTCGCAGGATTGTCAATTTGTCCAGGAACTCACCAATAGACACTTCCACCGTCATATTCATGCTTCGACCTCGAGAAGATGGGACAGGCTGAACGCGTCCTGATAGCAGGCCCCGCCTGGGTTGGCGACATGGTCATGGCGCAGAGCCTTTTTATCATGCTGCACCGGAATGCGCCAGGCGCGCAAATAGATGTGCTCGCCCCCGAGTGGTCTGTGCCCTTGCTCGCACGCATGCCCGAGGTCCACCAAGCTGTGGCGCTGCCCGTCGGGCATGGAGAGTTGCGACTGGCCAGGCGCTACCGCATCGCCAAGCGACTGCGCCACAAGCACTACGATCGGGCCATTGTCATACCGCGTTCGTTCAAGTCTGCGCTGATACCTTTTCTCGCGCACATCCCGCGTCGAACCGGCTACCGCGGCGAGATGCGCTATGGCCTGATCAATGATATGCGAGCGCTGGACAAGGCGGCACTGCCGCAAGTGGTTCAGCGCTACGTAGCGCTGGGCCTGGAGCGCGATGCACCACTGCCGCCGCACGAGATTCCGAGCCCGCGGCTTAGCGTGGACAAGGAAAACCGCGCGCGCCTGGTCGCGGAGCTGGGGTTAGCGGGGAACGGCCCGGTCGCGGCGTTTGTGCCCGGCGCGGAGTACGGCCCGGCGAAGCGCTGGCCCACGCAGTACTATGCACAGCTCGCCGGTGAGCTGGCGCAGGCGGGTTATCGCATCTGGTTGCTTGGATCGCACAACGACGCTGAAGTCTGCGCGGAGCTGGAGGGGCTGTCCGGCGGTGTGACCACGAACCTGAGCGGCAAGACGCGCCTGCAGGATGTCGTGGATTTGGTTTCGCTTGTAAGCGTCGTGGTGACCAATGATTCCGGCCTGATGCATATTGCGGCCGCAGTAGGGAGTCGGATTATCGCGCTATTCGGCTCCTCCACGCCTGCGTATACACCGCCGCTGACCGCCAAGGCAGACGTTTTCTATCTGGGTCTTTCGTGCAGTCCGTGCTTTAAAAGGGAGTGCCCACTGGGCCATCTTAACTGCTTGAACAAGATTCCGGTCAAAGAGGTTTACAATGCCTGCCTGCGCGCAGGCAAAGGGAGCAGTGATGATCGCTGCTAGCACGGCGACACACGGCTGGAACGCAAGAATAATTTACGCCATGCTTTTCATGCTTCCCGTGGCCGGCATCAGTGTGCGCCATTGGCTGAGCGGGTCGTTTTTGGTGTTGACGCTGCTGTCTTTGCCGCAGCTTTTCCGGAAACACGGGGAGCTGACGAAGGAAGAACGCGTATTCCTGGCTATTTGCGCCGCGTTCTTCGCGGTGTTCGTAATCTCGGCATTGGTTAACGGCTGGACCGACTTGCAGACGCGGTTCCTCGGGCGTGAGATCCGGTTCCTGTTCATCATCCCCATATACCTGATGGTGCGGCGCTATCCCGATGCCGGGGTGTGGCTGTTGCGAGGCTGCGTGATCGGCGCGCCTGTGATTCTGGCGCACTCGCTGATCGACGTTTTGATATTAAAAAAACCGTTCGCCGAGGGCGCCTACAGCCAGCTGCTGCTGGGTCCGTTCGCCGCCTTGCTCGCACTGTGGCTGCTGAGCGCCTGGAGGCTCGAGGACAGCAAGTATTTTCGCAGGCTGATCCCGGTCGCGATTATTGCCGCGCTGGTGTCGGTGGCACTCTCGGGTGTGCGTGGCGCCTACCTGGGGCTGTTGGCCTTAATTAGCGTATGGGTCGCGACAAACTTGAAGCGGCGCGATCTGATAATAGCCGGTATCGCGACCGTGATCGTCGTGCTTGCCGCTTTTAGCCTGTTCGCGACCGTCGCCGATCGGACCAAATTGGCGTTTGTCGAGCTCAACGCCTATATGCACACGGACAATGCGGCGACACTCGAGGGTCGGTTTAATGTGCCACAAGGGCGCCTGGGTTCGGTGAGCGCACGGTTGGAGATGTGGCATGTGGCGGTTCTCATTTTCAAGGACAACCCGATCATCGGTGTAGGGCGCGGTAACTATATCAATGAGGTGGGAAAGTATGTCGAGCGCGGGCTGGTACATCGGGAGGTCACCCAACACAGCCAGCCGCACAACGCCTTTCTGGAAATGATGGTATCGAAAGGGTTTCTTGGTCTGGTGGTGTTACTAGCATTGCTATTCTATCCGCTGAGCTATTTTATCCGCACCTTCACGCTGTCACCGGACACGGCCATGCTCGGGATTATTCACATCGTGGGATTTGCAACCTTCTCGCTGGCAGAGTCTGCCCCCTTCATCAAGGGCAATTTCATTACGATATTCCTGGTGTTCCTGGCGACGTTCTTCGCCTGGCATGTGCAGCGCGTGCGCCAAGGGGGATCGTAGGTGAGCACCTTGTCCGCAGTGCTGATCGTCAAGAACGAGGGCGGGCAGATCGCCGATTGTCTCAAGACCATCGAGTGGGCGGATGAGATCATTGTGATGGACAGTGGCAGTACCGATGACACCGTGGCGCAAGCGCGGGCGCAGGGCGCAAAGATCTTTGTCAATGCTGAGTGGCTCGGGTATGGCATCCAACGGCAACGTGCCCAGGAACAAGCGAGCTGTGACTGGGTCTTGATGGTCGACGCCGATGAGCGCGTCACGCCCGAGCTTGCCGCGGAGATACGATCGGGCGTGAACGGCAACGACCAGAGCAAAGTCTATGCGCTGCCGCGGTTATCGTATTGTTTCGGGCGATTCATACGTCACGGCGGCTGGTATCCGGACTACGTGGTGCGTCTGTACCCGCGGGACGCGGCCGCATACGGGGATGAGCGCGTCCACGAGAAGGTGCGTTACGGCGATAACATGAGCATGGTGAAACTGAAAGGCCAGCTGCTGCATTTCACTTACCGCGACCTACAGCACTACCTGGTGAAATCCGCCGCCTACGCCGCCGCCTGGGCAGAGGAGCGCGGCGCGCGCGGGCAGCGCGCGAGCTTGCTGCAGGGTGTGCTGCATGGTGTGGGCTGCTTCGTGCGCATGTACGTCGCACGCGCCGGTTTTCTCGACGGACCGCAGGGGCTGTTGCTGGCGTTGCTCTCCGCGCATTCCACATTCGCCAAGTATGCCGACCTGTGGACGCGCGGGCAGCAGAAAAGCTCAGGGCCTTAGAAATCTCTCGCCGATCGCCGCGGCCACGACCTCGATATCGATGGCCTGCATGTCGCCTTCCTCCACGCCGGCGGGCACGGAGAACGCGAGCCTGTGCTCGGGCACGCTCAGGGTCTGCCAACGCAGCTCCGTGGCCGAGCGCCGGCGCGGATAGAACGCCGCCGTGCGCCGGTTGAGCGCACCAGCGACGTGCAGCGGACCGGTGGAGCCGCTGATGAAGACATCGGCGAACTGGATATGCTCGGCAAAGCGCCTGAGCCCCTGATCGGAGACATAGATGACATGCGGGGTGTCGGGCAGCAGCGCGGCAAGCTCGTGCGCCGTGGCCTCCTCTCCGGGACCGGCGCTGATGACGATCGTGTGCTCCCTGTACGACCGCAGCCGTTGTGTAAGCTCACTGTACTGGTGCAGCGTCAAATTGTTGGCAGAGCCTCCGCTGCCGGGATGTATGAATACCAGGTAGCGCTGTGGCGCAATATTATGTCGCTGGCAAAACTGCGATCGCAGCCGCGCCACGTGCTCGTCGGAAAAGTGCAAATAGGGTGGCACCAGTATCGGCGGCCGGGAGACACCAAAGTCTTCCAGCAGCTGCAGGCCGAGATCGAGGTTGTACTCAAACTCCGGCTTGGCCGAGCGCGAGCGGCGCTGCACCAGCCGGTGATTGTAGAGTACTTGCGCCGCCTTGGTGGCAGGCGCCAAGCGGTAAGGGATCGCCGCAAAGCGCAGACACCAGCCGATTCGTGCAGTGGAGAATAGTGTGATCGAGGCATCGTAGCGGTTTTTTCTAAGCTGGCGTACCAACTCCAGCTGCTTGCTAAAGCCGGTATCGGGGCCAGGATCGATAACGACTTCGTCAACGGCGTCGCAAGCACTCGCCATCTCCGCCGTGTAGCTCGGCACAAGCACGTGCAGCTCGGTGGTGAGCAGGGCTTTTTTTAATAGAATCAGCGTCGGAAAGGTGAGCATGAAATCACCAAGACGGTCGTTTCGTATGACCAGAATTCGCTCTAGTGTGACGTGCATGGGGAAAATCGTGTATAAATGCGTGCAGCCCTGGGCCGGTCCATGGGAACGACAACTATAAAGAAAGGTGTTGAGAAATCAAATCATGCACTCGCTCGCGTCTTGCGCAAGAGTGCGGACAGCGATGAAACCGGATAGGCACTATCGTGAGGTTTTGGATAAATAAAGGTGCATGGGCATCGAAGCGCGCGCGACGAGAGATCGCCAGCATAGCACCGGAGCAAGTGAATAATATCGCTGTAATCCGGCACGCAGCCGTGGGCGACATGGTGCTGACGCGGCCGTTCCTGATCGAGCTGCGACGATGTTTTCCCGATGCGCTGGTAACACTCAGCGTGGTCAGCCATTACATGCGCGGCGTCCCCGAGGATCTGGTCGACCGCGTACATGTGGCCTATGGCAGCGATCGGCGTGACGTGCCCAAGCGCGAGCAGCTGCACCGGGCGCGGGAGCTTGGTTACCATGATTTTATTTTTGATCTTGCGGCGACGTCGCGTTCATTCTGGCTGTGCGTCCTGAACCCAGCGAGGCTCAAGATCGGATTTCCCTACCGCAGCATCACGCGCTACCTGTTCTACGATGCAGCCGTGCTTCGCTCCAACTACACGTTCGAGGCAGAGGTGATGTTGCATACGCTGAATTTGATCGGTTTCAGCATGCCTCGAAGGCTGCGTTTCGACATGCCGGGGACGGCGTTGCGGCGCGAGTGCCCCTACGTGGTTTACTTCACCAGCGCCTCGACGGTGGCCAAGTGCTGGCCGCCCGAGCATTTCTCCGGCTTGATTGGCCACATGGCAGAGCGCTACCCGGGATATGACCACATCGTCCTCGAGGGCAGATCGGATTGGGAGTCGATTGAGACTATCCTCGCCCCGTTGGCAAGCAAGCCGAATGTGTTGGCCATGAAGGTCGACGATCTGGACGCCACCGTGTCATTACTCAAGGGTGCCACGCTCGTGGTTTCGAACGATACCGGTATTCGCAACCTTGCTATTGCTACCGAGACACCGACCATCGGCATTTTCTTTGCCACCGTCCCGTTTACCTATTGGCCGCGCGACGATATGCATGAGGTGATTTTCAATTTCGACGGCAGCGTGCCCGGGATAGATGCGGTATGCCAGCGCACCGAGCGCATTATGCGCCAGATGACCACCACGCGGCGGGCGGTGGCGGACAGTCATGCCTGAGTAAATGGGGCTGACTGTTTGCGATCGAATCGGCCTCGTCGTTCGAGCCGTGCAGGCCGGATCGCGCAGCGGCGTTGTCGCCAGATCGACCTGTGCATACCTGACGCCGCCCGCGCGGCTATGGCAGCGCCGGGCAATGAACGACCTACTTGTCCAGCGGCACAGCGATACGTAGCAACGGACATGAACATCCTAGTGCTATGCCGCTCGCCTGCAAAAGGCGGTCTGGAGCTTTATGCGCACAGCGTAATGCGCTGGGCCAAGGCAGCAGGATATCTTTGCGTGGCAGTCGTCGCGCCTTCGAGCATGCTGCAACAGCGAGCACGCGATCTATCCGTCCCTTATGTGACGCTTGAGCCGCGTGGCACGCTATGCCCGCTGCTGGCCGCGCGGAAGCTGGCGCACTTTATAGCACAGCACGACATTGATGTAGTGCATATGCACTGGGGTAAGGACCTGGCGCTGGCGGTGCTTGCCAAGACGATGGCGCATAGGCCCGTGCGGCTGGTGTATACGCGCCAGATGAATATTACGCGCGCGAAAAACGATCTTTATCATCGGTGGCTGTACCGCCACGTCGACAAGATCATCGTCATCAGCAAGCTTCTGCTGGAGCAGGCACGCCGTCTACTGCCGATACCGGCCGACCGTGTCGAGTTGCTGTACTACGGTGTCCCTGACGTCGCCGCCGCGGGATCGGGCCCGTGCGCGGATTTTCTTGCAAACATAGGCCTCGGGCAGCGACACCTTCGGGTCGCGCTGTTCGGAAGAATCGAGCATGCCAAGGGACAGCATCTACTGGTGGAAG
>VRUB01000250.1 GCA_019456345.1 Nitrospira sp. | reverse complement strand
AATCCGAGAGGCCGAGCATCTGGGCCGTAGCCTCGACCCGGCGCTTGATCTCCGGTCCGGGTGTGTGTCGCCGGCGCAGGCCGAAGGCGAGATTCTTGCCGACGGTCATATGGGGATAGAGCGCATAGGACTGGAACACCATGGCGATGTCCCGGTCCTTCGCCGGAACCCTGTTCATGACCTCCCCGTCGATCCTGAGGGTGCCCGAGGAGATCGATTCCAGGCCTGCGATCATGCGCAGCGTCGTCGTTTTGCCGCAGCCCGATGGCCCAAGCAAGACCATGAACTCGCCATGGTCGATGGTGAGCATGACGTCATCGACCGCGGGCGTCTCCATCCCGGGGTAGGTCTTGGTGATATGCTCTAGTTCAACGACAGCCATGGCAGAAATCCTGATCGTGTCGGGGGCGGGCCTATTTCACGGCGCCCGCCGTCATGCCCTGGATCATCTTCTCGGAAAAGAAGACGTAAACGACGATGATCGGGATGACGGCGATCATGAGGCCCGTCGCCAGCATCCCGGTATCTTCCAAGTGATCTCCCAGGAATCGCTGAATGCCCAAGGGTAGCGTGCGCTTCGAATCGTCGGACAAGAGAACCACCGCGAAAAGAAACTCGTTCCAGATGTAGATCATGTTGAGCACCACTGTGGTCGCGATCGCCGGCATCCCGATCGGCAGTGTGATGCGCCAGAAGATCTCGAAATCCGAGTAGCCGTCCATGCGCGCCGCGTCGAACAAGTCTTGCGGCAAGCGCGCGAAGAAGCCCTCGAGGATGTAGACCGTAAGCGGCAACTGCATGGATATGTAGACCAGAGTCAGCCCCACCAGGGAGTTGTACAACCCGTATTCGACGAGGAGCTGGAACACACCGATGATGGTGATCTGGGGCGGCAGGATGATGGAGCTGAATATCAGGAAGAAGACGATCCTGTTGCCCGGAAACTTGTAGCGCGCCAGGCAATGTGCCGCCATCGCGCCCAAGACGCTCAGAACCGTCACCGAAATCACCATCACCTGGGTGCTGTTCCAGAAGTAGGTCTCGTAGTTCGAATTGAACCAGGCCTCCGGATATTTCCACCAATGAAACGTATCCGGCAGCGCGTAGGGAGCGGCCGAGATCTCCGAGGTGGTCCGGAACGACATGATCGCGATCCAAAGGAACGGACCTGCCGCAAACGCGGTATAGGCGGCCAGCGCCGACAGCAGGGCCGACTGGACGATGACGCGGCGCATATCCACGACTCAGAACTCCAGCCGGTCGCGCTGCCGGAACAGCCAGGACATGGCAAGCACCAGCGCCATGACCATGACGAACGAGACCACCGCTATCGCCGAGGGATAGCCGAGATCGAAAGTCGACCATTCAAAAGCGCGTTTGTAGGTATAGGTGGCAAGCGTCTCGGTGGACCACAGCGGCCCGCCCTTGGTCATGATCCAGACCAGATCGAAGACCTTCATCTTGCCGATGAACGCCAGGATCAAGAGGTTGAGCAGGGTCCCCCGGATCATCGGCACCACGACGTGGAACAGCTTGGCGAACCATCCACAGTTGTCCAGTTCGGCGGCCTCGATGACCTCGCTCGGCAGTGAGTGCAGCGCGGCCAGACAGACCACCATGTGGAAGCCGACCCACTTCCACGCATCGACCAGGATCACGGCCCAAAGAGCCGTGTCGGGACGACCCAGCCAAACCATCGCCCAGTCGCCGAGCCCGAGCCACCGGAGCATGCCGTTCACGACGCCCCAGTCGTAGTTGTAGATCCACATCCAGATGACGCCGATGACGACGTAGGAAATGAGCACCGGGCAGAACCAGGCCACCCGAAAGAAGCGCGAGAAGGGAATCCTTGCATACAGGCAGGTGGCCAATACCAGCCCCAGGGTGACATCGGCCAGCGGTGCGACCGTCGCCCAGATGAAGGTGTTGACGACGGCCTTGTCGAAGATCATGTCGCTGGTCAACAACTCGATATAGTTCACCAGGCCAATGAACTCGTCGCCCCTGTTCGGCAGGATCTTGTGGAAGCTGTTATAGAACGTCCGGAGGACCGGATAGGCAGTGAAGAACAGATAGAAGAACAGAGCGGGCGCGAGAAAGGTCATGATCACGCCCCAGGGGTTCTGGGCGAACTGCAGCCGCACCCGGGCCAGGACCCGCGGTGCCTCGATAGCGCCTTCAACCATCGGGCCACTCCGCTCGTTCATGCTCTTGCATCACACTATCCGACAGGAGACGAGCGCGCCAATTCCAAGCGGAAACGGACGCCGAAGGCGCCCGTTTCCTTGTTGTCGGGATCTGGGCTCTGCTC
>VRUB01000249.1 GCA_019456345.1 Nitrospira sp. | reverse complement strand
CGGACCACGAGCTGGCAAAGAAGCTCCTGCCCAAGGGTTCCGGCGCCGTCTTCAGTTTCGGTGTCAAGGGAGGGCGTCCTGCGGGACAACGCGTCATCGAGCGTGTAGAGCTCTTTTCACATCTTGCCAACGTGGGTGATGCAAAATCACTTATTATCCATCCCGCCAGCACCACTCATCACCGCATGGACGCAAAAGCGCTCGAGGCGGCGGGTATTTCGGAAGGCCTGATCCGGGTATCAATCGGTATCGAGGATCCGGAAGACCTGATGACGGATCTCGATCAGGCTTTTCGGGCGTCGCAGCAAATCAAGCAAAACCCTCGGCAGCAACGGGTGAAAGATTGAGTTTTGGATTTCACGATCGATAAAAAGCGCGGCTACGCGGCAACCGGAAACCGCGAGCTCGATCCGGACCTGGCGACGGTAATGTTCATTCACGGCGCCGGTCAGGATCATACGATCTGGGTTCTTCCCACGCGCTATTTCGTACGCCACCAGCGCAACGTTTTGTCCGTTGATCTTCCCGGGCACGGCCGGTCCGACGGGCCGCCGTTGCCAACGATCGAGGATATGGCCGACTGGGTGATTGCCCTGTTCGAAACCACGGGACTGGAAACTACTGCGGTCGTCGGTCACAGCATGGGCACGCTGGTGGCACTCGAGACGGCGGTGCGTCACGCCGATCGCGTACGTGCCGTTGCGATGGTGGGAACGTCGGTGCCCATGCCGGTGAGCGATGCTTTGCTCGACAATGCGAGCGAGGATAAGCACCTGGCCCTGGACATGTTGACCCTGTGGGGGCACAGCCGCGCCGCCCATCTCGGTGGCAATTCGACTCCCGGTATGTGGATGCTGGGGGGTGGGATTCGGCTGCTCGAGCGCGCCGGGCCCGGCGTCGTTTATAACGATCTGCAAGCGTGTGCCGAGTACAGCAGCGGGCTGAACAATGCAGCGACCGTTTCCTGTCCCGTCCTCCTGATTCTGGGTCAGCGTGATGCGATGACACCGGCGCGCGCAGCCGTTGACGTGTCAAAGGCCTTACCCAATGCCGAAACGGTCGTGATGGAAGGATCCGGACATGCCCTGCTCTCTGAACGCCCGGATCCCGTTCTCGATGAGTTGATCAGGATCGTATAGCGGCTCAGCCGGGAAACTGAATCCATGCCGCTCGTGGCGCATTCGAACCTGCCGACGTTCAAAAAGCTTGCCGAGGAGGGTTGCGATGTCGTTACGCCTGACGACGCTGCCGGATTTCCGGGTGCGCCGGAACTGCACATCGGCTTTCTCAACCTGATGCCCGACGCCGCCCTGGAGGCAACCGAGCGACAGTTCATCCGGCTGGTAACGGCATTCGATCAGTCCGCCAGGCTGTATGTGCACCCGTTTACATTTGCAGAAAAGCATCACGGCGAAGCCGCGCGCGAACATATTGCAACGTACTACGAAAATTTTTATGAGCTGCAGCAAACGGGCCTGGATGCAATGATCGTTACCGGTGCGAACCCGGCAACATCCGACATTACAAGGGAAACATTCTGGCAGCCGATGATGGAGGCCATCGAATGGGGAAGGGGAAACGTACAGTCGATACTCTGCTCGTGCCTTGCCACACACGCCGTCCTGAAGTTTTACCACGGGATCGAACGCGTGCGCCTGCCGCAGAAAAGATGGGGCGTCTACTCACATCGTCTGTCGGCGCCCGGGCATCCGTTGTTGAAAGACACGACATCCCCCTGCGACGGCCCGCACTCCCACGTTTTCGATGTTTCGCATGAACAAATGGAAAAGGCCGGCTGCGAAATTCTGGCCGTGAGCGACGAGGCGGGCGTTTATCTGGCTGTCGGTTCAGACCCCTGCGATCTTGTTTTCTTTCAGGGTCACCCGGAATACGACGCTGTCAGCCTTCTGAAGGAACTCAAACGGGAGGTGATGCGTTACACAGTGGATGAACGCTCCGACTATCCGCCGTTTCCCGCACATTACCTCCCGACTGAGGCGATTGATGTCCTTGACGCTTTCAGGCAGGAACTTGTCGACGCAAAACGAGAGAACATCTCGCTGCCCGATTTTCCTGAGGAAGCAGTCGCTCCGCTTGTTGCAAACACGTGGAGCGAGTCGGGCAGAATGTTCTATCGAAACTGGCTCAACACCTTGCGCCCCAGGCCTTAGGCCAAAGAGGATCGGGGCGACAAAGCCGTCCCGAACTGTCATTGTTCACCATTCAGTTATCACGGCCGAAAGGCTAGTGTCCCTTGGGGTTGTTCCACTCCGGCAGCAGTACGATGCAATTGGGATTGAAGCCATTTTCCACAAACGTAT
>VRUB01000060.1 GCA_019456345.1 Nitrospira sp. | reverse complement strand
GTGAGTGCGCACACTGCTACGCCTGGCTTCCTTACGTTGCCTCGGATCTTTGGAGCGTTAGCGTCTGACGTCTACCGCTAGGTCCTGACGCGATTACGCGCGTATAATTAAATTAACGCAACGACTTCAGAGAGAGTCGACGATGGAGTACTACGAGAACATCCTGGGTCTGGTAGGCCACACACCGCTTGTCAAGCTGAACCGCATGATTGATCCCGGTATGGCGACGATCTATGCGAAGCTCGAACAATTCAACCCGACCGGCTCCGTCAAGGATCGCATTGCCGTCAATATGATCACCCACGCCGAAAAGGCGGGACTGATAAAACCGGGCGCGACGCTGGTAGAAAGCACCTCGGGTAATACAGGCCTGGGCCTCGCGATGACGGCTGCAGTGCGCGGTTATCGCTGTGTGTGCACCATGCCTGACAAAATGAGTAAGGAAAAGATCGATATGCTAAAGGCCTACGGGGCCGAAGTGATCGTCACGCGAACCGATCTCCCGCACGATCATCCCGACAGCTACGTGGAGGTCGCCAAGAAAATCGCGCGCGAGACGCCCGGCGGATTTTACACCGATCAATACTTTAATATGAACAATCCTGAGGCCCATTATCTGACAACGGGACCAGAAATCTGGGAGGATACGGATGGCAAGATCAATTGTCTGGTTGGTGGAATAGGCACCGGTGGAACAATATCGGGGGCCGGGAAGTATCTCAAGGAAAAGGCCGCCGAAACGGGTCTGGAAATAAGAATTGTCTGCCCGGATCCAATAGGCAGCATTTACTACGATGAGTTCTATAAAGGTGAATCGGGCGAGCCGGGGATCTATCGCGTTGAAGGAATAGGGCACGACTTCATGGTGGGCACACTTGATTTTTCGGTCGTCGATGAAGTGATGCAAATATCAGACCGGGATTCGTTTTTGACGGCAAGGCAGCTTGCGCGCGAAGAGGGCATCTTTGCAGGTGGGTCCGCGGGCACTGCGTTATTCGGTGCGCTCAAGGTGGCTAAGCAACTGGGGCCGGGCAAGATCGTCGTCGTAATCATTCCGGATCTCGGTGACCGTTACTTGAGCAAGTATTATGACGATGACTGGATGAAGGACATGGGTTTCCTGGGTCGCGAACAGCGCCTGGGAACGGTCCGGGAAGTCTTGAAGTTCAAGGGCGGCAAGGTAGAGTTTGCAGAGCTGGATGAGACCCTGGGTCACGTGACCGGCAGGATGTCAGATCTGGGAATCTCGCAGATGCCCGTGAAGACGAATGGCGGGAGCCCGAACCTGCTAATGATCCATGAGCTCGATATACTGCAAGGTCTGGTGAGCGGTAAATGCACCCCGGACGACAAGGTGAGCCGGGTCGCGAAGGACCTTGAGGGTCAGGTCGCTCCGGATGATCCGTTAACAAGAGTCCAGTCGGTTTTTGATGATCACAATGTTGCCGTCGTCGTTGAAAAAGGGAATATCATCGGCATCATTAGCAAGATCGACGTCGTCCAATTTCTAGCAGCGCGGAGCTGATAGTAAAGACTGTTACTCAAAGGATCGCCATTAATGCCAGATAAAGAAATCCGCTCGTGATTTTTTGAGCCTTGTACCTTACGCGAGCGCACACTGGCTGATATCGAAGACTGTCGCGGCCGCACGCCAAAAACAGACCCCCCACCTCAGTCATAAACTTTCTTGACCCAGCCAAAACCAAGGAGCCAAGCGTGAAATTCGATACAAAAGTCGTACGCGCGGGCATTAAGCCTGATCCAGCAACTGGATCAATCGTCCCCCCGATCTACGAGACCGCCACCTATGTCCTCGACGAGGTAGGTAGAGACAAGGGATTTGACTACACTCGCTCGGCCAATCCCACACGGAAATTGCTCGAAGACAATCTTGCCGCCATCGAAGGCGGAAAGTATGGAGTCTCCTTCGCTAGTGGCATGGCTGCAGTGGATGGCTGCATGAAACTGCTCAGCGCCGGCGATCACGTGGTCTGCTCCGACGACGTCTACGGCGGTGTTTCCAGACACTTCAACAATGTACTGGCCCGCTACGGCATGAGTTTCACTTACGTTGACTCCTCCGACACGAACGCCGTGCGTGAAGCGATAGGCCCTGAAACGAAAATGCTCTGGATCGAAACGCCTACGAATCCGCTGCTTAAGGTGACGGACTTACAGGCGATGGCTACTATCGCCAAAGAGCGTGACTTGTACCTCAGTGTCGATTCCACATTTGCAACGCCGGTGTTTTTGCGGCCGTTGGAGTACGGGGCCGATATCGTCATGCACAGCACGACCAAATACTTGAGCGGTCACAATCAGCTGATCGGTGGGCTGGTAGTCACCAATCGAAAAGACATTTACGACGAGATGAAATTCATCCAGAAAACCATCGGCGCTGTGCCGAGCCCGTTCGACTGCTGGCTGACCTTGCTTGGGGTAAAAACTCTTCATCTCAGGATGCAGCGCCATGCTGCAAGCGCGCAGCGGGTCGCAGAGTATCTGGAGAGTCACCCGAAAGTCGCCAGGGTCACCTATCCCGGGCTACCTTCACACCCGCAGTATGAGATCGCCAAGGCGCAGATGTCAGGCTTTAGCGGAATGATCTCGTTCGAGCTGAAAGGCGGACTCCCTGCCGGTAAGACCGTGATGAATAACGTCAAGCTGTGCGCCCTCGCAGAGAGCCTCGGCGCGGTAGAGACAATGATCACTCACCCCGCCACCATGACCCATGCTGATGTTCCAGCGCAGGAGCGCCAGGCCCGCGGTTTGGCAGATGGTCTGGTTCGGCTTTCGGTGGGCATCGAGGATGTCGACGATATCCTCGCCGACCTTGAGCAGGCCCTGAGGAAGGCTTAGAGCGGGATATGCCCGCTCGCGGGCGAACGACTACGCTGACCTGACGAGACCGTCGCCGTTCTTGAGATTGAGCGGATCATGAGGATCGACACCCGACATAAAGAGCCCATTGCGGTCTATATCAGTTAATTGATAGACCAGGCCCAGCCAGTTGTTAAACATAGCCTTGCCCGTGTCCGTCCAGGTGTTGTCCACGTAGGGTCGCACCCGCGCCTCTGGAAATTCGGGCGCCGTCCGCCGGTCCGCTTTCGCCTCTAAAACCTGCTTCTTGTATGGCTCCAGGACAACGATCGCCTCGGGTGCGAAGTAGTGCTCCGGATAAGGTGGATAATCTTCCCGCTCCCCATCGGCAAAGCGCAACACCTCGCGCTTGTATTCCTTTAATAGGCTGGTTATATCGTACTCAGGGTGGCCTTGAAAAAAGACCATCCTGAATCCATCCGAGCTGGCGGCCATGTACACGCCCGCCTCTTTGCTCTGCGCGAGCACTTTCAGTCCTGCTTCTTCGACTTGCTCCCGGGTAACCTCGTAGAAGTGCGAGTGAGGCGCCTCGAAACGCGTATTGATGCTGCTAACCAGCGGATGTGCAGGGTTCAGAATACGATGCGAGTATACGCCCCATCGCTTTTGTGGCAGGCGAATACGCTCAACGCCGTGGTATTGCTTCAAGTACGCATGTGTGGCGAGACAGGAGAAAACGATGGAACACACATGTTCCCGTGCCCAGGCAATGGCTTCGGTCATCGGTTCCCAGAAAAGCTCTTGAGTAAGATCCGGTTGGGCAGGGTTGGCGCCGGTAATGACAAGCGCATCGAGGCCATCTCGCTGCAGTTGACGGAAATCCTCGTAATAGGTTTTTAGATAGGTTTGCGCCGCGCTGCTGCGTGCGGCTGTGTCGACCGCAAACGGGTGCACATAGAACTGTGCGATCCGATTGCAGGATCCAACCAGCCGCATGAACTGCCGTTCTGTCGCCTGTAACGCGGCGTCCGGCATCATGTTGAGGAGACCGATGTGAAGCTCGCGGATGTCCTGATGCCGCGCGCGATCGGCACTTAAGACCTCGTGCCCTTCTTCACGAAGGCGTTCGAATGCCGGCAAACCGGAGTGATCTACTAGCGGCATGCCATTACACCTCGCCGCTTAAGCGACGCTGGTCCCCTGTTTGTTGCAGCGCAGCGGCAATCAAATCCAATACACCGGCCTCGTCCTGTACCTGTTCCGCGTCACGGGCTTCCACCGTGTAACCGTATTTGTCCACGATCGCCTCATACAGCGGTCGGCGATGTTCGACTAGCCTCGGGAATATCCACTGCACAAACTGGTCCGGATCGACGTCATCGATCGAATGCAAGCCTTCCAGCCGCATATACTCGGCCAGCTGCTGGTCCAGGAAAGCCTCCTGGTAATAAAGCGGCTTGGGATTGTCAATCTGGCGCTTGATTAGCTCGTCTTCCATATCCTTGTCGGCGCGAATATAAATAATCACGGTATGCTTGGCCAGGCTCTCCACGACATCCTTATCGTTCAACTCACAAACGCTACCGCCGGTGTCATTGATAAAGTGGGGATAGCCGTAGATGTCTCGCCCCTTGACAATAAAGGACTTAACATCGCGCATCGCCCCGATCTCCGCCTCGCGGTGTAAGCATTGTCGTTCCTTGAACTCCTCCAGCGAAAGGCCACCGAGTTTCCGATTACCAATCTTGCCCAGAAAGGTGGATATGGGTGCGAGGTTATGCACCGTGATATTGCTGCAGATGTAGATCGAGTCGCTGCGCAACAGATCCCTGAGGAAGTTAATCTGCATGGCCTTTTTCTTGATGTTATCCAGGATAGGTTCTTCCAGGTACTTGGTCCCGATCCGGTAATCAGCAGAGTAATGGAACCACCGGCTCTTGGGTAGCTTATTGGCGAGCGTGGTCTTACCGACCCCCGACATACCGAGCAAGGTGATTGCCTTGTTGTCCCACCTCAGAAATTCGTCGTGGCGCATTCTCATGGGGCTACACCGGTCCTACTCGATATGTCTGTGTCCCGCCAGCCAGGCAATGACGCGGTCAACCGCTGGTTTATTTTACGGCAACAACCAAAAGGGTGGTACATAATAATGCCGGCCTGTGGTTACACTCGACCGCGAAGAACCGCATTTCTGGGCAGATATCGATATGACCTTGTCTTTTTTCCGGCCGCGTCGGGGGCCCGCGAGGCCGGGCTAACGTTATTCGCGTTCTTGGATGCGAGCACCAGCGGCGAATACTCGCGGTTTTATGGTTTTCTTTGACTAAGCCGGTTCAGGGCGGAGAAATGCCCCGTTTCGCCGCATGCCGATACGCCGGTCAAGCTCTACGCGCCCTCCCATCATGATCAGCTTCCTTTTCATGACGGCTCGCTGTCTCTCTACGGCCCGCGGGTTTTGCTAGGCGTGCCTTGGCTACCTTGGTCACTCTGCTCGACCGCTTGAGTGATGCATGATGCTTTGCGAGGAGCAGGCGCCAACCACGGAGATCGAAGTTCGGGTCATCGTTGGCGAATGCGAGGCCGATTTGATAGATGCATTGCTCGATAGTGTCATCGCTGACGCCCGGTTGCACGAACGCCTTGGCAAGCGCGTGCGCAAGACGCACATGATCGAGACTGGCCATACCGGAGCCCTCCTTTGCTTGGCGTATCCCTGGGTCGCATCGATGCACCAATAATTGTGCATCATCAGCTGCGAATTCTCAGTATAGTCACTGCCGGACAGATAGACAGGGATCATCCAGCACTGCGGCTCTC
Source organism: Nitrospira sp. (assembly GCA_019456345.1). GTDB lineage: Bacteria > Pseudomonadota > Gammaproteobacteria > Acidiferrobacterales > SPGG2 > VRUB01. Next base: position 10,205 of record VRUB01000060.1, on the reverse strand, counting down.
GGAGCTGCGAGCATGCATGGTCGCGGCGCATAAGCTAGTTCGCGGTGAGTACTGCCCACTTTTCGGGGAAGACGCGTTACAATGGGCCCCAGCGACACAAAAAATGAGGTCAAAATCATATGGGCCCCGCCAGGCTGCCGGAATATGACGAGAAGTTGAACCGATACCTTCGGCTCAACACCTTTCCGGTGAGCGTGAAGTTCTTGCGAAACTGGGAGCAGCTGCCCGAGCGCGCGAAGCGTCCTCTCAAGGACATGGGCAACCGTTTGACCACGTGCCAGGTGATCGCGTTGTCCCGGCGCTATGGGCGGGTGCTCCCGTTTTCGCTGATGGACGAGATCCTCGAAAGCCTCGAGGCAACCCATAACGCCAGCGCGACCAGGTATCCGGTCACCAACTGGCTCAACTATACTGGCGGGTTTCCACCGTCCTACGACAGGTATCGCCGGATGCTCGATAATGCGAGGCCACCAGGCAATGACTGAGCGAATGGGAGTTTCCTAACGCCGATGGACATGGCTGTTGTCATTCTCATTCTCTCCTTTGTGTTCGCGGCCCTGGCTGTAATCGGATTGTTCTGGCCTGCACTTGTCCTGCGCTCCAAGCGTTTCAGGGCATTTTTCTCATATGGGATCCTATCAATATTCCTCTTTTTTGCTGCCATCGTCCTGATGTCGGAACCACAAGAGCGGAACCCTCCTGCATCCCAATCGGCAAATACCGCTCGGGTGGCGCCGCCACAAACGGTTGCGCTGCCCTCGTTTAGAATCGTTGAGAAGACCACAGCGCGTGAGAAGTTTGGACGTAACGTGGACCAGGCGATCTTTTCGGTCAAGACTGAAAACCTGGATGAGAAAAGCCTGAAGCTGATTGCTGAGCGGCTAGTGGAAAAAGAGGGCGGAAAATATCACTCCGGGGCGATTATCTATTTCTACAAACCCGCTAAGACGGTGGGACAAGAAGGACCCGACCACAAGGTGCGTTGGGCCAGCGGGCAAGGATACGCACAGGACTATTAGTCTTTCCGGTATTGCGCTCACACGAAGTGAACGGAAGATTATTCAGACCTCAAGAACGCTCCCGGTCTGGTAAGAGCGCAGGCCCAGACCCCATCCACAGGTTCGCACGCGCCCCACGGGAGCTGTCGTACAACACCCTGCATTCATGTCGGACCCGACTTCTTCCTGGCTATAACATGACCGCACGTTACCACGACGTGGCCGAAAAATTAAACGAGGTTAACATTTGGGCACTACCTACGCCTCATTACAATCTGTTAACAAAACGAATTCATCGACCGTAACTAGTCAAATAAGCGAACGTCCTGGGGGTTGGCCCGCCGGACTAGCGAAGGTCCGAAAGGGTGGAGGAGGGGCTGCCGCCGGGGCGTTCCTCGCTTGGCATTATGTTCGCCGCCCTTTTCATTTTCAGGCGAATATATACTGATGCAAGCCTGACTTCTTTTCGCACGTCAGAAATCCCGCACCCATCCAGGCATTGCACAAAAAAAGGCCCCGCTGGATAGCGGGGCCTTTTTCTGAAACCTGCTTGCGCAGTGCTTGGCGCTTAGGCCGGTTGAACCTCAGTTGCCGACGGGCCCTTCTCGCCTTGCTGGATACTAAAGGTCACGCGTTGCCCCTCGGCCAGGCTCTTGAAACCCGAGCCCAATATGCCGGAGTGATGTACAAACACGTCCTTGCTGCCGTCCTCCGGCGTGATAAAACCATAACCTTTACTCTCATTGAACCACTTTACAGTTCCTGTACTCATGACTTAACAATCCTCAATATGAATTAATACAAGTGATTTACGTGCAGATCACAAAAGCGAAAATCGCGGGCGAACCTCAGCAGGGACTTCCGAACAAACCGACATTCACAAACTGCAGCATCTGTAGTATACCCTATTTCCGGCCAGGACTCCAGGGACCGCACAATCTGGGACTCAGCCAAAATTACCATAACAAAACCCTGCCTTGCCCCGCTTTGGGCGCCCCCCGCCTTCACACTGCGGGCTAGAGGCCTTGGTGCGCTGTCCGGGTTATGCCCGTTGGCGCGATTCGCGCCGGCGTTCGACCTCGGTCAACAGCTTCTTTCGCAACCGTATGCTCGCCGGGGTCACCTCGACCAGCTCGTCAGCGTCAATGAACTCCAAAGCCTGTTCCAGAGAAAGCCGCACCGGCGGCGTCAGCAATATGTTCTCATCCGACCCGGCTGCACGGATATTGGTCAGCTGCTTGGCCTTCGTGGGATTGACCCCCAAATCGTTTCCGCGGCTATGTATGCCGACGATCATCCCCTCATAAACGGCCTCACCGTGACCCACAAACAGGCGGCCCCGGTTCTGCAGATTAAACAGCGCATAGGCCAGTGACTTTCCATTGGCGATGGATACCATGACCCCGTTGTTGCGCTGACCGATATCATCCGGCACACGGCGATCGTATTTATCGAATACGTGATACATCAGCCCGGTGCCGGCGGTTTCAGTCAGGTATTCCGTGCGAAAGCCGATCAGACCCCGGGCCGGGATACGGTAGTCCAGCCGAATACGTCCCCTGCCGTCGGGCTGCATACTCAGCAGCTCCCCTTTGCGCTCAGCCAGGCGACTCATTACCGCCCCCTGGTAGTCCGCCTGGAAATCCACAGTCAACGACTCCCAGGGCTCGCACAATTGCCCGTCAAATTCGAGCTCGATCACCTCGGGCCGGGAGACCGCCAACTCGTAACCTTCACGCCGCATGGTTTCGATCAGCACCGACAGGTGCAGCTCGCCACGCCCCGACACGCGGAACTTATCCGGATCTTCGGTGTTCTCGACGCGCAGTGCCACGTTGTGCTTCCGCTCCTTGGCCAGCCGCTCTCCAATCTGGCGACTGGTAACAAACTTGCCCTCGCGCCCGGCGAACGGTGATTTGTTAACCTGAAAGGTCATGCTGATGGTGGGCTCGTCCACTATCAGCGCCGGCAACCCCTCCGGCTGATCGCGCTCGCAGAGCGTATCGGAGATGCCAAGGTCCTCGATCCCACTGAACATAACGATATCACCGGCACCGGCTGCCTCAATTCGGTGACGCTCCAGTCCATCAAAACCATAAAGCTCCATGAGCCGGCCAATACGTATTGTGCCGTCTGCGCCGACAATGCTGACCGCCGTGTTGGCGCTTGCGCGGCCACGATTGATCCGGCCGATGCCGAGCACTCCCACGTAAGGACTGTAGTCAAGACTCGACACCTGAAGCTGCAGGGGACCATCCGCATCTACCTCCGGTGACGGCACATGGGAGACCACGGCTTCGAACAGCGCTGTCATGTCGCCGTCGCGAACCTCGGGTCCGGTACCGGCGTAGCCGGCCAGTGCAGAGGCGTAGATCACGGGAAAATCGAGCTGCTCGTCGGTGGCTCCCAGCCGGTCGAACAAATCGAAGGTTTGATCCAGCACCCAGTCCGGGCGCGCGTTATCCCGGTCCATCTTGTTGATCACCAGCACCGGCTTAAAACCACGGGCAAAGGCCTTCTGCGTAACGAATCGGGTCTGCGGCATGGGGCCCTCCACCGCATCCACCAGCAACAGCACGCTGTCCACCATGGACAGCACCCGTTCCACCTCGCCACCGAAATCCGCGTGTCCGGGCGTATCCACGATGTTGATGCGCCAGTCGCGCCAGCGGACGGCAGTATTCTTGGATAGAATCGTGATGCCGCGTTCGCGCTCCAGATCGCTGGAATCCATCGCCCGTTCCGGTATCTCCACGCGCGCACCCAGCGTTCCCGATTGTCGAAGGAGCTGGTCCACGAGCGTGGTCTTGCCATGATCGACGTGGGCGATGATGGCGATGTTACGCAGACAACTTACTGGCAGCATGGCGGCGCGCCCGCGAAAGTCGAAAGCGGCGCACTACATTGTAATGCGACCGACAGGCCGAGGGTATTAAATGACATACCGATGATTGCTCCTAAATAGCCTACCCAAACGCACATGGCTTTGGGCCGGTCCAGGCGAGATACGGTTGTTTACTTTTGAGGTTAGCCGGGGGCGTTACCACGACGAGATCAGGCGCAGACCGGGGTGCACCGCGATAAAACCTATTCTACCAGAAAAATCGGACATGAGCGCTTCGGCGAGAGCGGTCGCCAATGCGCATTGAATAAGACGTGCCGCTCGCATCCGATTAAGGCCATTGGCAGCGACGAGCACCCGCAAATCGCATAGCGCCTCCATCCCGGCCGTCAGGTCGAGCGCGGCCTTGTCAGGCGCTCGCTCGGCCAAGCGCTGAAATCGGGCCCGGCGGTGGCGGCGGTTGAAGGCCTGAGTGTAGCGCCCGTTAAGTTCGCGCATCCCCTTCGACAGATTGCCATCCGGCGTCTCGGTCAACAGGTAGTGATTACCCATCAGGAAGTTACGAGGACAGACCCCTCTGCGCTACACCGCTCCCGAGTTCCTGAGCAGCTCCGCGATCGCCTCCGCCATCTTGCGGTAGCCCTGGGCGTTGGGATGTATCGAATCGGACTTGTACTCGGACCGATAGAGCACGCTCGTGACGATATTGCCCTCGTAGGGAATACCGAACTCGGTGGCGAGATCGGCGTAGAGCTCGGGCGCGCTCATGATGAGCGCGGGCTTGGGCACGCCTACCAGCACGACCGCGATGTCACGGGCGCGAATATCGACGATGATCGCGCGCAGGTTGTGCTTGATCTCAGCCTCGTTCACCCTGCGCAGCATGTCGTTGCCGCCGAGGCACACGATCACGAGCCGCGGGTTGTGCTCCTCGATCACCGCGGGCAGGCGCGCGAGCCCCTGTGCGGTCAGCTCGCCGGGCACGCCGGCGCGCACCACCTTCCGATTGATCAGCTGTGCAAGCACTGCGGGATAGCTCTCTTGCGCCTTGGCTCCACTGCCGTAGGTGAGGCTGTCACCGAAGGCAACGATGACGTCGTCCACGGCGAGCAGCGGGAGCTTCGGCACCTTCGCGCTGCAGCCGGCGAGCACGACGGCCATGAGCGCCGCTGCCAGCGATCGCAATAGCGGATTAAGAATCACTTGTTTCTAGCTCACTCACCGGCGAATTTCCTAAATGGTTCCTGACACCTTTTCTCCCTCCGCCGCGACCCGAAGCGGTCCGTGTACCTCATATTGGGCGCGAAGACCGTGTCTTGAGTAATTACTGGTTGTTATCTCGTCAGCGACCGATTCCGAGGGCCCGGCGCAGCTCGTGCGCGGTGAGCGCCTGAGCGAAAACGGCGCTGCCGACATCGAACTCGTGCGCGCGCGCGAGCGGGCCAACCACGACCGGCTCGAAGCCGGCATCCTCCACCAGGCGCGAGGCGATCTCGAGCGCGGCTTGGTCATCGCTCGCGAGTGGGACCGCCACGCGCTCGCCCTTCCGATGTGCTTCGCCGCGCAAGTCGTAGTAAGGGATCGTATTGAAGGCACGCACCAGCCGCACGCCGGGGAGAAACTCGGCTGAGGCCACCCCCGTACCCTTGTCACGCGCGGGGATGGCCATGTCGCCGTCGCGCCCGGGGAAGGGATTGCCGGTCTCGAGCACCACCTTGCCCCTGAGCTCAGCCGCGTAGTCGCGACCGACTTGCGGGAGCGCACCATAGGGCACCGAGATCAGCACGACCTCGCCGAACGTCGCCGCCTCCCGAGGAAATCCAGCCCGCGCTCTCGGCCCGAGACGCGCTGCCAGTGGCTTGAGCTGATCGGGATGGCGCGACGACAACAGCACCTCATAGCCGGCTTTCACCCACAGCTCGCCCAAGGTGCCGCCGATCCGGCCGGCACCGATGATACCGATCTTCAGGCTGCGCTTCTCCGCGCCAATGGTGCGTCCTATGAACGGAAGACCGGCTAGCGCCAGGCCTGTCACGGCCGTGCGCAGAAACGTGCGGCGGCTTAGCTTCACGGCGTCATCCACATCCATCAGAAATTCCTCGTATCAAGAAAAGGTGTCTTCGAACTCTTGGTTGTTTCTTAACGAAGTCGCCGCTCCACTGGAAACCCCCACACGCCTAGACCGCGGTGGCGCGCGATCTTCTCCAACGCCTGGTATTCGAACGGCGCGTTGGGAAGCGCTAGAGCCCAACCGCGCCGGAGCAAGTAGGCGGCAAGATCATCACCGTTGACGGTGCAATAGGCCGAATAGGTTCCGTCATTACTTTTGTGCCGCTTGTCGCAGCGGACAAAATTGGTGCCGATCCTGAAATCGAGCGCCAGCGCCGCGCGGCTGCCACACGTCAGCGGGCGCTGGAAAGTTCGGCATGCCTGTGCTGTGCGCGGAACGTGGATACCCGACAGGCGGTACGTGCGCCCCTTGATTCGCAGCGATCCATCGTCGTTCACAAATGCGTAGCTCGACACCTGCGCGAACGCTGGGCTGGCCAGCAGCAGACAAGCGGTGGCAAGTGCGTACAATGAAATCCTGCGCATGTGTGCGACCAGCAGGTCGAACCGCGAGCCGAGGCTCTCGCGGGCCTAACCGTCGTCAGGTACCAGCCCTGGCTCCAGTAACAGGGTCAAGTCATTATCCCATCGATCGGCCCGGTCCAACTGGGGCTCGTCGAGCACTTGTGCCCAGACCCAATCGTCGAAATCGTTCGCTGCGGTGACGAGCGGACGGTGCGGTGCCGTAACCGGCTGCGGCGACAATAGCGTGATCACCAACGCCGCCGCTGCCGCGGCCCCCAGTGCAACGGCGGGCCAGCCCCAAATGCGATCGAATAATGCCAACCGCCTGACCACCGGCCTATCTCGCCGAGGCGTTTGCTGGCGAGGCGCGTCCTGTGCCGGCAATGGGTCTAGTATCCGCGCGGCTAAGTCGGCGGTCTGCTCAGGTGCGGCGGCCGTCATACTCGCTGGCAAATTCATGGCCTGATCCAGCAGACACGCCTCTTCGCGCCGCGTCTGCAATTCGCTCGAGCCGTCGAGCAAGGCCAACGCGGCGGAGCGTTCTTCCTCGGGCCAGGCCTCGGGCGAACCGCCGTAGCAGTCAAGAAGCTCCTTGACCCGCTGGGGTGTGACGAGCTTTACAGGTTCATCGGTCATGACGATGCCCTCTTCGTGTGCAACTTTAGTAACTCCCGTAATCGGCGTCGGCCCCGTGAAAGCAACGATTCCAGCGCCTCAACCGTTATGTCCAAAGTCGTCGCCGCTTCCTTGTTAGACAAACCGTGAAAGGCACAAAGCGTGATCGCCGTACGTTGTCGCTCCGATAACGAACGTAGCGCCCGATCGAGCTGCCGCATGCGTGCTTGGCGTAACGCGCTCTCTTCGGGCGTTGCACCGGGATCGGCAGCGTCCTCGGCATCCTGCACTGACGTATCGGGCTGGCGGCGACGGAGCTCGTCGATGCACAGGTGGTAAGTAATGCGGTAAAGCCAACTCCGCGGCGACGTCTGCTGCGCTCGCCAATCCGGCGCTTTGCGCCACACGCGCATGAACGCTTCCTGTGCGACATCCTCGGCATCGACGCGTCTCCGCAAATAGCGCCCGGCAAAATCAACAACGACATTCAAATGCCGCGTCAGAAACTCCGCGTACGCCGACTTATCGCCCAACGCGATTCGTTCCATCAAGACAGCGTCGTCGCGCTTGCTTCCCACGCCACTCGGCTTGTGTTCGCTCGGCGTCGTGGCGACGATGCGCCTCTGCGAAGCAGGTCGAGATTTCATCCTGCGCTCGATTCAGTCCTCGTCCCTTACCAATCGGTACGCCTATTGGTATGCGCTTGCTGGATTTCCTCGACCGTTACCACCTGATCGCCGTTAACATCGAGGCGATTAAACCAGTTCAACCAGGCCGTCTCGCTTTCCTCCTTCGTGACTTGACCATCGCCGTTGCCGTCCAGTCGGGAAAAGATACGTTTCCCGCCGTATTTCTTGTGCCCACGTTTGGACGCGCCGAAGTCTTGGGAACTGACGAGACCATCGGCGTCCTTATCCATGTGCTTGAAGCGGCGCTCGGCACGCTCACGTGTGACCGCAAGGTATTCGTCGAGACTCACGTAACCGTCCGAATCGCTGTCCATGCTTTCAAAATGGCGCTGCTTAGGATCGCGGCGGCGCTCCTGGAGGTACTGGGACAATTCGTCAGCGCTCACCGTCCCGCTGGAGTCGCCATCTAATTTCGCGAAGCGTTGGGCCGAAGCCCGCGCGAACTCCTCTCGCGTCACGACACCGTCCTTGTCGGTATCGAAGAACGTCATAAACCGGTCGTACTTGCCGCCGTGACCGCGCCCACCATAGGCCGGCGCCACGCTGGGGATCGCGATCAGCAGGGCAATTAATGACATAAGTAGCTGTTTTTTCATGATATATACTCCTTCTATCTCGATCAGGACACTGACCCCGCTTCGCGGGCGCACTTACCTAAACTATAACGTGTCAGCTCGCAAAATCCGTCGCGGCAAAAGCAGACAACGGAACGAAGAAAAACCCCGTAGTTGGAGGGAATTGTCCTCGCCTTCAGACGCCGTTACGCTTAGTGCTCTACTTTTCGCTACTCGGGATACTTTGGAAGAGACGATGTCCTCGGCGCGGGGGCGGGTCAACGCACTGGCCCGCGACATGATGAAGGCAATGAAAGAGGCGAAGGCCGCCGACGCCCGGGCTATAGAGCTGGGCGAAGCGGTGATGAAAGCCATCTGGAAAAGCGGGACATTCTACTTTTTCCTGGGGTGTGTGCCGGAGTATCACAGCGCGCGGAAACTCGAGTTTGAGTTTATTTGGCAGAAAAACCCGATGCGCACGGGGCATAGGGCTGATTCCTTATAACGTTCCTGTCCTCCACGAAAAGCGGGGTCTACGCTCGATTACAGCGCTTATTTTCGCAGGTTCGGTTTTGATTTCAAATGGAAGTGCTGGTCCGACCCTTGTTAAGTGCTAGAAGGTAACGCGCGATACTAAAACATATTAGCAAAAACTGTGATCTGACCCCGGTTTTGCAGCTTTGCGTCAGAAATACGGGTGTCTGAACTCACAATTCAAGACCCGATCTCGTTTGGCTGGGGTAATAACGCGACGCCTTACTATGCGATTTTACACTGGCGTCATCATGGACATTATGCGTAAGTTCGCAAAACCTTTATCAGAACCAGCTGCGTGGGAGCAAGGCAATTTATGAGTAAGGAAAACGTGGAAAGATTCTTCGACGTGGTCAAAGCCGATCACGCCATGATGCGGGGACTCGCTGAGGCCGACGTTGATGCGGTTATCCGCATGGCGGCCGGATTGGACCTCGAGTTCACTGAGAGTGAGTTGAAAACCGTGCTTAAGGAGATGCTGTATGCGGCGAAGAGTCTGCCGCGCGAGTGGGGCTGGCCTTTGGCCCGACGCATGGGCTTAGTTCACAGCTAGAAAGTATATGAGGGGCCAAGTCAATAATTTAGCATATGCGATGGACCGTTTTTCTCTGATCTGACTACCTCATTCCCTAGTTTAGCGGTGATTTGGCGGAATTGTTCGAGTACCGCATTCGAGGTCTTCGACGATTTCGGTCGCAAGAACATGCGGATCGAGGAAATTCTCCGACTCCTCCAACATTTCGTCTTTGAGACCTGAGAAAACTATTAAAAACAAGACCCGACCCTGGAGGTCCCGGAGGCGATTTGGCAAAATTACTGGCCCATATCGCTTGGCAGTGGCCGGCCTTGTTCCTCGTCCCCGGAGGGACCGCGCTGTACCTGCAGACCTTCATTCCGCTGTCGCGGCTGCCGGGCGAAGAACCCGAGTAAGCCAGTCTGAGATCGCCTGTATCTCGGGCGGGCTCACCGCGTGTGCCATAGGGTAGACGTGCCACTCGACGCCGTAACCCTGGCGTTGCAGCAGTGCCTTTGACTCGAGCGCGAACGCCACCGGTACGACCGGATCGTGCTCACCGTGCGCCATGAAGATGGGAACGTGCTTGTTGGCGGCGTGCCCCTCCTGCGAAACGCGCTCGGGCACAGGCAGATAACCCGAAAGCGCCATGATCCCGGCAAGTGCCTCCGCGTAGCGCAAGCCAGTATGCAAGGCGATGGCAGCGCCCTGGGAGAACCCGGCGAGCACCATGCGCGACGCCGGGATCCCGCGCGCAAGCTCGCGTTCGATGAACACGCGCACGATGCGCTCGGACTCGCGGATGTGATCCGAGTTTTGCCAGAAACCGCCCGGCGTGAGCGCAATGTCGTACCACGCGCGCATCACGACACCGGCGTTGAGGCT
>VRUB01000248.1 GCA_019456345.1 Nitrospira sp. | reverse complement strand
CCCTTTTTCATTCGGAGATTCATACGCAAGACGGCGCCTCTTATATCAGCCAGTTGCAGACGTTGAGTGATTTAGCAGTCAACGGGAAGGTGACGCGATCCGCGAGGCTGAACATCGGGGACCGCCTCGACATCGGACCGTACGAATTGGTCGTAACAGATTGCCCGGAAAACAAGGAATTATGCTTGACCGTAGAGCTGACCCGACCGTTTGGAGATGATTTCATCGGCCTGAACCAACGCAGTGTCACGGAGCTAACCTCACTTGGCTTTGGTAAGACAACTTGGTCTATTTTGGCAACGGTCGTAACGCTCGTCGTTTGTCTTGGATTGCCCCTCGCGGCCGCTCTTATGCCGGCACAGCAGGACGGAGTTGCGACGGAGGCCGGGCAGCGTTCGCCGGACACGGAGGCGGCTGCGGCGGAGCCGAGACTGGCACTCCTGCTGGCCGCCTGGATTTCAAGCGCTGACAGTCTCTGGATCTCCGGGGGGATCTCGAACGCACATCGCTACTTCGCCGATAACTGCGGCGTTTGCCATCAGAAACCCTTCGTTCAAGTCGAGGACGCCGCGTGCCTCCAATGTCATGAGGGGATTCAGCAGCACGCCGATGTGAACAAATTCGCGAGCGCCAGCTTCGAATCATTTTCCTGCCAAAGTTGCCACAAGGAGCACGACGGCCTCCAGCCGATCGTACTGGACGAGCAGGCATTTTGCAGCTCCTGCCACGTACGGCTGCGTGCCATGGAACCGGAAACCCGGATGCTCGATGTTGGCGATTTTGGCGTGGCCCATCCGGAGTTTCGCCCGACTGTTATGACCGATCCGACCGTGCCGACGAAGGTACGCATCTCATTAGCTGACGCAACCAAGCTCAAGGAGATGTCAAATCTCAAATTCCCGCACGACAAGCACTTGAGGCGCCTCAGCGACGGCGGCGGCACGGAACCTGGCGGGATTCAGCATCCACAAAAGGGAAGGATCGAATTGTCCTGTCAAGACTGCCATGAGCCTGAGCCGGGCGGGGCGGGAATGCTGCCGATCAAGATGGAAAAAAACTGTGAGGCCTGCCACGGTCTTGAATTCGACCCCAACGCAAAGCACCGCCGGCTGCCGCACGGTAAGCCCCGGGAGGCTGTCGAGCAGATGCGCGAATTCTATGCGATGATGGCGCTACAGGGTGGTCTGCAGGATCCGACCGCGCCGCGAGTTGTACAGGTTCGCCGCATGCCGGGAAAGACGCTAAGCCCCGAAGAGATGGCAACTTCACGGCGCTGGGCCATGAAAAAGGCCGCGGAGGTGGCAGAGGAGACGATCGGCAAGCGTGCCTGTGGCAAGTGCCATTTTGTCACGCCGCCGGAGGTTGGGTCGGCGGATGGCATTTGGCACGTCATGCCTGTGCATCTAGTGGACCGCTGGATGCCCAAAGGCCGCTTTGTGCACCGCGACCATCAGCAGGAGGCATGCGAGAGCTGCCATACGGCACGTACCTCGAAGCGCGCCGAAGACGTCATGCTGCCCAGTATCGAAAGGTGTCGCGATTGTCATTCCGGCGAAGAATCGACGGGAAAGGTCATATCTGTCTGCATCACATGCCACAAGTTTCATCAGCCTCACATGGGACCTATGAAGGCGAGCAATTCAGGGCGCATGACTGAAACTAAGAGCGGGTCTTAGTCCACTCCCATAGCGTCGTTAAGCTCAAGGCTTTGGCGCAAACAGCCGCGTCGGGTGCAGCAAGATCGGGTCTTCCAAGTCCCAGCCGTCGCGCCAATGAAGGGGTGTTGGCCGATCTTGGATTTGACCGAGGGAAAGTGCTCCAGAGCAACCTTGCGTCCCGGAAAGCCGCCCTCCATGTCAGGAATGGCCGCCATCTAACGGGAGCCCGGGCTTTCTCGCAACTTTATTCGGTGGTCGCGCTCTGTGCTCGATAGGGTACGAAGCGATCCTCGTCGACATCGTCGGAGACGAACCAAGGTTCGCCATTCTTGTCGAGATAGAGCTTCCCCATCTCCTCGAGTGTGAACGGCCGGCTTCCCAGACGCCCGAAAACCGCAATCTGGCCGCCGGTCTCATCGACCCCCCGGTCGCGATCTAGTCCCTTCGATAGTGAAAGTGCCGGCCACCTAGTCGGGCGCCAGGCAATCAATTCTGGGTTGGGCCTTGGGCTAAAGCCATAGTAGCGGGGTTGGCTCTCCGGCGAGGTGAGTTGCACCACTTTCAAGCCGCCCGTCCCGTCGGCCACATACGCGAACAACGACGCGTTCGTCGTTCCGACGATAACGTCTCTTGCGTCGGTGATTTGACCGCCGGCCGTGTACTTCACGGAGACCT
>VRUB01000247.1 GCA_019456345.1 Nitrospira sp. | reverse complement strand
CTTGGGCCGGTGCCCAAGCGACGCAGGGAGTGCGCAGCCGAAGGGATTGGCCCGGCGAACGGGCAGAGCAGGGATGCTCTGCCTCGGTCTTCCAAGCGCAGCAGGAGTGCGCAGCGCAGGAAGGTGAGCCCCGGTCCTACAAGCGGAGCACGATTGCGTAGCGCCGTGGGAATCCACGGTGTGTCTCGGAAACACAGGCGCGGTCCATGCATCGGGTGGTTGTGGGACAGCACTGGGGCTACCCTTTAGCCGCAGGCAAAAGCTTGCGGATCTTCGCTGGCAGCGGGGCGGATCGACCCGTGCTGTAGTCCACCCATACGACGCGTGCACGTCCCTGTGCGAACACGGTATCCGGTCGTGCCGCATCACGCAGCTCGTAATAGCTCTCAAAGCTACTGCGCCCGGGCGAGCCGCCATAGAGGCGAATCTCAAGATTGGCCGGATAGATGATCGGCTGCTCGAACGTGCACGTGGCATTCGCGATGACGGGTCCCTCACCTACATCCGCAGCGATCTTGGTGCCAAGGCTCTCCAGCCAGCGCACCCGCGCCTGCTCCATATAGGTGAAATAGGTGGCGCTGTTGACGTGGCCGAGCGCATCCATGTCCCCCCAGCGCACCGGGAGTGTGAGGCTATGAAGCAGGGCGCGTTGTTCGTTCATGGCTGAGCACGGTTATCCGATTGGGTCAGGTGGCAGCACTAATGGATCATCAGCTGTTGTGTATTCTTGTGAACTGCATTCAAGGCCCGAGGTATTCGCAAAGCAGGTAAGTTACATCGCCGAGTACAAAATAGTGCACATGTGATGGTGTTACGACTTGTTTCAAATCGCGCACAGTTGTTTCCCAGCTACACAAACTCACTTGGCAGATGAAGCGGAGTGACCGCTCCGATGCCGATCGCACGGTCATGCACTGTTTAATGCACCTCCCGTCTATCGTCCGATCAATATAAAAGTCTCATAGGACTCAATGGCTTACCTCGCACGCGGACATGCATTGTATGCGCCGTGCACGTGTGCTTCACGCCTGGGGTGCCGTACGGTTTATTTGGCACGGCGTTTGCTGATGTTAGAGCGCCCCCATAATACCGTGGGCAGAAAATTTTGGTTGGGCCGACCCGGTCCAGGTCCAAAACCGATTGCACAATGACGGAGAATATCATGATGTCCAAATCCACCCAGGAGGAAACCACCCCCACGAAGAGCAAGGCCTGGATGTTTCTTGTCGCGGCTTTTATTGCTCTGGTGGTGGTCGGTATCCTCACGACCTAACCAGACGGTAGCAGAGTTCCTTTCCTAGTTTTCGATCTGCCCCTGTGCGCACCCCGCGCACAGGGGCTTCCTGCCCCACCTGGGGCCGCTCGCCGTGCCCATGGCGGCGTCGATACCCGGTGAACCATCGGCCTCCACATGTGACCCAGGTCACAAATGCGAGCGACGCCTACATTAGAATGCGTCTCACAAGCGCGAAGCCACCCCGATGTGGCCGCGGTGATCCGGGCCAACAAGACCGCCCGCATGGCCTGGGCCATGATTAGAAATGGCACCGATTACCAACAGAATCGGGTTAGGAGCCGAGCCCCAAAATCCGCAGACCGAATAATCACGGTGTAAGGAGGAGCGTTTCACCCACGATTGCAAAGCAATTCAAACGATGGCGAACAGATCAAACCGGCGCCGGCGGAACCCGAGAATGTCCACGTGCGAGCAGCACGACAAAGCAATAGGGAGCGAGTGCGCGAATAGCCCATCATAGCCCGGCATCGGTCGATGCCACCGTTAGAGGCCGGATATACGTGAGCAGTCGTACCGCACCGAGATCAAACGGAATGCTTGCAAACCGAGGAGGAGTTCATATACGGACACTCAGCACCAATCTGAGCGATAACTTTGGAATAGCTTTGCCGTTCGTCTCTTGGTGTCACTTCCCGCCTCGTGTTAGTTTCTATATGATTGAACGGGTGCTCAAGGTATGGGCGCCAACCAATGCTTTCGGCGGACCACAGCGGTGGCTGGGCGAAGAAATCTAGGCATTGACCTTCGTTCACCGCCTCGTGGGCCATAACAAACGGTAGGCACATGTTGCCTTGCCGGGTTCATGTTGATGAGAGGAGAAAACAATGAGGAAAACGAAACTTTTACTTGGCACCACACTGGCATTAGGCATGCTAACGGGAATGGCAAGTTTTCAAGCAGCTGGCGCCGAGGAATATGTCACGAAGGCTCGAGCCAAGACACTACACAAAGCCCCGCTCCAGGGAGTGGAAGGCAAGGAGGTGATCGTTAAACACTTTGGCATTCCGGCCGAGTTTGTTGGGGGCAAGCATATGCATCCCGGCCCTGTCT
>VRUB01000059.1 GCA_019456345.1 Nitrospira sp. | reverse complement strand
CGCGTGGAATTCACCAACGCAGAGGTCGAGCAGTTCATGCGCGCGTGGCAGCAGTTAAAACCCTTTCCGGACGTGGTTGCCGTGCTACCGCGCCTGGCATTAGATTTCCGGCTGGTTGCACTTTCAAACGGTGATCGCTCATTCCTCGACCATCTGGTAGCCAACCGCATCGAATATGACTTCGATGAGGTCATATCGGTAGACGTGTTCGGTGCTTTCAAGCCACATCCGGCCGTCTACCGCGGCGCGGCGCGCATCCTCGGGCTGGAGCCCCACGAGGTCATGATGGTCTCGTCCAACTCATTCGACGTCATGGGCGCGCGCATGTGCGGCAATCGCGGCGCGTTCGTCAATCGTTATGCGCTGCCGTATGAAGATACGCCATACGTACCGGACGTGACGGTGAAGGACTTTGCCGAGCTGGCCGATGCCCTTGTTTGAGTGCGGCTGATCCAGATGTCCCCGCACGCGCATCATCGGCGAGACGGCTCCATCCGGAGGATAACCCTGCACCGCCTGAAGGTGCCACTGACGACACCGTACAAGCTGTCGCTGGCCGAGATCCGGGCATTCGATACCGTGCTGGTGCAAGCGCAGGCCGGGGATGGGCGCACCGGCCTCGGTGAGGCCACACTGCTCACGGGCTACACAAACGAGAGCATCGAGCAAAGCTGGCGTCTGGCGTGCGCACTGGCGTCGCGCATCGCCGGTGAGTCCTTTCACGCCGCCAAGAATATTATCGACGGATCGAGGGCGGTGGCACCGTTTACCGTAACCGCGTTGAATACAGCCGTAGAGATGCTCGAGCGCAGCGCGTACCTGAACACAGACAAACCGGTCGTGGTCCCGCTGCTGGCGCTGGTGCATGCCACCGACGCCGACGCGCTCACGCGAGAGATTGACGGGTTGATCGATCAAGGCTATGACACGCTGAAGGTCAAGATCGGTTTTGATGTCGATACCGACCTGGCGCGCGTGCGCCTCATCCAGCGACTGGTTGGCGGGCGCGCACGCTTGCGGCTCGACGCCAACCAGGGTTACGGCCGTGAAGAGGCGTGCCGCTTTGCCCGCTCCCTCGACCCCGAGGGTATCGAGCTGCTCGAGCAGACCTGCGCCGCCGGCGATTGGAACGCGGCGCAGTCGGTCGCTGACGTATCGCGCGTGCCGCTGATGCTGGATGAGTCGATCTACGATCTAGCCGATGTGGACCGGGCGGCCGAGCTCGGTGTGGCGTCCTATATTAAGTTCAAGCTCATGAAAGCGGGCAGCTTTTGGCGTCTGGCCCAAGCGCTTACACACATCCGGGCCCGTAGCATGGAACCGGTATTGGGCAACGGCGTGGCGTGCGATATCGGCTGCTGGATGGAGGCCTGCATGGTCCCGGGCCAGATTCGCAATGCCGGCGAGATGAACGGGTTCCTCAAAACCAACGGTTCGCTCTTGCAGCGCCCGCTCACGGTGGAGCACGGTTGCATCCGGCTTGATCCGGACTTTCGCCCGGCCATCGACCAGGCGGTCGTCGCGCGATATGCCCGGGCGAGCGAGACATTTCCACCAGCATGAATGCCGCCGCGCCACATTCGCCACGGACATTGGTCACCGGCGTGATCGGCTCCGATACTCACATCGTCGGCAACCGCATCCTGAGCATGGCGTTGGAGAAGGCCGGTTACAAGGTGGTGACACTCGGCGCGCTGACGCCGGCCGCGGCCTTCGTCAAGTCGGCGGTGGAAACCGCGGCCGACGGCATTATGATCTCGTCACTCTATGGCCAGGGCGAGCTCGATTGCCGCGGCTTCCGCGAGCTTTGCATCGAGGCCGGGCTCGCGGATATTCTTATTTATGTCGGCGGGAACCTGGTCGTCGGCAAGCAGCCCTGGGGCGAGGTCGAGCATCGTTTTCTGGACATGGGGTTCGACCGCGCATTTCCGCCGGGTACGCGCACCGACGAAATCATCACGGCACTCGATCGCGATTTCAAGGCACGTGCGGATGCAACGCGCAGTCCCGGGACAGCAAAACCATGAGCGCCGCATTGCTGATCGATTTCGGCAGCACCTACACCAAGCTGCGTGCGGTCGATCTCGGTCGCGCGCGATTGATCGGCACGGGCCAGGGGCCGTCCACGGTCGCCACCGACATTACAGTCGGGCTGAAAGCTGCGCTGCAGGACCTGGAGCAGCGTATCGGGGAATTACCCGCCTTCCGTCACCGACTGGCCTCGAGCAGCGCCGGCGGCGGCTTGCGCATGGTCACGGTCGGGTTGGTGCGCGAGCTGACCGCGGAGGCGGCGCGCCAGGCGGCGCTGGGGGCGGGGGCAAGATTGGTCGGCACGTTCGCCTATGAGATCACGGGCGCCGACACGAAAAAGCTCACCGAGCTTGCGCCCGACATTAT
This sequence comes from Nitrospira sp., assembly GCA_019456345.1. Lineage (GTDB taxonomy): Bacteria > Pseudomonadota > Gammaproteobacteria > Acidiferrobacterales > SPGG2 > VRUB01. The sequence continues at coordinate 13,509 of VRUB01000059.1, read as the reverse complement.
ACTGCTCGCCGGCGGCACTGATGGCGGCAATCGCGATGTACTCATCGCCAACGCGCGCACCTTGGCAGGCTCATCGTTGCAGTGCCCCATCATTGTCGCGGGCAATCGCGTCGCCGCTGATGACGTGCAGGCGATACTCGATGGCGCCGGCAAGCCGGTCATGGTCACCGAGAATGTGATGCCGGAGTTCGGCGAGCTTAACATCGAGCCGGCGCGCGAAGCCATTCGCCAGGTATTTATCGATCGTATTGTGCATGCCAAGGGCATTGACCGGGCGCTCGAGATGTTCGATCAGGTGCTGATGCCCACACCCGCAGCCGTGCTGGAGGGTGCACGGTTGCTCGCCGAGGGCTGTCGCGGACACGACGGGCTGGGGCCGTTGCTGGTGGTTGACGTCGGCGGCGCCACGACCGATATCCACTCCGTGTGCTCCGGTGAGCCCACGCAGGCGGGCGCCGTGCGGCGAGGCCTGCCCGAGCCCCATGTCAAAAGGACGGTCGAGGGCGATCTGGGAATGCGTCACAATGCGACCTCGATCCTGGAAGCCGCTGGGATTGAGGCTATCGCCGCCGACGCCGGACTGTCGGCTGCACGGCTTGCAACCCTGGTACAACGCGCCCATGAAGAAATTGAATGGCTTCCCCAGAGTAGTGAGGAGCACGCGGTCGATCATGCGCTCGCCCGTGCCGCCGTGCGGCTCGCGGTGCGCCGCCATGCGGGCACGACAGAGACGGTTTATACTGTGACCGGCCCGGTGAGCGTGCAGCGCGGCAAGGACCTGGGCGACGTTGGCTCGGTCATCGGCACCGGCGGCGCGCTTGCCTACAGCACAAAACCGGGCGAAATTCTGGCAATGGCGCTGGCAGACCCGAAGGAGCCGCTGTCACTGAGACCCGCGAACGCCCGGTTATTGCTGGACCGGGAGTATCTGTTGTACGCCTGCGGCCTGCTCGCGGCGGTGGAACCGAAGGCGGCCTTGACACTCGCGTTGCAGCATATCCGGCCCCTCGGTCAGGAAGAACAACATGGGCAAAGCTCTATCCTCTAATAAACCGTTGCGCCGGCGCCTACCACTGTCGCAGCAGCGGATCCCGGATGATGTGTTTGCGCGCATGCGCCGCGAGAACCTGGCGCGTTGGCCCACGGGCGCACAGGTGGACCTCGACGATGCGGTCGCATTTCACCGGGCGTTGCCACAACACAAACGACTGGCCTGGGTGATGCGTCAGGCTGTCGCGCAGCGCCGCTGCCTGACACAGCCGCGCGGAGGCTTCAGCACGCTCGAGCTGCAGATCGAGCTGATGCAAACACTCGACAAGGAAGGGCTGGCCGATGTCGTGCCCACCACCACCGACAGCTACACCCGCAACGAACAATTCGCGCAGGCGCAAAAAGGCATAGAAGAGTCGAAAAGACAGGGGCGCTCGATGCTGAACGGGCTGCCTATCGTGAACTACGGCGTCACTTCCTGCCGACGCCTGATCGAGGCCATCGACAAGCCGGCAATCGTTTTATCGGGTACGGCCATGCCGAAACTTACTTCCGAGATCGGTTTCGCCGCCGGTTACACTGGCTATCTCGGGTCGGGGATTGCCTATACCGTGTCGTACACGAAAGAAATCTCGATCGAGGACGGCATCCGTAACTACCAGTACCTCGATCGACTGGCCGCGCTTTACCAGGATCACGGTGTGGAGCTGCACCGGCGCCAACCCGGTTTTCTCACCGGCACGAACATTCCGCCGTCCATCGCCATTATCATAGGCGTGCTCGATACATTGCTGGCCGCGGCGCAGGGGGTGCGCAACTACGGGCTCGAGCTCGGGCAAACACTGCACCTGATTCAGGACGCCGCCGCAATCCAGGTGTGTGGCGAGCTGGCCCAGGAGTATCTGCAGCGGCTTGATTACCACGACGTGTTTACGCCTGTCATTTCGCTTCACTGGATGGGCGCATGGCCCCATGATGAGGCACAGTGTGCTGCGCTCATCGCTTATGGTGGAACACTGGCTGCAATCGGCGGGGCGGTTAGCGTGACTACCAAAAGCACTCATGAGGCCTTCGGGCTGCCGACGCCGCAGGTCAATGCAGAGGGTCTCCGGATGACGCGCATGGCAATTTACCTTGCGCGCAACATACGCCTGGATGGGTTGGCCGAGTTTGAGCGTGAGAAGGATCTGATGCGGCGCGAAGTCCGTCCGGTCGTCGATAAGGTACTGGAGATGGGCGACGGGGATGTGGCCGTCGGGACTGTCCGTGCCTTCGAGGCAGGGGTGCTGGACATTCCGTGGTCGCCCAATCGGTTTGTCAAAAGCCGCGTTCTCCCGGCGCGCGACGTCGATGGGTACCTGCGGATCTTCGATCCGGCATCGATGCCTATTCCCACAGATGTATTGCAGTTCCACGAGGAGCGCCTGCGCCGACGCGCCGAACGCGACGGTCTGTCCTTCGATCACGAGCTCGCGGTCAACAGCGTCTACGAAATCTCCGAGCCATTGGCGAGGCTCGCCCCGTTTCCCTGGCATGACGACTGAGAACGGGCCTCCCTATCATCCGTGCACGTAGAATGACCAGCCTGAACGGGCTCAGCGATCAGGATCAGTGCTCCGGAACGTATTGACCGGTTTCCGTGACAACGAGATCCATGGGCATGTCGACGGGTTGGGGATAAATGGTCTCAAGCCGCTGGAACTCGAAGCCAATTCCTATCGCATAGGGCCTGGGATCCAGCACCGCCAGTGTGCGGTCATACAACCCGGCACCCAGACCCAGGCGATATCCGTGCTGATCAATTCCGATGACCGGCACCAGTATGACATCGGGTGTCACGACCTCGCGCTCCTTCGGCATCGGGATCTTGAAGGCGCCGGGCACAAGCGGGCACCCCGGCGCCCAGCGGCAGAACTGCATCGGGGCGCCGGGGCTTTCAAACACCGGTAGCGCGACCGTGCCGCCGGATTCAAGAAACGGGCGCACCAACGGCAGCGGATCGAACTCGCCTTCCAGCGCCGGCCAATAAAACCCCATGGTCTTGGCTTGGAATTTTCGAAGGATCGGTGTGAGCGTTGCCTCTATTCGGCGGCAATCGCGCCGATGCTGCTCGGCGCTGATCCGGGCGCGCCGCTCAATCAGCTTTTTGCGGATCACGGCGCGCCACGTCCTGACCTCATCCCAGGTTTTCATTGCTTATCTGTAGGTGACAGGCAACTAAAATGCTGCCCGCTTAATTAGCACCAGGCCGGCAACCAACAACATCGCCAACAGGCCCTTGCGAAACGCCTCCTGGTTGAGGCGCGTGCGCAACAGCTGGCCGCCCAGTACGCCGATGAAAAGCGGCAGTGTCGCCAGCGTCGAGGCGATAAGCTCGCGCGTACCCATAACGCCAAAGGCGCCAAGCGCCAGCGTAAGCGGAACAGCCGCGGAAAGATAGAACGTCGCAATCGTGCCGACAAATTCGTCCTTGGGCAAACGCAGGGCGATGAGGAACATGATGAGCGCGGGTCCGTAAATGGTGGACATGCCGCCGATCACCCCGCTCGCCAGCCCGATGGCGAGGCCCAGCCAGCGCTCGCCGTGCGCCGGCAGGCGCAGCCGTGGACTAAAGAAACTGGTGAGCGCAAACACCATCACAACCACGCCGATCACGATGTACAGCGCGCGCGGATCGACGCTCGCGAGCAGCTTCACCCCGATAACGGTTCCCACGACCAGGCCGAGTATCAGCGGCCAGAAACGCCGCCACGCCGGGAGAAAATAACCGCCATGAAACGCCTGCCAGATGTTGGATATGACGATCGGAATGGGCATCAGCGCCACCGCCTGCGGCACCGGCATAACCAGCGCGAGCAGTGGAATAGCGACGACCGGCAGACCGATACCCAGAATGCCTTTTACCGCACCGGCGCTGAACAGCACGACGGCACACCAAAGCAAAACATTAGTACCGAGCTCAATCAATGATCAATTCCATTGTCGCACGGTCCAAGGCAACGACGTCAGGTGCGCAACACTTGTGCGTTTTCGTGCGCAGGCCATTACGCCAATTCCGCGCGCGCGGTGGCGAGCGACGCGCTCAGAAGGCGAAATAACGGAATGCTTGTCAGCGCCACCAGCGCGACAATGACCAGGGTGACGGGTACACCGGCGAGATCACTGGCAACACCGTAGACGAGCGGCGCGAGCGCGCTCGCGCCTACACCGACCGTGTAAAAGAGGCCGAAGGCACGCGATTGACGCTCCGGTGCCGCGAACTCGGCCACGGTGCCGTAGAGCACGGAGGACGTGCCGTTCAAGCCAAAACCGACCAGCGGGAGCAACACCAGCGCCGGCACGAGTGATATACCCACAAGCAACACTATGCCGGCGCCGGTTATAAGCTCGGTCAGTACTGCCGTACGGATGATCCCAAAGCGTGCGGCGCCCATTCCGCAAAGCACCTTTCCGGCAGCGCCGCCGCCAAAAACGAGCGCAAGCGCGAGACCGACCGTCTCGACTTGGGCGCCCTTGGCGATCAGCAGAAACGGCAAAAACGTGAGAAACCCAGTGCGCGTGGAGAAGTCGATCACGGCGATCACCGACAGCAATGCAAACCCACGTCGATGGCGGATACCCCACCCCGCGTTCTTGGCGGAAGCGTGCTGGGCCGTGCCCCGTGCAGGCGAAAATCCGGCCTGTAAGCCCTTTAGCGCAAAGAAAATACCAATCGCCGCGACCACGCCGATTGCACCGTAGGCGATGGCACTACCGCGCCAACCGATCGTCGCGGCACCCACGGCGATCGACGCCGGCACTACGACCTTGCCGAGGTCTCCCGTGAAGTTATACATACCGAGTGCGGTGCGGCGCCTTTCGTTTACGAAGGCGCGCGCCACCAATGCCGACGACAGTGGGTGCTGTGTCCCGCAACCTAGCCCCGTCACGAGCAGGCACAAGATAAGCGCGTAAAATCCGTCGGCGAAACCGAGCAAAATGAATCCGAGCCCCGCAATCACGGTGCCAACAGCCAGCACCAGTCTCTCGCCCAATCGCTCGGCGAGGAATCCCGAGGGCAGCTGGAAACCCGCGAGCGCACCGGTGAAAACGGCCTTGAGCACGCCGACCTGGGTGAGGGAAAGTCCGAATGCCTGCGCCCACAGCGGGAGAAACACGTAAAGCGCGTCGGAGAAGCCATCGTGCAGGAAATGCGCGGTGCCACAGGTTGCAAGCGTGGCGCGCGACCGGGTACGCGCTGTGCGATTGGCGCTCACCACACATCCTCCGGCGGATCGCCAATCACCGGCATTGAATCGCCGACAATGCGGCGTGTCATGCCGGTGACGGGATCGCGAGCAGCAGCTTGCCCTTGGCCTGCCGCGCCTCGATCGTGGCGTGTGCGTCGCCCACCTGAGCTAAAGGGAATATACGATCGATGGTGACGTGAAGCTCGCCACGCTCGACCGCACCGAATAAGTCGGTAACGCGGTCGGCAATTTCTTCGGCATCGGCCAGGTAATGCGCAAGATGCGGGCGCGTGAAAAAAACCGAACCCGCCTCGGCCAGGTCCAGTGGCTTGATATCGGTGACCATGCCCGAGCTTCCACCGAAGTTCGCGCACACCCCACGGCGCCTGAGCGAGCGAATGCTGCGATCGATCGTGTCCTTACCCACCGAATCGTAGACCACATCGACGCCGCGCCCGCCAGTAAGATCCATGACCGCCTGGTGAAAGTCGACCTCCTTATAAAGGATGGGCTCGGCACCAAGATTGCGCACAATGTCGACCTTCTCCGCGCTCCCCACCGTCGTCAGCACGCGAGCGCCACGCGAGCGCGCAAGCTGGATGAACAGCTGCCCCACCCCGCCAGCGCCAGCGTGAAACAGGCACGTATGATCCGGACCCAGCGCAAACAACGAGTGCGAAAGATAATGCGCCGTGCAACCCTGCAGCATCAGCGCCGTGGCGATCTCGAGCGGGACGGCGCCGGGGACCTTGACCAGCCGCCAGGCGGGTACCATCGCATACTGGGCGTAACTGCCGCGGCTTAAACAGTACGCGACGGGATCGCCAGGCCTGACTTTACCGACCCCCGGTCCGACCGCGGCCACGGTGCCGCCGCCTTCCATGCCGAGTATGATCGGCAGCTCCGCGCCATAGGTGTCGGAGTGCCGGTACAAGCCCTTGCGCATGTAGACGTCGATGAAGTTCACACCGGCGTAACGCAGCCGCACCAGCGCCTCACCTTCGCCCGGCACGGGCGGGGGTACGTCAGCGAGTCTCAGCGCGTCGCGCTCGCCGTAATCGAATACCTGTATGGCCTGCATGATAGATTTTGAATTCTTGGTCGTAAACGTCCGGCTTCGGCATCAAGAACGAGCGGCCAAGGGTTACACCATGATGGCTATTTGAGTGCCTCCGCCATGGCGGTGCCTACGTCGGAGGGCGTACCGAGCACGTTAACGCCGGCGCGTTCCAGCGCCGCTCGCTTGGAGGCGTAGGATCCGCTCGTGCCCATCACGATCGCGCCTGCATGGCCCATACGCTTGCCCGGCGGCGAGGCGCCGCCGGCAATGAAGGCCACCACCGGTTTTTTCATGTCCGCGGCATACTCCGCCGCATCCTCCTCCGTCACACCGCCAATTTCGCCCACTAACAGGACACCATCGGTGCGCTCATCGCGATCGAGCTCCACCAACGCATCGCGCATGGTAGTCCCGAGAATCGGATCGCCGCCGATACCTATGAATGCCGACTGGCCGAGGCCGGCGCGCAACAGGTACAGGCACGCCAGCGTGCCGAGGCTGCCGCTGCGTGAGATCACGCCGATCTGCCCAGGACGGAATATGCGCTCATTGAAAGCCGGCATGAAACCGACAAAGCATTCCCCTGGCGTCACAAGCCCGGCTGTGTTCGGTCCGACCACGCGCGCGCCGTTGTCACGTGCCGCCGCCAGCAAAACCATCACGTCCTGTACCGGCGTATGCTCGGTCAGCACCACCAGCTTCTGGGCCCCCGCCTCGATTGCATCGAGCGCCGCCGCGCACACCGCAAGCGGCGGAACGATGATCACCGAGGCCTCGAAGCGCCGAGCCTCCATTGCCTCGCGCGCGCTCCCGTATACCGGCACATTGCAATGCGTCGTGCCGGCCTTCTTCGGATTGACCCCGCCAATAACCCGCGTGCCGTAGGCCTGCATGCGCTCGGTCCAGAAGCTCGCCTGGCGTCCGGTAATACCCTGGACCAGCACACGGTCCGTCCCGCGCACAATCATCGCGCTGCCTCCACCGCGGCCTGCACGGCATTGTCGAGCGCGTCATAAGGCTCGATGCCCAGTCGCTCGCGCAGCATCTGGATGGCCTCGTCTTCACCGGTCCCATGCACGGTGAAAAACGCGGGTACTTCCGGCCTGAGCGCTTCCCAGGCGGCCACGACCCCTTCCATCATAACATCGGTGCGTGCGATCGCGCCGCAGAAGTTGATCAACAGGCTCTTCACGCGTGGGTTGGCAAGCACCAGCTCCAACGCCGGCTTACCTTTGACATAGGCATCACCCCCGATTTCGAGAAAGTTGGCCGCACGACCACCGTGGCGGGCGATGACATCGAGTGTCGTCATGGTCAAGCCGGCGCCGTTGGCGAGCACGCCGACCTCGCCGTCGAGCTCGATGAAGCGCAGCCCGAGGTTGCGACCGCGCCGTTCGAGCTCGGTCGCGGCATCCGAGACGCCTTGCGCCGCCAGCTCCGGACGGCGCTGGGCACCGGAGTCGTCCATCACGAACTTGCAGTCCAGTGCCACGAGCTCACCGTCGTCGGTCAAGGAAAGCGGATTGATCTCCAGCAGCTCGGCGTCGTTGGCGCGATAGGCATGGTACAACTGCGCCAGTAACGTCGCCGAGCGCGGCTCGGCGTCGCCAAGCGCGAGCCCTCGGATCAAAGCGCGCGCAGCGTCCTCGTCAAACCCCGCGCGGATGTCTACCGGCGTGCGCCGTACCGCATCAGGTTGCTTAGCTGCCACTTCTTCGATGTCCATGCCGCCCAGCGTTGAAAACAGCACCAGGGGTGATTTGCAGGCGGGGTCGTTCAGGACAGCCGCGTAGAGCTCTCGCGCGATATCGAAGCGCTGCTCAACCAGCACGCGCTCGACGCGATGGCCGCCGATCTCCATGCCGAGGATTTGCGCCGCGCGCGCGCGCGCCGCCGTGGGACTATCGGCCGTTCGCACGCCCCCGGCCTTACCGCGCTTTCCAATCGGTACCTGCGCCTTGATCACGACGGCACCAAGCTCTGCGGCCGCACGCGCCGCAGCGTCGGCGCTGGTGGCGAGCCTCCCTTCGGGTATCGCAATTCCAGCCGCGGCCAGCAGCGCTTTACCGGCGTGTTCCTCGAAGTTCATGCCGGTCACCTACCGTAGCGCGACCAGTATGCACCGAACAGGTCTTGCTCGGCCGGCTTGTCCTCGGCGATCACCGTACACAGATGGGTGATGTTGATAAAGTGGCGATAGTTCAGATTCTCGCTGATGCTGTTTCCGCCCCAGGTACCACAGCCCATGCTGAGCGTGAAGTTGAGGCCATTGTCGAAACCGCCGCCGTTACCAAAAGTGTGGGCCTGATTCACGAGCACCCGCACGACCTCGATTTCCCCGGCCAGGCGGCGCGCATGATCCATGTCCTTGGTGTGAATCCCGCACGAGTGTCCGCGGCCAATGTAGTTCAGTATCTCTTGTGTGCGCCTCGCCGCCGCCTCGAAATCGCCCACCCGATATAGGGTCAGCACCAGCGAGAGCTTCTCATCCGAGAACGGGTAATCGCGACCAACGCCCTGCTCTTCCACCATGAAGAAACGTGCCTGCCGCGCGGCCTCCGGCAAACCGACCTCACGCGAAAAGACGCCGGCATCCTTGGCGACGAGCTTGCGGTTCAAGCGCCCGTCGACCCATAGCGCATCCTTGATTGCTTGCTTTTCGTCAGCCGTAGCGAGATAGCCACCGGCCGCCTTGAGTGCAGCGATGGCGTGGTCGTAGACATCATCGACGATTACCAGCGAATTCTCCGAAGAGCACGAGGTCGCGTTGTCGAATATTTTCGAGGCACAGATTTTTTGCGCCGCGTCGTCGAGATCGGCACTGCTGTCGATGATCACGGGCACGTTGCCGGTGCCGACCCCGATTGCCGGAGTACCGCTGCTGTAGGCGCTTCGTACGTTGTTTTGCGAGCCGGTTGCGACCACCAGATCGCAGGCCTTCATCAGCGCCTGCGTGAGCGCCTTGTTCACCGGTGCCGGCAGGACCTGTACCAGGTCCGCGCGCAGCCCGATCTTTTCAAGCTCCATGCGCATCAGCTCGACCGCCCGCGCTGTCGTAGGCCAACCTGCCGGCGACGGTGCGATGATGATGGCATTGCGCCCCTTGATCGCCATCATCGCTTTGTTCACAGGTGTCGCCGCGGGATTGGTCGAGGGCGAGATCGCCGCTACCACACCCACAGGCTTCGCATACTTGACAATGCCGCGCGCCGAGTCATTCTCGATCACGCCGACTGTCTTGACTCGCAATAGATCGCGCAAGGTGCCAAATGTCTTGCGCTGATTCTTTGTGATCTTGTCGCTGACATTGCCGAGCCCGGTGTCTTGCACCGCGGCCTCGGCGAGCTCCTTTGCATGCTCGGGCTTGTAAATCGACCAGGCCAATGCAGTAACGCCCTCGTCCACACGTCCCTGATTGGCATCGGCAAACGCCTGCATGGCCTTGCGGGCGCGGGCGACCAGCTCGCTGACGACCCGGATCTCTGGTGAAGCGGTTTCGGAGGACGCGAATGCGGCATGCTCACTCATGATTTCTCCCCTGCGGGCCGGTGCGAGTTCGAATCGGCTGTGGTGCCGGCCTGCCGCAACGCCCGGCAAAAGGCGTCGGGATCGACGTTACCACCGGAGCAAACGACGGCCACGATTCGACCGTGACAATCATACCTTCCGCTCAGTGCCGCGGCCAACGCCACCGCCCCGCCCGGCTCCACCACCAGCTTGAGGTGGCGAAACGCGAGCGCCATGGCGCTCGCCACCTCTGCATCACTGACCACGAGCCCTCCTGCCAGTAGCCGCCTATTAATGCTGAACGGTAACGCCCCCGGAGTCGGCACCAGCAGTGCGTCACACATCGAACGTGCCTCGTCATCATTGCGTACACGTCTGCCCGCAGCCAATGAGCGTGCGGTGTCGTCAAACCCCTCGGGTTCGACCGCAAACACGGCAGTGCCCGGGCTGCGCTCAGCGAGCGCGATGGCACAGCCGGAAATCAAACCGCCGCCGCCACACGGTACCAGCACCGCATCGAGCGCAGCACTCTGCGACTGCGCCTGCTCCGCAATCTCCAGCCCAACCGTGCCCTGGCCGGCAATCACTTTCGGGTCCTCGAACGTTTGATCGAGAACGGCGTGGCGTTCTGTCGCCAGCCGCTCGGCAATCGCTTCACGGTTGTCGCGGTAGCGATCATACAAGTGCACATCGGCGCCGTAGGATCGCGTATTGGCGAGCTTGATCGCGGGGGCGTCGGACGGCATGACAATGAGTGCCGGCATACCGAGGATTTGCGCGGCGGCGGCCACCCCTTGCGCGTGGTTACCGGAGGAGCAGGCCACCACACCGCACTGGTGCGCCTGCGGTTGCAGACGCGAAAGGCTGTTATACGCCCCACGAATCTTGAACGCTCCGGTTCGCTGCAAAACCTCGGCCTTGATCAACAAGCGCCCGCCGACCAGCGCGTTGAGTGCGGGCGATTCCAGCAATGGTGTCACGACCGCCTTACCGCGCAGGCGCTGTGCCGCATCCAGCACGTCGGCGAAGCTCGGGGCATCGGCAAGCGCCTGGGACCCTGCAGCGGGTGTACTCTTGTTATTGCTGCCGGATGTGCGTTCCTGCATCACTGCTCGCGTGCGGATTGCGCCGGGTGCGACGGCGCCCGACCTGCGTGAATATGATTTCGGCTATCGTACCAGGGCGCGGCGCTCCATGCATCGGGATGACCGCGCGTTTGTATAAAAGTATCGAGGATTGTACAGCTATCACCGCGCGACCGTAACGAATGGCGCAACACCAAGCACTACTCGCACAAGCGCGCCGCTCGAGCCGGGGACGTACACACAGGCCAGTGGTTCCCCGGCCAGCGAGCGCCGCGGGCGAGGCTCGGGCCCCCGGCGGTCGACAGCTACTTGACCAAGCCGATCTGCTTGTAGACCTTCCTGAACACGGCGATCTGCTCGGCGATCAGCTGTGTGGCGCCGGCGGTGTCGCGGTAGCTGTTGATGAGGTTCATGAACTTCTTCTGATTGAAGGCCTGAAACTCGGCCGATTTAAATCCCTGCGCGAACGCCCACTCGAGATACCGCAGCCGGTCTTGAGGCACGTCGCTGCGGGCGAAGAATCCGCGAAAGCGCAATATCGGGGTGAAATTCGCACCGACATCTTTTAATGAAGGCACATCGCCGAAGGCCGCCGGGCGCTCTTGCAGAAATGTCAGGATCGGCTTCATTCTCCCTGTGTCCAAAAAAGTGCGGATGTCGCCGGGCTGCTCGAACAGGGCGTCGACCTGGCCCGCGATCAGGGCGCGATACCGCTCTGCGGGTTGGTCAATACTGATTTGTTGCGTCTTGAATCCGAGCGCACGTTCCAACAGTATCATATTAATACGTTCCATCGAGGTGGCGCTGCTGACATTCGCGATCGTGACCCGGCCACCCTTGCGCTTCGCGTACTTGACAAAGGATTTCCAGTCCGTAAATCGATTCTCATTGGCACGGATGTAGATCTGACTGAACGTGATCTGCGCGATCGCAAGCGGCGTCCAATCCTTGACGGGGTTCTCCTTGATCTGCCCGGACACATAGAGCGCGGCCACATCGTCTGTATGCTCTATGACGGTATAGCCGTCAGGACGTGCCTTCATGAAACCGGGGATGGCGGCGGCGCCGGCGTTGCCCGGCCGGTTCACCACCAACACACCGACGCCAAGGGCCTTTTGAGCGGCCAGTGCCATGGTGCGACTCAGCTGATCGGACCCACCGCCATTGCCGTACGGGACAATGAGGGCCACCGGACGCAGCGGATAGTTCTTGGGTTTCTCCGGTCGCTGGTCCGCGAACCCGACTGCCCAGGGGCTCAACGCCAGCAAGGCACCCAGGATGAAGACCGCTCGTCTGCGTAATGGGTTCATATTAATTATCCTCCCGTCCTCAGCCCGCGTATATGCACGCAGGCCACACTTGTACCGCAAACATTAGTATTAAATTGGTTGGAAGTACAATTCCTGCATGGACCGGTCTTCAGGCTGGTTGCGCCGGCGTCGGCACTTAGCCAGAAAATGCGGGCGCGATGATCGACTTCCGACACGGACAATAAGAGCGCAGAGAGGTGTTGGGAGCCGCTTTAACTCAATCCTCGATCTCAGCCCGGCGGCGTGTTCCCCTGAATGCCCGGTAAACATTCATCACGATTGTCAGCATCCCGGCTGACATCAGGATGGCGACGATCGGCCGAGTTAAGAACTCAATAAAATCATAACTCACCATCTGCATGGCCTGGGAGAAGTTCTGTTCGCCCAGTTTGCCCAGAATAACGCCCAAGATGATCCCCGCCACGGAATAGCCGGATCGGCGCAGGAAGAATGCGATGATCCCGGCCGCGAACATCACCAATACATCCATCGCCAGGCTACGGACAGCGTAGGCGCCGACCGTCGACAACAGCAAGATAGCGAGGGCGAGGAATTGGAACGGAATGCGCAAGAGCTGAGTGACCGTTTTTACCTCCAGGTATCCGAGCACAAAGATGGCGATGTTGGCAAAGAACATGGCAGCAAACACGACCCACACCAGGTCGGCGCTGTGGGTGAACACCAGTGGCCCCGGTTCCATATCGTGCATCTGGAAGACGCCGATCATCATCGCCGTGAGCGCCCCACCGGGAAGCCCAAGCGCCAGCAGCGGAATCATAGCGGCGCCGGTGGCGGCGTTGTTGGCGGTCTCGGACGCCACCACGCCTTCGAGTTCACCGCTGCCGAACTTTTCTGGTGTCTTTGACCAGCGCACGGCCTCGTTGTAACTCAAGAATGCGGCGAGCGTGGCGCCGATGCCGGGGAGAATTCCAGCAAAGAACCCCACCAGCACAGATCGCGCGACGGCGATCTTAAGCTGCCAGAACTCACGCAGGGTGGGAAGCGTCGTGCTGAAATCGGGCATCTTATAGGTGCCCACGACACGCTTCTCCGCCTGCACAAATACCTCGGACACGGCAAAAAAGCCCAGGATCAGAGGAATAAAATGGATACCGGCGAGCAAATAAACAAAGCCAAATTCATAGCGTTCTATACCGGCAACCGGATCGAGCCCGACGGTGGCGATCATCAGGCCAAAAAACACCGATAACCAGCCCTTCCACAGCGTCTTGGCTCCTACCGACGAAGCAACGGCAATGCCAAGAAATATGAGCGCAAAGATTTCCGGCGGTCCGAAGGCCCGGATCGCCCAATCGGCGAGAAACGGG
>VRUB01000058.1 GCA_019456345.1 Nitrospira sp. | reverse complement strand
TCAGGAAATCCCCTATCCCGACTGCCAGCCTTCGGCCGATAACGCTCAAAAATAGACCTCGGGCGCCTCGGTCTCGGCCTTGCGCGGGCCTGAGCCGTCGTCCGGTCGGGAGACGCTCGCAGCGCAATCACACCGATTTTACCGCTCGGGCTCAGTGCCGGCTCCTGGGTACTACGTTGCCGTAACGTGGCGCTTTGGCCCGACCTCCGTCACTGGGTTGGACAGCGGCGTTTGCGTGGAATTCAGAATTTGACTGACGGGTAAACCGCGAGAAATAGCTCTCACTAAGACCGGTAAGCGACATTACTACTTATTTTTTATTAGCGAATAGCTAATGGCAAAAAAAAATGCTGCCAGGGGGAGGCAGCATAAACACCGAAATCGGAGCGGTTTTTTATTGGCAGTCGAAGGACACTTCGGTCGGCGGTCAGAATTTACCACCGAGATTAAGATGCCAATAATTTCTCCTCAGCCTTGATGACACTGAGTGTAATCTTCATCCCATACCTCCTCCGAGCTGTCTGCTGTCGTTGCGCTTGCGCGAACGTGCTTCGGCTAGAGTCGTTGGAAAACCGCGTGCCGGCATTTGGAGCAAGGCTTGAGGTGTGCCGGTTTACGCAACACCACCTGCTCGCCGCACGCGGCGCATTTCAGTATCCCGCTGTAGGTCACCTCACCGGCGCTGTAGGTGCGGTGCCTAAGCTTGCCACCCGCCTCGTGCAGCCAGTCACCGACTGCGCTCGCTGCATAACCCAGAAAGACGCTCCCACGGTCGCGCCAGGCCGCAAACAGGTCAGTCCCCTTGTCCGAGAGCGCGTCCCACTTGGGGCCGATTTTGCCGGCCGCCTCGGTGAGGTCTTTCTTAACCACGCCCGCCGCCTTGTTCAGCGTGTTCGCGCTGTAGGATCCGGCCTGCTTGAGACCTTCTGCAGCCTTGTCGACGGCCTGCTTGAGGGTCTCGGCACTCGCCGTTTCGCGCACATCCTCGAGGAGCTCCTTCACCTCCTGGCGCAGCTTCTCATAGGCGGCGAGTTCCTCTTTCTCCTGTGCCTGCGGGCTGGGAAGCTCGTGCTCCGTATCCGCAGTCAATAGGGGTTTGTTACCCGTCTCCGGTTTGGCTGCTTTCGGCTTCTTCGTGGTCCGCTTTTGCGGCTCCGGTGCGCTGCGCTTCTTGGCCTGCGTGGGTGTTTCTGATTCCATAAACCTCTCCTATCGACTCCTAGCCTGCGCTCCAATTCCAGATTTGTCAGTATTATCCGACATGCGGCCCACGGCTGCCTTGACCTGGCTCAAGCTTGTGGCCGCTCATCCCGCCGGCGCTGCCCTTGCTAGCCAGCCCATCCCTGAGAAAATTACTCGGAAATGGGTCAGCGTAAAGCGCGGCCCCGCCCATCGTCGCCAGCCCGGCCGGTGCAACCTTGTCGCAACGGCACTCGCCTTGACAACGACCCCACCTGCTACTAACCGTTACTTACCTGTAAGTAAGATTCTTGGGCTGTACCGACCTGTGGCTCACCCGCGTACCGACACGAGAAAGCAGATCCTGGACCTTGCGGCGGCGCTTCTGCAGGACCGCGGTTTCAGCGCCTTTAGCTATCACGACATCTCCCAGCAACTCGGCATCAGAAACGCTGCTGTGCACTATCATTTTCCAACCAAGTGCGATCTCGGCATTGCCGTTATCCAGCGCTATCGGCACCGCTTTCAGCGCTACATCGAGATGCTGGACCAAGGCGGCGCCGACCCCATGCTCAAGCTCGAGGCTTACTTTACCATTCCCTGGGGTTACCTGCGGGACGGTGGCAAGGTCTGTCCGCTGGGTATGCTGGAGACCGAGTTCTACGCGATCCCGGAGGCGATGCGCGTGGAGGCCCGCAGCCTGGACCAGGAGATTCGCCAATGGCTCACCCAAGCGCTCCGAGAGGGCCGCGACCAGCGCCTATTCCGGTTTCAAGGTTCGGCGAAAGACAAGGCCTTGCTCATGGTGGCGACCTTGCAGGGCGCGTTGCAGATTTCGCGCGTGGTCGGCCGTGACGGTTTCTCGGCCTGCGTGCGGCAGCTTAAATGGGATTTAGGCCTCGTGAGCAGCTAAAAAATTGCCCGCAGCGGGGGCACTGGAGTGCTCACGACTGCGGGCTCAACCGATTGAGGTTATGTCGCTCGTCCGGTTTCGACCCTAAAAAAGCGGTACTTGCCTGTACCAAGGTACGCATTCCATGCAGTCTCGAGGACGAGCGACATGATGGTAAGATACTACTAATAAGCCGGCCTTCTTTAATCTCTATACGCCAATTTCCTATCCTGAGGCGTAACAAATTACGTTATCGGCGCTTCACTTGCGCAACACCCGCCACCGCTGACCCTGCGGCGGCGCGCAAGACTCTATATTAATCAGTTACCTGCATCCTAGCAGAGTGTTGAAAAACGCCCTGCTAGGCGCCGCAGGGATGCGCCGCATCATTTTTGGAACGCGTAAGTGTTTGAAAAATGAAGCGACCCGCGGACATGTGCCGCGGGAAAGCGAGTTGAAAAGGCCATGAATAGCCTTTTTCAACATCCTGCTAGGGGGCAACGCAAAAAGTGCCGCCTGCGGCGGCGGCACACAACCCAACATCGGGGGGTAAAATCCTTAGTGACTGAACTGCCCGCACTGGGCCGCCTTCGTCAATCGTATGAACTGCTCGCCATCGACTCGAACCAGGTCCTCCTGATCGTGCGCCTCGCAGTAGACATGGGGCAGCCCCACCGGCGAGCGGGTCCGCGGGCACGTGCGCCGTCTGGCGGCTCGATTCGCTGCGTGGGTGCGGCACCACCGCGCACTCCCCGGCGCTTTGCTCCAGAAATTCTTTCACGGTATGAGCAATCGCCGCCGCTCCCCTCCTTGCATAATCCGCCCGCCCCCATCGCCACAGCAGGACGCTTTCGCCGGCCACAAAAAATTGCAACAAATATCTTTCTGGTTAAAAATTCTACGACACCCGAAGTCTTGGACCTTTGATCCATGTCAATAGATCTATCGCATGGAGCCCTTAAAATCGTTTAACATATCCGTGGTGCAACTTCGGCCAAAAACGCAGGAAACCGTCCCGATTTCTCGTCGCCTTATTTGTTTGGAGGTACGATGTGAAAATCCCATTGCAGATCACCATCCGCGACTTGCCACACTCCGAGTCAGTTGAGGCCGCCATCCGCGAAAAGGCGGGGAAGCTCGAGCAGTTCTATGATCAGATCATGGGCTGCCGCGTGATGGTCGAATCACCACACCGGCATCGGCATAAGGGCAAGCTTTATCACGTGCGCATCGACCTGACCGTGCCCGGGAACGAGATCGTCGTAAAGCGCAACCCGCCGGAGCACAGCTCGCATGAAGACATCTATGTGGCGATCCGAGATGCATTCAACGCGGCACAACGGCGGCTGCAGGATTACGTGCGACGCCGGCGCGGCGGGATCAAGAACCACGTGGTGCTGAATCTTGCCACGGTCTTCAAAGTCTTTCCGGCCGAGGGCTACGGTTTTCTCAAGACCGCAGATGGGCGCGAGATCTATTTCCACCGCAACAGCCTGGTCGACATGGACTTCGATCACCTGGATCCCGGTACCGAGGTGCACTATGTGGAAGAGCAGGGCGAAGAGGGTCCGCAGGCCGCCACTGTGACCGGCGGCAGACAGCGCCCGGAAAGTTAGCCCTGCCCGACGCCGGCTCCGCGCGCCGGATGGCACGCGAGAACACCGCCCGGCCCCGAAGCTCCGATCTATCGATTACTCAGGAAATGAGGTCGAACGGCACCGAGCAGGCCAGGCCGGTTGCAGCACACGATCGCTCGGGGGGGTCAGGCGACATCATCGCCGGGCTCGGTGGGGAACAGCGAACGCAGGTACTCGCCAAAGACCCTGCATGCATCCGTCGTGGTAAAGATGCCCGCTAATCGACCCTCCTTCACCACCAGCGCGCAGCCGATATGACGCTGGGCGAGGTGCAGCAGCACGCTGTCGAGCCTTTCGGTCAGATTGACGATATAGGTCTCGCGGACCACGATATCGCTTACGTGAAGCTCTCGTTTCGCACGCTTGATATCCCGGTCCGACACTACGCCAATCAGCTGATCGCCGTCTTTCACCGGCAGGTGCCGGATCCCATGCCGCTCCATCATCTGCGTTGCCGCCTTAAGGCCGGCATCGACTTCGATGAAGTAAGGAAAAGCAGTCATTACAGACTTTATCAAGGGTATGTGTTTCACGGCTCGCCCCATTACTGGGCCCGGCGTTTGCGGGCACCCGCTTGCCTAGAGTATATCCCGCCCTAGGGCTATAAAGCGCTCGCACATCCGGGCAGCTTTGGCATAGGCAGGCCTTGCACCACTGTCGCGCCGACGACCGCGGGAGCGTATTATCCCGGATGTCCTACGCGCGGCCGGCACCAGCGTCGGCCCTGATTTTCAACGTTGCACAAGGGGAACAGATGGTAACTGCAGCCTATTCTCTATCGGATTACGTGGATGACCTCCGCGCCATTACCGCAAAAACACAAGACGACGAGGCGATCATCCACCAGGTGCGCCCACTGGCCAAACGAATGGCCGAGTCCAAGGATTGGCTTGATCAGCGCTACTACGAGTGCGACGAGGAGCAGGGTTTTGGCGTGCATTTGCTGCACGAGGAGGCCGACCATACGCTGGCGATCTTTGCCGTTGCGTGGCTCCCGGGGAGGGGTACACCGCCGCACGATCACGGTACCTGGGCCGTGGTCGCGGGGGTCGACGGTCCGGAAAAAAATATCTTCTGGAAACGTACGGACGACGGATCACGTCCAGGATACGCCGAGATTCGGCATAACGGCGAGCGTGTCTACGGTGATGGAGACGTGGTAGCGATGCTGCCGGGGGAAATTCATACCGTGCGCAACGAATCCAACGCCGTCACGCTGTCGCTGCACACCTATGGGAAGCACGTCAACTTTACCGAGCGCTCGCAATTCGACTCAGAAAAAAACACGGCGACGCCGTTCCTGCTAAAAGAGCTGTAAAACCACCGCGCCCCGGTCCAAACCCCGGCCGGCAGATGCGCGCATACGCGGGCGCAGAAATGAGGAAGTTCTTGGGGCTAAAAAAAATGGCCCCTCCCCCCAAAGGGGGAGGGTTAATAGGATGGAGGAGTGTCTTTAAACCAAGCTTGCTGGCGTGCTCTCACGCGGCCAGCGACGTTTCGTCGTCATGGTCAGTGGCACGCTGCGGCGCAGGCCGTGTGACCACCGCGACGGGGGTGGCCGCTCGCACCGGCGCCGGCTCCGCCCGCAGCCAGGTCTCGACAAACCCGCTAATCTCACCGCGCGAGATTCCGATGTCCTTGAGCTGCCAATCGTTAAGGCCGTTCAGGGCGCGTACGGTCGCGCGGCGGCGATTCCAGCGCTGCAGCCCTGCAAGCAGTCGGTCAAAAAATTTAGTCGTCATGTCAAAACCCTCCAAAACACTAGAAATTCTCATGTATGAAACAACATTGCGATCTCTTGCACTTTCACGTAAAATCTCTACAGATGTATATATAGTGCCTGTTCGAGCGCTTTACAAACGATAGTTTTTCATCACATAGTTGAAATATTCTCAACTATAAGTACTGCCATGCGGCGCTTACCCCCACTCAATGCGGTCCACACCTTCGAAGCCGCGGCCCGCCACCTGAGCTTTAATCGCGCGGCCGAGGAGCTGCACGTGACACCGTCGGCGGTCAGCCATCAGGTGCGTACCCTCGAGGAGTTCCTGGGGGTGCGTCTGTTCAATCGGCTCGCGCGCCAGGTGGTGCTAACGACGGAGGGCCAGGTTTATTTGCCGCCTATTCGCGCCGCGCTGGACCAGATCGATAGCGCGACCGAGCGCGTGGCGGCCGCGAAGGGCAGCGGGCCGCTGACCATGAGTATCTCGCCGACCTTCGCTACCGGCTGGCTGGTGCCGCGGTTATCGCGTTTCCAGGTGGCTCACCCCAGCATCGAGGTACGGCTCAACCTGGTGCGCTCGATCACCGAGCTCGTGGACTTTTCCCGCTCCGATGTCGACCTCGTAATTCGCTACGGCGACGCGAATCACGCGGGATTGCGCAATATCCGGCTAATCGTGGAAGAGCTCGTGCCGGTATGCAGCCCGGCATTGCTCGAGGGGCCGACACCATTGCGGCAACCGCAGGATTTGCGCCGCGCCACACTGTTACATGCACTCCCGCGTGTTGACCAATGGCGGCAATGGCTCAAGGCAGCCGGCGTCAGCGGCGTAAATGCGGAGCGTGGCCCCAAGTTTCACAACACCCCGCTCACGCTAGAGGGTGCGCTTGCCGGAATGGGGGTTGCCCTTGCCGACAGGAGGCTGGTGGCGCGTGAGCTCAGGAGTGGACGGCTCGTGGCACCGTTCGACATCACGCTGCCGAGCGAGAGCGCGTACTACCTCATCTACCCGGAAGAGCGCGAAGACGATTCCAAGATCGCCGCCTTTCGCGACTGGTTGTTGGGCGAAGTCGCCCGATCAAAAAACGAAACGGAAATCGCGCTAGAAGAATAACATTTCGATTCAGCGCTGCCGCCCGCGCCGGCATATCAGACAACGAATCAGATGCCGCTGCCGTCCGGGTCAAAGAACAACAGGCTTTCCCGATCCAGGCCCCAGCGTACGTGCTCGCCCAGCTTGAAACGCGATCCCCCGGCCTGCACCGATCGCAGCATGTTGCCATCAGGCAATTGCAAGCCGTAAAGGGTTTCGCGGCCCTGCGGCTCGACGAAGGCGATCATTCCTGAAACGGGAATATCGAGGCCGGGTTGCAAAGCTTCCGGGCGTATGCCGAGGGTAACGGCACTGTCGGGCTTGATTGCAGCGGCTTGCAAGCGTTCGGGCAGCTCGAACTTGAATCCCGGACCTTTGAACATATTCTCGCTCACCGCGCCGCTACAGAAGGCGATCGGCGGACTGCCGATAAAGCTCGCCACAAACTTGTTGCGAGGTCGCACGTAGATCTCGGATGGCGTGGCGATTTGCTCGATCTGACCCTCGTTCATCAACGCGATGCGATCGCACATGCTCATGGCCTCCGCCTGATCATGCGTAACGAGAATAGCGGTGCTCCCCGTTGCTTGCTGGATCCGCCGCAGCTCGCTGCGCATTTCCAGGCGTAGCCCGGTGTCCAGATTGGCCAGCGGCTCGTCGAGCAGCAGCACAGCGGGGTCACGCACCAGGGCGCGGGCAAGAGCGACGCGCTGCTGCTGACCGCCAGAGAGCTGTCCGGGGCGGCGGGTCAGCAATGAATCGATATGAAGTGTTGCCGCGATCTTTCTCACCTTGTGTTCGACGTCCTCCTTGGCCTCCTTGCGGATACGCAGCGGAAACGCGATGTTCTCCGCCACCGCGAGATGCGGATACAGCGCATAGGACTGAAAGACGACCCCGACGTTGCGTTCCTGCGGCGGCACGTGCGTCACATCACGGTCGCCGAACAACACGCGGCCAGCCGTGACAGTATGGATGCCGCAGATCATGAAGAGTGTGGTGGTCTTACCGCAGCCCGACGGCCCCAGCAGGGCAATCATCTCGCCGTCGTGCACCAACAGCTCCAGATCCTCGATGACGCGAACACTGTCGAAATCTTTGGAGACCTGTTCCAGCCGGATCTCCATCAGCCCTTCGTCGCACCGCTGTAGATGTTCATGAGCTTGTCCTGCGTGAAGAGGTAAAAAACCATTACCGGCAAGATGTAGAACAGGCCGACCGCTTTCAGCAACCCATAGTCGCTCAGGTAGTCATCGGTCAGCAGCCCCGCTAGATACACCGAGAGCAGCTGCGTCTCGGAGCTCGGCGCCAACACCAGCGGCAAGATAAACTCGCTCCATGCCGCAATGAAAGAGAAGATCGCGAGCGCCGCAATCGCCGGCTGCACCTGCGGTAAAATCAGCCTGCGCCATACCTGAAAGCGACTGGCACCGTCCTGAATACCCGCCATCTCGATCTCCCACGGCACCGAGTCGTAGAAGCCTTTCATTACCCAGATACCAAACGGAATCTCCAGCGATGCTTTTACCAGGATGACGCCGGCTAGCGTGTCATACAGCCCGAGGAGCCTGAGCATAAGGAAAATCGCCACGATCAAGGAGATACTGGGAAACGCATGCAGTATTAACACGCCGCCGAGGAACTGTGCCCTGAAGGGGAACTTCAGCCGTGAAAGCGCGTAGCCGGCGGTGACCGATGTGCCGATCACCACCGTCACCGTGCAGAGCGCAAACACGAGCGTGTTGAAGGTAACGCGCCAGATCGAGGCATGGCCCTCGATCGTCTCAAATAGAAAGCGCCAGTTCTTCAGCGTGAACGCCTTCGGCCAGATGCTACCCGGTGCGCTGACCGACACGCTGTCCACGAACAGCCACGTATAAAGAATGAGGATCGGCAGAGACACCATCACCAAAAGCATGGTCAACAACCACGGGGCTCTGCGCGCATTCATGTCAGTTCTCGATGGGCGGATCGACTACCAGTTTTCTGAAGTTGAAGAACCTCAGGTAAAGCAACGACAACGCAATCCCGAAGATCACCAGTACAACGGACAATGTGGCGCCGTAGCCGTAACGGAAATTTCCAAAGTAGTTCGACAATGCCGAGTGAAAGGCATAGAGCGCCCACACCTCCGTGGTGTAGAACCCGGGTCCGCCGGCGGTGGTCAGCAAGATATACTCGAACGACGTGAGCAGGCTCATGGTCTGGTAGCAGGTGATAAACAGGATTGGCCAGCGTAGCTGCGGCAGTATGATGCGAAGCACCTGTTGCATCGGATAGGCACCATCGACTTGCGAGGCGTACAACAGCGGCTTCGGTATTGCGTGCATGGCGCTGGAAAAAATAATCAGTCCCATGCTGGCACCGACCATGCCGTTAATGATCACGACGAATGTCCACGGATACTCCAACAAGAAGTTCTGAGCCGGGACACCGACAAACCCAAGGAAGTAGCTCATAAAGCCGCTGTCATACGTAAACCATTTCCATAACAGGACATAGATCACCGAGGGACTGATGCGCGGGATCAACCACACGGCGCGAAAGAACTTCGCTTGGCCCTGGGGCAAGTAAAAGGTCATCAGCGCGAGCGCGAGCGCGAATCCCACATTGAACACGAGCGTCAATGCAACGTAGAAGGCGGTGTTTGCCAGAATCTTCCCGCTGAACTGACTCGACACAAGCTCGCGGTAGTTGCTCAGCGTCCACCTCCAGCTCGTATTGGTGAGGTCTAGGATGGTCCGGAGCTCGTGCTTGCGCGGGTGGATGCCGAGCTCAGAGAGCGCCGCACGAAGCTCGCGCGCACTTGCAAACTCGCGGTCGCGCACGGTCCGCTTGACGGCACGAGCGATTGTCTTGCGTTCGGTAAAGGAGCGCGGTCGGTTCTTGAGTCGCTTCAGGTCGGCGAACAGCCGTTTTTCCGAGCGGTAGACCTTGCCCGCGAGCCTGCGCTCGATCTCGCGGACAGTGGCAGGGCTGACAGCGCTGCCAGCAAGCGCCTCGAGCCCGGCCTTATCGAAGATGAAGGCCTTCTCCCCCAGCCGTTGCACCAGCATGGGGTCAAGATCCGTGTCCCGCAGCCGCACCAGCGCAGTCTCGCTCAGCACATAGCGGTTTCCCAGAATACCGGTATCCGCGCCCATCGTGGTGAAACTGAAAACAAAGGTCAGCAAGACGGGAATCACGTAGAACACCGCCACGCAGATGCCCGCGGGGAGCATGAACCACAACGGCAGCGCTTGGATCAGTTTCCGCATGTTCGGATCCTTCTGAGGCCTAGCCGGTGAGCGGTGTAACGCACAATCGAGTGTACCAGCCCGGACCGTGCCAATCATTGCCGCCTAGCAAGCTGCTGAAAAACTATTTGCAGCAGCTTGCCAGAGTAGTGCACGCAGGCACTGCACGCCGGACCACTAACCTCACTCGAGCGCCCTGGGTACCCAACGCTATTCGCTCCGGCAGAGCTTGATGGGTAGCGGCAGGTCTGCGCAAGGTTACTAGTGGTCGGATGGAGCAAAGCAAGAACACACTTTCTGCTTTGCGAGCTGGAAAAAGGTCAGGCGGGAACGGCGTTTTCAGCGCCCCTCCAATTTTAGCGTCTGTTGCTCGAAGACGCGGCTGTGCTGCGCTGAGCATCGAGGTAACATAGTGGGCACCGACACCGTCGCACTTTGTGGTGCGGCGATCAGAAACGGGCGGTTCGCAAACACTCAGAGGTCGACTATGCGTATGCGGGGTTCATTCAGGGGCGCAACACGCTCAATTATCGCCGTGGGCTTTCTCGCCGCCGCGCTTGCCGGTTGCAATAACGAAGGCTCCACGCCCACACGTGCTCAACAACCGGACAACGCCGGGGACACGGCGTACGTCGAGACGGGTGATCTGGCACAAATAAGGCAGCATGGAAAGTTACGGCTGTTGATACCGCGACGGCTGGAAGGCGACAACTTGCCGCGGAGCGGGCACGCGTTTGTTGAATCACGCGAGCTCGCCGAGGCATTCGCCAAGGAGATGGGGCTGACAGCCGACATTGTCTATATCGAGTCCCACGACAAGCTGATCGCACAGCTGCTGGAAGGCAATGGCGATGTCATCGTGGCAAATCTCACGGCAACGCCTGAACGCAAAAAACGCATCGCATTCACCGCTCCGATCGTGCTGGTACATGAGCAGGTCGTCACGCGCGCTGACGACACCGATGTCAAGAAGCCGGCAGACCTCGCCGGTCGGCGGGTCGCGATCCGCCGATCTTCGTCTTTCTGGAAGACCGTACAAGCAATGCGGCGCAAACACCCGAAGATCGAGATCGAGGCGGTCCCGGAGAACGTCGATACCGAAACCATCTTGCACCGGGTCGCCGGTGGCGAGTACGACGTCACGGTGGCGGACAGCAATTTGGTCGCTGAAATCCTGGCCTATCGTGACGACTTGCGTGTGGCGTTCGACGCCGCGCGCAACCGTCTGATTGCATGGGCGGTCCGACCGAGGGCCACCGAGCTGCGCAGCGCGCTTGATGCGTTTCTGAGCGAGTCCCGCGTCGCGGAGGTGTACCCGTCGAGCTACCATGACGACCTGCCCGGCATCAAGAAGAGAAAGGTGCTGCGCGTGCTCACGCGCAATCATCCGGCGACCTATTTTCTGTGGCGTGGCGAGCTTATGGGGTTTGAATACGATCTTGTGCGCGCGTTTGCCAAGGAACATGGCCTTCGCGTCGAGATGATCGTGCCGCCGACCTGGGGTGATCTGGTGACCTGGCTCAAGCAGGGCAAGGGCGACATGATTGCGGCCTCGATGACCATTACCGAAGAACGCAAGAAACGCGGGCTGCTGTTTTCACGGCCTTACAACTATGTCAGCGAAATGGTCGTCGCACGCAAGAACGACAAGATTGATTCCAAAGATGACCTCACGGGGAGAACGCAGGTGGTTTCTCCAACCACCTCTTACTGGACCACGCTCCAGCGCCTGAAAGACTCAGGCCTCATGTTTAACCTTGAAGCCGCGCCCGAGGACTGGCCAACCGATGAGATCATCGCCAAGGTTGCCGAAAGCGAATATGACCTCACGGTGGCCGACAGCCACCTGCTCGACCTCGAGCTTGCGTGGCGCGACGACATCAAAGGCGCCTTTGCCCTGGGAGATCCCGTGCCGCTTGGTTGGGCGGTTTATTCCGGTAAGCCGAAACTTCGCGATGCGTTCAATGCTTTCATCAAAAAGATCTACCGCGGCACGTTTTATAACATTACGTACAAAAAATACTTCAAGAACCCGCGCACGATACGCAGCTACGTGAAGTTTCGCGCAGCGCAAAGCGGACAGCTTTCACCTTATGACAAGTTTGTCCGCAAGTATTCTCAGCGCTACGGCTTTGACTGGCGTTTTATTACGGCACAGATGTTTCAGGAGAGCCGCTTTGATCCCAAAGCGAAGTCATGGGTAGGTGCGCGTGGCCTGATGCAGGTGATGCCGCGTACGGCACAGGAGCTCGAGCTGACAAACCTTAAAGATCCAGCGACCGGAATTCATGCCGGTGTGAAATATATGGCGTGGCTACGCGACCGCTTCGAAGGCAAGGTGCCTGCCACAGAGGCAAGGTGGTTTGCCCTTGCGGCTTATAATGCCGGTTACGGTCACGTACTCGACGCCAGGCGCCTAGCCAAACAGCAGGGGCTCAACACCGGGCGCTGGTTTGATAACGTGGAGCGCTCGATGTTGCTGCTTTCAAAACCAAAGTACTACAAACGCGCACGCTACGGCTACGTCCGGGGTGGCCAGCCCGTGCACTACGTGCGTGAGATCAGGACCCTCTACGACGCCTATACGCGGGTGGCGCCACTCTAACCCCCTCCCCCTAACCCCCTCCCACAAGGGGAGGGGGAATATCCGGCACTTGGCTCGGCGAAAGGCACCCAGAAAAAACACCAACCCTACTTCCCTTACTCCCATGTAGACGGAGGTTGGTGTGCATTGGTTTTGCTTTGGATCCCCCTTACTCAAGCCGAGGGAGGAGGGAGAGCGAAGTGCAAGCACGAAGTGGCGGGGCACGGACCCCCGCGTTCGCCCCAGGGACAAGGACGTCCCTTGGGCGAGCCTTCTGAGCCGACCGACGAGCGAGGGGACCTCGCATGTGAGGTTTACATGCGAGGCGCAGAGACCGGGGTGCCTTTTCTTTCGGTTCCTTGCTTTGGGCACGCAAAGAAAGGAAGCCGTCGTACGGGGGTGGGTGAGCCGGGAAAATGCAAGCGTTCAGTGAACGCTCGCCCCCGGCGAACGGGCTTGCCACGGACGGCAAGCACAGGACTTGCAAGCGAGA
Source organism: Nitrospira sp. (assembly GCA_019456345.1). Taxonomy (GTDB): domain Bacteria; phylum Pseudomonadota; class Gammaproteobacteria; order Acidiferrobacterales; family SPGG2; genus VRUB01. The sequence continues at coordinate 3,217 of VRUB01000058.1, read as the reverse complement.
GCAGGGACAGCGGAGCGCAGCAAGCCCGTTAGTAAATAACCGCCGGTAGGCGCCACAAATGACACTGCTATAATCTTTCTCTCGCCTGTGCCTTAATGAGCGATGTTTAACATCTCTGTGCTACCACCGCTGTCACTCTACATTCACCTTCCCTGGTGCGTGCGCAAGTGCCCTTACTGCGACTTCAACTCCTATCGTGCTCACGGGAAGATTTCACAGGCGCGTTATATTGATGCACTGCTGCGCGACCTCGACCAGGAGCTGCCCGGCATATGGGGCCGTCGCATCCGCTCGATCTTCCTCGGCGGCGGTACCCCTAGCCTGTTCACGCCAGAGTCGATCGATACATTGCTCTCTGGGGCACGGGCCCGGCTACCGTTCGATCGCGATACCGAGATCACCCTGGAGGCCAATCCCGGCGTCGTCGATGCTGGGCACTTCCAGGGGTTTCGCGATGCAGGCGTAAACCGCCTTTCCATCGGGGTGCAGAGCTTCGAGCCGGAAAAACTCGTAGCACTCGGCCGGATTCACGGATCCAGTGAGGCCGTGCGTGCGATCGAGATGGCACGCGCGGCGGGATTTGACAACATTAACTTGGATTTGATGTTTGGTTTGCCGGAACAAACGCCTGTGCAGGCATTGGCCGATTTACGAACGGCAATCAGTTTCCAACCCGATCACATCTCGCTGTACCAGCTCACGATAGAGCCCAACACCGTGTTTCATGCACAGCGCCCGGTGTTGCCGATGGACGACGCTATCTGGCAGATGCAATGCGAGCTGCAAGCGTTGCTCGCCACACACGACTACCGGCAATACGAGGTCTCGGCTTATGCGCGGGAGGCAAAACGCTGCCGGCACAATCTTAACTACTGGCGCTTCGGGGACTACCTCGGCATCGGCGCAGGGGCGCACGGGAAGATCAGCGACCCGCACGGCAGCGCCCGCCGATGGAAGCTTAAGCACCCCAACGCCTTCATGGCGCAGGCCGGGACGCCGGCGTCGATCGCCGGTGAGCGCCGACTCGCGCCGCAAGATGCGATATTGGAGTTCATGATGAACACGCTGCGGCTGACTGAGGGATTTCCAACACGCTTGTTCCAGGAACGTACCGGCCTACCAACGATGATGGTGCTGGGATCCTTGCGTAGTGCCGAGCGCAAGGGCCTGCTACAGTGGGATGCCCAAAGCATCCGGCCGAGTGAAAATGGCAGGCGTTTTCTGAACGACCTGCTGTGCCTGTTCATACCAGACGCCCGTGCCCACGCTGACATGGCGCGACAACCCATTGTTGTCGATTGAATCGACCCGCACGCTATGTTGGCTCGCGCAGTGGTTACCTACCCAAATACCTTCTTCAGCAACGCCGTAGTGCGGGCAATCGGGTCCTGGCGGATGCGTCTTTCTTCCTGCGCAACCATAAAATAAAGCCCGTCGAGCACCTTTATAAACCGATCATGGCAAATTTCAGCCGTTTCGTGAGCGTTGTCTGCGCCCTGTGTCGGCAGTGAAACCGGGTTAGAATACGTGCTGCGCGCATCACGTGCGCGGCTCCCTGACAGGCTTTCCAGGGCGTTTACCGCCATGCCCCGCATCGATGATCATGCTGCCGGTAGCAGCTTATGTTTGAGTGGATTAAGGCGTTTCACATTATCTTCGTCATCACCTGGTTCGCCGGCCTGTTCTACCTGCCGCGCCTGTTCGTCTATCACGCCATGGCGACTGACCACATCAGCATGAATCGTTTCAAGGTCATGGAGCGTAAGCTCTTCTACGGCATCATGACCCCGAGCGCGGTACTTGCTGTCGGCCTCGGCGTATGGTTATGGCTCGCTTACGGGTTTGGTGGCACTTGGCTTCATATCAAGCTGGCGCTGGTCATTGTGCTGGTCGCCTACCACGCCTATTGCGCCAAGCTGCTGCTCGACTTCAAGCATGATCGTAATCCGCACGGGCACGTGTTTTATCGGTGGCTGAATGAACTGCCGGTGATTATTCTGATCGCGGTGGTAATTCTCGTTGTGGTGAAACCGCTTTAGCGCCTTTACCGTCTAAGACTTCAGCCAATGGACACGCTCACACATGCACTCAGCGGCGCGCTGCTGGCGCGCGCCACCGCCCCGGCCGAACCCACAGCGGACCAGCTGTCAGCCGGAAATCGTACGCTCGTTGGGTTTATCGCGGCTGTGTTTCCCGACAGCGACTTCATCCTGCGTTTCATAGATCCGCTGACTTACCTCAATTTGCACCGCAGCTATCTCAATTCGGTGTTGCTGTGGCCGTTGTGGGCGATATTACTCGCGTTTATTTTCAGTCTGCTCTTTCGCAGACGATACAGCTGGCGCGCATTTGTGGGCGTGTGCTTCTTGGCGATCGGCATTCACATACTCGGCGATGTCATTACTTCGTTCGGGACCATGATCTTCGCGCCGATATCTTTCATGCGCGTGGCCTGGCCCACGACGTTCATCATAGATCCCTACTTCTCGGTAATTATTGTTGCCGGCTTGATCACATCCGCGCTATGGAAGCGGTCGCGCGCGCCGGCGGTCGCGTCATTGATAGTGCTGGCCGCCTACGTTGGATTTCAGGGCCTCCTGCTCGAGCGTGCCGAAGCGCTCGCGCAACGATACGCCCACGCCAACGAGCTCGCGGACGCCAGCGCCTATGCGTTGCCGCAGCCGTTGTCGCCGTTCAACTGGATGCTGGTGGTGGTCCACGGGAGTACGTACCACATCGCCCGTGTGAGCTTGTTGCGGAACGAGGTCCCCGATGCAGCTCCCACCGACGCTGGGGCGCTGCGCAGGATTGCCGCATCGTATCGCCCGGTCGCGCATGCGCTGTGGCAGAGAAAGTATAAGTTCGGCGGCGACGCATCGTTGTCGCCCATGGTGGAGGCCGCCTGGCGCCAGGATGTGCTGCGCCCGTATCGCGAGTTCGCCCTGTTCCCGGCACTTTATCGCATTGACCATAACGGTGATAACACCTGCGTGTGGTTCCGCGATCTGCGCTTTGCACTTGCCGGGCGCGGACCCATCTTTCCTTTCGGTCTTTGCCGCGACGACGCGGCCTCACCGTGGAGGCTGCATCAACTATCGACCGTTAACGAGGCCTCCCCGCTGATTGATTAGTCAGCGGTACGTGTGGTCGGGTCGGCGATCTCCTGAACGGCGCTGCTCTAGCAGGCTGTTGAAAATTATTTTCAGCAGCCTGCTAG
>VRUB01000246.1 GCA_019456345.1 Nitrospira sp. | reverse complement strand
CCATTTGAATGAAAATTCAGGTCAAGGCTAAGCTACTTCGACTAGCCGTCCTCGTCAAGGTTCCGGCTTCGCTTCGGCTCTGTTTTGGTGTGGTTTTCGCCAATGCGCTATGCTATGTGCTGCCCGGATAGCCTGCACGAGGCAGATCCAAATCGTAACGAACGATCAGGAGCAGCGGTAGGGCGGCGGAAGCAACGCGGAAGGTCGAACTCGGATTGTTCGCCAGGCGCCATACTTATGTGGCTTCCAGCGGGATTTCCTCGCAACTCGCTACTCGTTCCTCGCTACTATGCTTGGAGAGGTGGCTGAGCGGTCGAAAGCGGCGGTCTTGAAAACCGTTGACCCGTAAGGGTCCGGGGGTTCGAATCCCTCCCTCTCCGCCACGCATACGACAAAGGCCCGTCAGGGCCTTTGTCGTATGCAATGACGATGGCTCGATGCGAACCCCGGACCAAACCGTATATGCCCGCGGCCTTTCTCTACCGGTTAAGACGGCTCGGGACTAATGTCGGGCCATGGCCAGGACCTCGCCCTGGAAGATACCCGCGATCTCGCGAAAGGCGTGCCGGCAGTGCAGGGAGGAATCGGTCATTAAGGTCGAGTAGACCGGGCAGGCGCAACGGCCCGCCGGCTAATGGGTCGCAGCGCCACCCAGCGATGGGAACCAGAGCAGCTTGAGCAAGCCACTCTTCGTGCACAGCTCGAGTAATTTCTTGTGGTCGTCGAACGCGATTGCCGGAAACTTGGCGGCGACGGTGTCCGCGCGAAAGGGCGCGCTCTGCGCTGCCAGCCAGCCGACCACTTCCGCGTATCGTTGAGGTATCTCGATACTGCCCAGGGTGTGCTCGACACCATGTTCGTCCTTGATGGTGATGCGTACCCATTGCAGGGGGTCGTCAACGGCTTCAGCCGGTTTGTCCAGGGAAACACCGGTGAGCGGAGCTCTTTGAAACCGGCTATTCCGGTCGATTGATGCAAGCCGGTGTTCTTCGGGGAGCGTCGATCGCACCAGGTCCTCGGGGGAAATCGCGCCGGCGATTGTCGGGATCTCTTGCAATAGCGCCGCGGCCTGCGCAAAGGCAGCTTCGCGTTTGCGGCCATTACCCCACGCACCGTATAACGGCCGGCGCCACTGCGGGCTCTGCAACATCAGGAGTCGCAACTGCTCCAGCACGATATCAACGGCCGCCGGCGGTTCTATCACGATGGATACGGCGAAAGAGTCCGCGCTCGCCCGCGTCCGGTGCCAGGTGCCACGCGGGTAAAACAGGACGGATCCGCGCTTCATGTCTACCGTCTTAAATTCCACATCGCGCCAGTGGGGGAAGCCCCTCGTTATCTGCGGATACATATCATCGAGCACGGCGGCGCCCGGCGCGTAGTGCCTACCATAGGGGTTGGTAATCTCAGGGACAGGCGCCAACTCGAACCGCTTTGTGCCCAGAAGTTGGATCGAGATTACGTCATTACAATCGTAATGAGGGGCTATGCCGTTTTCACAGGGCGACGCCCATGCAGTCAACCGTGCTCCCCCCGGATTGATGCCCAGGTCTGTCTCCAGTTGCCTGAGAAAATCGGCTGCAGCCGGTACAAATTGCGTAATGTTGTCCAGGAAAACGGTGAGCCCCATCTTGAACAGCTTCAGAGCAGAGCTGCTGTCAGCGGGCATCATGGCGGCGCTTTGTCCTGCATTGACAAATCCAGCACCGCCGCTGTATACGCGCGCCAATGCCTCGAAGCTGCCGAGCTCGTTCGAGAGCAGGAACTTCGGCAATCGCGACAGCTCGCCCTCCGTGACGAAGTATTCGGGTTTATCGGGCCAATGACGCTCAAGGTCGTCGACCGAATGGGGTGACACCAACTCTTGCAGCGCCGGTTTGTCTGTATTTTGCATAGCCAGCCCGTTGTTTCTAACTGGTTACCGTCTTGCGTCGCCGGCAGCGCAGCCGCTGAGACTTGCGCCCGCCGTTTTCTGTAAAGAAAGAAGCAGCGCGCGGATGACCTGTCCTTACATCGGAATCCCGGACGCTGGCCGCGAAAGCCCCATCACGGATTTCGGTTGATTTCGCAGGTGGTGACACGGAAAACGTCATCACATAGTTGAAAGGCCAATATAAGGGTTTGCCAGGGTGCAAATCAAGCTACAAAGCAACTCATCGGCAGGACAGGGGATAGACTGCGGCAGACGCAGGCATTCAATATCGAATGTGGATTGTGCGCGCAATCCTCCGTCCCTCTTAGGTGTACGGACCGGAGTATTCGCCAATCTTCGCTCTGTGGCGCGAACATCGGCACGAGCACACCCCAGGGCATTATTGCTTTTTCAAGATGTGCTGACTCACCGATGGCATTCGAGTTGATTGTGGCCCTATCCTTCGCATCCGCTGGCGTCGCAGAGGATACCA
>VRUB01000005.1:31293-42152 GCA_019456345.1 Nitrospira sp. | reverse complement strand
TAGAGCAACGCAGGAGCGGTTGCCGAGGTAGGGCAACGCAGGGAGCAGTTGCCGAGGTAGAGTCGCGTCGGGAACAGCGACCGAGATACGCGGCCGCAGCAGATAGCTGGTGAGAAATGCGGGCTCGGCCGGCGTCCCGCTGTTTCCGGCCAACCCGGGCCTCAAGTCCAAACGTATTGCCATCAAGACGAAGACGAATTTCCGGTCGAGTCGGAGCGCCGGCCGGCTTCCGTGGGCCGCGGCCATTGACCCCACACCCGCTTTGACATCATCTGCGCGCCCGTGAGCAGGCGCTCCAGGAGTTCGCCCGTGCGCCGGTTGTTCGCGGAGTCGTCACGCATCCAGTAGAAGAAAGTCACCAGATATATTGCGGTGGTTCCGGTTTCCTCCAACGCCCGGCGCAGGAAGGTCGCGTCGCGCTGTGCGGCCTCGCGGAACCACTGCACCGTGCGACTGATACGCAGGAGCCCGGGAAACTGCACGTGCAGGTGCCCAGGCTCCATCCTGCCGCAGATCATCTCACGGGTGACTTTCTTGTGTGCGGCCAGCGTCGTAAGCCACACCATGATGGCTCGATGCAAGCGCTGCCGGGAGGGCAAGGCTTGAAACTGTGGCGTGACCGCGTCATCGAGCATGGCGCGGTCAGCGCAGTCGAACCAGGCATCGACGAGCTCCTCCTTTTCCCGGAAGTGAGCCCGGATATCGTTCAGGCTTAGACCCAACGCCGCCGCGACGTCGTGCAATCGCACCGCTTCCCACGAGCTCGTCTCGGCAAGAGCGAGCGCCGCGTCGACAATCTTGTCTCTCAGCACAGTGGTCCGCGCCATAACTCGTTAGCCTCGTCGCCCTCAGCAATAGCGTAGACCGCGGAGGTCGCGACGAAAATCAGATCACGTTCCGCCTGGAAAAATCAGTATGTTACACGCACCACCAAGGCGCAAATCCTTTCCACCGCGGCAGGGGAGATTAAGCAGGGGGGCACCGAGCGGCGTCGGCACACCGGGTTGTCGGCTTAGACGGTGGTTTCGACCGGCTGCAGATAGGGAATGGGGGCCGGGCGGGCGTCGTCGTAGGTCACCAGCTCCCACGCATCCTTCCTGGCGAGCAGGGTGCGCAACAGGCGGTTGTTCAGCGAATGCCCGGATTTGTGGCCACTGAACGATCCGATCAGGCTGTGACCCAGAAGATAGAGATCACCGATCGCATCGAGGACCTTGTGCTTGACGAACTCGTCCTCGTAGCGCAGGCCATCTTCGTTAATCACGCGATAGTCATCGAGCACAATGGCGTTATCCAGGCTACCGCCCAGCGCCAGCTTCTGCTCGTGCAGACGCTCGATGTCGCGCATGAAACCAAACGTGCGAGCCCGGCTCACTTCCTTCAAAAACGACGTCGATGAAAAATCGAGCTCGGCCTTGCGGCAGCTGGCCTTAAAGATCGGATGGTCGAAGTCGATGCTGAATGCAACCTTGAAACCCTCGTACGGGTCAAAGCGCGCCCATTTGTCGCCGTCTTTAACACGGACCGTGCGTTTGATGCGCAGAAACTGCTTGAATGCATCCTGCTCGGTGATGCCCGCCGACTGCACCAGGAAGACAAAGGGGGCCGCACTGCCATCCATAATCGGGACTTCGGCAGCACTCACATCGATGTAGGCGTTGTCGATCCCGAGGCCAGCGAGCGCCGAGAGCAGGTGCTCCACGGTGGAAATCCGTACTCCGTCCTTGACCAACGTGGTAGACAGGCTGGTATCGCCGACACTATCCGGGTGGGCCTTGATCTCGATGTCCCGGTCGAGGTCGGTACGGCGAAAGACGATGCCGCAATTCACCGGCGCAGGTCTGAGGGTGAGGTAGACCTTCTGGCCGGTGTGCAGCCCGACGCCGGTGGCAGTGATGAAATTCTTAAGGGTGCGCTGCCGATAGTTAGAGGCGATCGCCATGCAATTCCCTTTGCTCCGACCATGCGGGCTGGTTGATGTTCATTTCTAGCATTTGGTGTTCTTGCTCTACGACTAGAATCTACGACGCAGTATTACCCGATTGTGTCCCATTTTTAAGGGTTTTCTCAGTGTAGCACACGCTCCGCATGACCCCAAACCGCAGACTGAAATCGGATCAGTCCTCACTGCGGGTGGGCGGCTTGCTGCCTGCCTTGGCGCGGGCGCGCGGGTGAGCCCGATCGTACACCTGTGCCAAGTGTTGGAAGTCGAGGTGGGTGTAGATCTGGGTCGTGGAGATGTCGGCATGCCCCAGCAGCTCCTGGACGGCCCGCAGGTCGCCACTGGACTCGAGCAGATGGCTGGCGAAGGAATGGCGCAACATGTGCGGGTGAACCGGGACATCCAGCCCCCGGACGCGCGCGCATCGGCGCACCCGCAGCTGCACCGCGCGGTGCCCCAGACGGCGGCCGTTGCGTCCAATGAACACCGCCGGCTCGCCCTTCGCGGCGAGTGGCCCACGTACAACCAGCCATCGGCCCAGTGCCTCGCGGGCGAAACGGCCGACCGGCAACACCCGGGTCTTCGCCCCCTTGCCGGTCACGCGAACGAGCCCCGCCCGCAGGTCCAGATTGGCCAGATTCAGCGTCACGATCTCATCGAGGCGCAATCCGCAGGAGTACAGCAGCTCGAGCAGTGCGCGGTCGCGCACCGCGAGCATACCGTCGCCGGGCAGCGTGACCAGGCGGCCGGCCTGCTCTGCGCTCAGGACCTTGGGCAAGTTCTTTTTGATCTTGGGGCCCGGGACGCCCACAGCGGGATTACGCGTGACCGCTTTCTCGCGCAGCAGGAAACGATAGAGCGAGCGCGCCGCAGACAGGCCGCGGCGAATGGTTCGACCGGATTGACCCTGGCGATGCAGGGTTGCCACCCACGCCCGCACCTGCCGCGGATCCAGCGTCTGCCAGTCGGGAATGTTGTGCGCCCGGCAAAAGGCGATCAGTTGCTCGAGATCGCGACCGTAGCCCGCAATGGTGTGCGGGGACAGACGGCGCTCATCGCGTAAATGACCCAAAAATCGGGTTACTTCGCGTTTGGCGCGCGCTTCCATCGGCTCGGTGGGGGCTAACGCAGGTATTTAGCTACACCCCGCATGAGAAGCTCCCCTAGCCTGACCAGGTACAGAGTGCCCATGTCGGGATGAAACCGATGCGGGTCGCGGCTACCCAGACAGAGTACGCCTCGCGGGATCTCGCCTCCGAGGGCAATCATGGCGGTTGACTTGACGTCCGCGGCACCCGCGCCGAACAGGTAGCTCGTCATTTTGCTGTCGTACTTGCCGCCGCAAATAGGCCGGCCACCGACGAATTGCTTGAGCAACGTGGCAAGCTGGTTGTCATCCGGGCCGGCGAACTCCGGGCGCCCGGCGCTGCCCGGGGCGCCCTGCACGAAGCGGATCACCACCTGGTCCAGCTTGAATTCCTGGCGCAGCAAATTCTGGGCGGTATTCAACAAATCATCCAGAGACCCGGCGTCGATCATCGCTAGGCTGAAGTGATGCAGCCGCTCACCCAGCACGTCATTCTCCCGCGCGATCGTGACCAGCTCACGCAGCTGCTGCTGCAGCCGTTGGTTCTGCTCTCGCAGGACCTGCAACTGGCGCTCGACCAGGGAGATGGCCTTTCCGGTATCGGGATGGGGCACCTTGAGATCGGCGAGCACGTCGCCATGGCGCAAGAAATAGTCCGGGTTATCTTCCAGATAACGGGCTACCGCTTCCTCCCATGTAAGCTCTTTTTGTTGTTCGCCGGTCGGCAATTTCTGGCTCATAATCGCTCTAAATCAACGCTTCCTTCGTAGGTGGTCACCGCCGGCCCGCTCAGATAGGCCGGCTCGCGCGCGCCTTTCCATGCCACCTTCAGCACGCCGCCTGGCAGCGTCACGTCCACGGCTTCCTCCAGCAGGCCTCGCTGCCGACCTGCGACCACGGCCGCTGTAGCACCGGTACCGCAGGCCATTGTCTCGCCCACGCCACGCTCATGTACCCGCAGGCGGATGTGGCGTCTATCGACTACCTGCATGAAACCCACGTTGACCCGCCTAGGGAAGCGCCGATGGTTCTCGATCAATGGCCCCTGAGCCCCTACGGTCGCATCATCCAGCTCCTCTACGAGCTGGACTGCATGTGGGTTTCCCAGCGAAAGCACGCTTATGGGCACTTGTTTTCCGTCTATGTCCAAATCATAGACCAGCTGCCGCGTATTTGCCTCAAACGGCACGCTCGCTGGGTCGAACTCGGGTATGCCCATGTTGACCGTCACCGCACCGTCGGCCTCGATGCGCGGATACACGGGACCCGCCAAGGTGGCGATTGCTATCTGGTCTTGGCGCGCCAACCCCCGGTCGCGCGCGAACCGGGCAATGCAGCGGATCCCGTTACCGCAGTGCTCTGCCTCGCCGCCATCGGCGTTATAGATGCGAAGCGTGAAATCCATTTCCCGATCTTGCGCAGGTTCCAGGATCAGCACCTGATCGCAGCCTACGCCAAACCGTCGCCGCGCGATCGCACGAATCTGTGCCCGCGACATTTCGACCGGGTGGTTTACGGCGTCGAACACCACGAAGTCGTTGCCGGCGCCTTGCATTTTCGTGAACGATATACGCATACCAAGAGATTACCGCCTCCCCGGCAGCGAGCAAACCCGCATCATCACCCGCCCAGGTACGCCCCTCAGGACAGGTCTCCCCAGGCGATGAAATGTCGGTCGCTGACCACCTCGAGCCGCAGGCATTCGCCCAGGTCGGCCGCAGCCATCTGCGCGCGGACTTCATCCGGGCGGTAGGCGGCCAGCAGGGAATGAAAGAAATCGCGCCGCAGAAGCTCCGATTCGCCGCCGCAGTACTCATCGACGAGCTCGGTCGCGCGTCCTACCGACTGCGGGCGCAGGAGATCCATCACCAACACCGCCGCACCTGCGGCACCGGCATCCTTGAGCGTCTGCCACAGCACCCGCGGGTCGGCCAGATGATGCAACAAGCTGTTGCTGATAAGGGTGTCGAAACCACCGCTGCGCGGGACCCCCGCCGGCAGGTGCAACTGAAGCAGCTCGATGCGCGACGTCATGCCGGCCGCGCGCACCGCCTCGCGACCGAGCGATAACATCGCATCCGAGCCGTCTATGCCCGTGACGCGACAATCCGGGAACGCATGCGCGAAACGGATGCTGATGTCCGCCGGTCCGCAGCCCAGATCCACGACTTTCCGCGGGGCGTGAGCGGCCAGGCGTCTGCGAAAATGCTCCACGAAGGCCTGGTGCGGTTCGGAGAAATCCGCGCCCGCATAGGCCCGTGCCTGCTCGGGGTCAACCATCAGCTCCGGTTCGGGGATGCGCTTCATCATCCAGTTTCAAATTGCAAGTACAAATTAGCAAGGATGGCGCGAGTGTCCTGCCGTTAGGTTGCTACTTGCTACTGGGGGAGTATCGACTCCGTTCCCAACATTTCATCAATCGTTTCCCGGCGCCGGATAACATGCAGGTGATCCCCATCGACCATGACCTCGGCCGTCAATGGCCGCGTGTTGTAACGCGAGCTCATGCACGCGCCGTACGCCCCGGCACAGCTGATCGCCAGCAGCTCACCGGGCGCAATCCCAAGCTTGCGATCTCGCGCCAGAAAATCACCGGTCTCGCACACCGGCCCGACGACATCGTAGACCATAGCCGGGTGCCCGGTATCTTCGAACACGGGTTTGACCTCGTGCCAGGCATCATAGAGCGCCGGGCGTAGCAGGTCATTCATGGCAGCATCGACGATCGCGAAGTTCTTCGCCGCGGCGCGCTTGAGGTATTGTATCCGCGTCAACAGCACCCCCGCCTCACCTACGAGTGCGCGCCCCGGCTCTATCATGACGCGCAAGTGGCGATGCTGCGACCCCAAAGCGTCCAGTGTTGCACTCAGCGTCGCCACGTATTCTCGCGCCGGCGGCGGGCGCTCAGTGCTATAGCGAATGCCGAGTCCGCCACCCAGATCCAAAGATTGCAACGCGAGCCCGCTGCGGTTCAACTCATCGACCAGGCTGAGCACGCGTTCGAGCGCGTCTACAAACGGGCCCATGTCGACGAGTTGGGAACCGATATGGCAAGCGACACCAATGGGGTCGATGTGTGGCAGCTGCCGGGCTTGTGCGTAGAGCTGTGGTGCGGCCTCGATGGGAATGCCGAACTTGTTCTCCTTCAGGCCGGTCGCAATATGCGGATGGGTATTCGGGTCTACGTCGGGGTTGACACGAAGCGCCACCGGCGCCGCACACCCGACTTCCTCGCTTAACTCGTGCAGGCGTAGTAGCTCGCCTTCGGATTCAACATTGAAGCAGCGAATGCCAACATCAAGCGCCCGGCGCATCTCTTCGTCCGACTTGCCAACCCCCGAGAACACAACCCTGGACGGATCACCGCCGGCACGCAACACGCGCTCGAGCTCGCCACCCGAGACGATATCGAACCCTGAGCCCAGGCGCGCCAACAGGTTCAAGATGGCCAGGTTAGGGTTTGCCTTGACGGCATAACAGACCAGGTGATCGCGCCCGGCAAAGGCGTTGTCGAAGGCACGCCATTGGTTCTCGATCATGCTGCGCGAGTACACGTAGCAAGGTGTACTCACCTGCGCGGCGATCGTCGACAGGGGCATATCCTCGGCGTAAAGCTGCCCATCGTGGTAGGAGAATGCGTCCATGGGGTGGGCAATTACTGCTGGGTTTTCTTGGATTGCTTCTTGTTCTGCTCGCCCTGGTCTGTTTGCTGCTTCTCAGGTTCGGGTAAATACAAGGGCCCCTTGTTCCCGCATCCGGCCAGGCTGACAAGAACCGGCGCGAGCACACCTATGACGAGCAATAGCAAGGAAATCCTACGCGTGCGCATGCTTGATAGGCCTCTGTGACGTTAATCTCTTGGTCGGAAACCGCCGGTGCTCCGAGGGTTTAACACACTTCGCGCCACAATGCAGCATTCCGCTATGAGCGGACGAGTACGATGTCATGGCCCAACAGCCCCGCCTTGACCGCCTCAAGGCTCAGCAGGCCAAGACACGGCACCGCGCCCGGATCCGTGACACCATCCCGTACCCAGCGTTTGACCAGGGCAATGGCGGGGCTGCTCGCAATCGCAGCGCCGCTGTCGTTACGCGCGATCAGACACGCGCAGTGGACGACCTCGGCCCCGTCGCGCTGCCCGCGCATGCGCACCTGGATACTCGCGGTCTTATCCACCAGGTCTTGAAAACCATCGCGCCCGTCCACAGAGCCTGGGTTCCGCTGCGCTTGTTCGGCGAGATAACGGCGGCGGCGGTATCGCCCCAGAGCTGCCAGCGCGTAGCTCCACGATGCGCGGGACAGCCCGACGCGAAACGTTACCGTACCCGCCCGGTATCGATGCGGAAACAGATCGAGGTCTGGAGCATCACATAGATACGCCCGCATACTGCCGACCGGTTTCGGAAATGCCACTTTCTCCGGCTCTGACCAGCCGTAGGCTACTCGCCAGCGGCCGTTGCGCCTAACCCGAATCGGCCGACCGATGCGAGCCGTCAGCGTGCGCATGGTTACGAACCACGGTTGGTTGCCGTCAAACGGCGAGAGCGCGACATGGATCTCATCGAGGCGATCAAACTCATGCGCCAGCGAATCCACCAGCGCCCCGGAGATCGCGGGCACCACATTCGCGCCAGTGACGAGCAGGCAGCCCGCAGCCTGCGCGCGGCGGTCCAATGCCTTGATCCCGCTAACATGCTCGCGCGAACTAGCGAGATCCACATAGTGCGCACCGTGTCTGGCACATTGGCCCGCCAGCGCGTAGCTGCTATGCCGGCCAAGGGCGGTAGCATTGACCACAGCAAACACGCCTTCTAGCGCCTCGCGCATCAATATTCCGTCCGCCACGTTCGCCGCCGATACGCGCGCCCCGATTTGTTTCGCATATGCTTGCAGCCTCTTATGTGCTGCCAGGTTGCCTGAATGATGGCCGCCAACAATACACTCGATCGACGGGTCCGCCGCGAGGGCGGTGCTCACACACCTGCCAATGGCGCGATCACTTCCCAGAACCAGGATCCGTCTGCTCATCCGGCGCGAATCATATCAATAGTGGGTAGCGAGTGCCGAGTAGCGACTAATCTCTTTTGCCCTCGCTACTCGCTACTAGCAACTAGGTTGGATAAACTATCTCCACGACCTCCCTGTAGTGTTTCACAAAGTGCACGGTGAAGCCGTCACGGATGTGGTCTGGTAATTCCTCGAAGTCTCCGCGATTAGCTTCGGGCAAGATCAACTCCATCACGCGTGCGCGTCGGGCGGCGATGACTTTCTCGCGAACCCCGCCAACCGGCAGCACCTGACCGGTGAGCGTTAGCTCGCCGGTCAGGGCTAAAGCGTGTGCAATCTTCTTCCCGCGCGCAAGCGACAACAGCGCGGTGGCCATGGTGATTCCTGCGCTAGGGCCGTCCTTGGGAGTGGCGCCAGCGGGCACGTGAAGATGAATAAAGGCGTTCTCAAAATAGTCCGCCGGCGCCCCGTACTGCTTGCAGTGAGACGAAATATAACTGTAGGCAATCTCGGCCGACTCCGTCATAACGTTGCCCAGCTGGCCGGTCAGCTTGAACCCGCGCGTATGGGCATGCACCCGTGTGGCTTCCACATCCAGCGTTGCACCGCCCAACGGCGTCCATGCCAGCCCCGTCACCACGCCCACCCCGGTCTGCGGTTTCTCCATGCGGAAAACCGGCCTCCCTAGATACTCCTCGAGATCTGCGGCCCTGACTCTGATCGGCGGTTTTTGTCCCTTGAGTATCTTGATTACGGCTTTTCGCGCGATGGTGCCGATACGTTTTTCGAGATTGCGAACGCCCGCCTCGCGCGCGTAGCGCTCGACGATTGCTCGGATCGCGCTCTTGTCGATTCGCAGCTGCTTGCGTTTCAAGCCGACCTTTTCGAGCTGTCGCGATATCAGGTGATGGCGCGCGATCTCGACCTTCTCGCTCGTGATGTAACCACCGAGCCGAATGACCTCCATGCGATCCAACAGCGGCGCCGGAATAGTGTCAAGCTGATTCGCAGTGCTTATGAACAAGACCTTGGACAGGTCGAACCGCACATCCAGATAGTGGTCGAGAAAATCATTGTTCTGCTCCGGGTCCAGCACCTCGAGCAGCGCGGATGCCGGGTCGCCGCGAAACGATGCCCCCACCTTATCGATCTCATCGAGCATAATCACCGGGTTTGCGACACCAACGTCTTTGATGGCCTGCACAAACTTCCCCGGCATGGCACCGATATAAGTTCGCCGGTGTCCCTTGATCTCGGCCTCGTCGCGCATTCCGCCCAGCGAGAATCGATAAAACTTGCGACCCAATGCCGCCGCTACCGAACGGCCCACCGAGGTCTTACCCACACCCGGGGGGCCAACGAGCAGCATAATCGAACCGGCGACCTCGCCTTTCATGGCCCCGACACCGAGGAACTCGATAATTCGGTCCTTTACATCATCGAGACCGTCATGATCACGATCGAGCAGCGCCCGCGCGTGATCCAGGTCGAGATTATCCTGCGAGTGCTTGCCCCAGGGCATCAATGTTAGCCAGTCTAGATAATTGCGCGTCACCGCATACTCCGGTGATCCGATCTCCAGCACGGACATTTTCTGCATCTCCTCGTCGATACGCTTGCGTGCCTCAGCCGGCAAATCACTATCTTGGATACGGGCGCGGAACCGCTCGAGCTCGGCGGTACGATCATCCTTGGCTATACCGAGCTCCCTCTGGATGGCCTTGAGCTGCTCACGCAACAGAACCTCGCGCTGATGGGTCTGTATGCTTTCTTCGACCTGCTTGTGGATGCGCATCTGCGCCTTCGCGACCTCCACTTCCTTTTTCAGCAAGACCAAGACCTTCTCCAGGCGACGCAGGATATGCGTGGTCTCAAGCACGTCTTGGAGCTCCGTTTTGCTGGATGTGGTGAGGCTGACCGCGAAGTCCGCCAGCCGCGAGGGTTCCTCCGGTCCGAAACGATTGAGAAAGAACTTGAGCTCCTCCGCATACAACGGGTTAAGCGGTAACAGCTCCTTGATGGTGTTAATGACCGCTACCGTGTACGCCTTGAGCTCCGTGACGTCCTTGTAGCTAGTCTCCGGAAAATACTGCGCCCGTACCACGAATGGGGGTTGCTTGGATATCCACTCGTCGATTCGGAAGCGTTGCAAGCCTTCGGCATAGATCTGGAGCTTGTCCTCCACCTTGACGACCTTGTGAATGCGGCATGCCGTGCCCATAGAGTAGAAGTCGTCTACCTGCGCCTCCACGGCATTATCAGTACGCACCAGCACCAGTCCGACCAGCTTGTGACCCGACTCCATGACCGCCTCGACCGTGCGTAACCACGGTTCCTGCTCCAGCACCAGCGGCACCATTTGTGCGGGGAAAAACGGTCGGTTGGCGAGCGGCAGCACATGCACAATGCCCGGTAGCACCTCTGTCGGGCGCGCCAGCGCGGTTTTCGACCCGTCGATTAACTCACCCGATTGCGGCGGCTGCTCGGCTCCGGTTTCTCTTTCAAATATCTGCCCTTCTGTCATCGCTCGACCCCAGCGAGGGTTGGCACTCGCTCTTACGAACATGGGGCCATGGGTCAGGCATTCAAGTAGACCGTAATCTTGCCCGCAGCGGTTATTCCGGGGTTCAGAGCCCGGCGTGGCGCGCTGCCGAACAAATCTCGGCCTGCCCTCCTGATACCCCTCACCGCTGGAAGGTGTTTTTCGATTGGGCTCCGGAACAGACCTGCCGAGCATTTACCAACGCTTTCCAAGCACGGCTTCGCAAGGGCAAGGGAACCCGGTCGTCGTATCGGAGACTAAACCTCATGTCGGCAGGGATA
>VRUB01000005.1:0-31283 GCA_019456345.1 Nitrospira sp. | reverse complement strand
ATCGCCGCAGAGTACGCCATAAGGTCGTCCACCCCGATGTCCCAGTATCGGTTCCAACTGTGTTCACCCCCACCTGGAGGAGCATAGCGATGCGCCCACTTTCACTGACGCTGGCAGCCATCCTGTTGTGGGGCACTACAACAATTGCGACCGCGATCACCACGGAAGAGAAAACGACGGCGGAAGCCAAATCAGCGCCGCCGCAGGCGGAAGACGACCAAATGAATAACGCCAGACTCCGCACGCTGATTGACAAGGCCGGCGAGGACGTCACCGGTCGAAGCGGGTTCTGGCAATTTAAGCTCGAGGGCTACTCGGTACTGGTCATTACGGACGAGAATGCCGATCGCATGCGTATCATATCGCCGATCACCTTCGCTAACGCTCTGAGCGAGACCGAGTTGATGCGCATCACGCAGGCGAACTTCGACAGCGCATTGGACGCTCGCTACGCCGTCGCCCGCGATACGCTGTGGAGCACTTCTCTGCACCCGCTAAGATCGCTCACCGATACCGAGTTTCTTTCCGGTCTCGGGCAGGTCGTCAATCTCGTGGCGACCTACGGCAAAAGCTACTCTTCTGGCGCGCTGGTTTTCGGTGGCGGCGACAGCGAGGAGCTTAATCGTGAGCGTTATGAAAAAATCTTGCGCAAGGGTCGATCGATTTGACCGAACCCTATGAGCGGTAATTGCTGCAGCGCAAGATGGGCGTGTTTTTCGGGTAACGGCATTAGCGGTACGATGAATAAAGGTGTGTTGGGGCTGGCCCAACGCCGATGGCGTGGCGCGATAGCATAGTCAGCGGGCGGGCCACCACCGGCGAAGGCTTTGTGCCCGATTCTTGCATAAGCTTACAGTAGAGCATCGCTATATGAGGTGTTGCTATGCGACTACCGAGCCTGTATCAGTTCTTTCGCCACCAGGTCCAACACGGTTTCGGTAAGCACGGGCTTGCCGAACCAGAGACCGTTGACTATGTCAGCGACATGCTCACGCGGTTCGCACACACGCGATCGCTTTATCCCATATATGATCGCGAGGGCAGGGCCGTGGATCGCATCGCCGATATGCTGGCGCAGTCCCACACCAGCGCCGAGTGGGAGGACCGCGCCCCTGATCGACACCGCCAGGCATCACTGTCACGTCACGTCGGCGAGTACACCTTATTTATGAGCGGCCTGTTTCGCGATCGTCTGCGGACACGGGGCGAGCTCGGTTACTATCTCGCCAATGGCCAGAGCGCCTTCTGGCGCTGCGCCAAGTACGAGATCAACTGGAAACGCCAGAACGTGTTCCGACGGCTTTATAGCGATTTTACGTCTATTGCCGATGCGCTGGATCACATGGCACGGTTTCAGCTGCGATTCTCCTCGGCCAACGTTACGGCGAACACGTTGATTGCGTCACTCTGGCGCGTGTAGCTTCTATCCCACGCTACCCGTGTATAATCAAACCACGCACGTGCACAGGCACACGCGCATTCGTTTCGCGTATATATGTTTTACCGTAAAGAAAAACTTCGCTTCCAGTGTACGGGCTGCGGCATGTGTTGCATGGGCAATAACGACGATGATTACATCGCCGCCGATCCGCACGAGCAGGAACGCATCCGCGCATTTCTGGGCGTTACACAACAATGGTTTCGCCGCCGCTACATCGTCGCCGTCGATCATGGCACGCAAGGCATTCGTATTGACAACAGTGGTCGCTGTGCATTTCTAGACCGGGCGAACCGTTGCCGGATCTACGCGGTGCGGCCGCGCCAGTGTCGAACGTATCCGTTCTGGCCGGAGGTACTGGCGAACCGCTCAGCCTGGCAAGCCGAAGCGAGGCAGTGTGAGGGTATCGGCCGTGGCACGGTGATCCCGCTGACTCGAATAAAGCACGCCCTCAAGGCCAGCGGCGATTGACATGAGCTCGTGCCCGGGCGCGGCGCCGGCACCAGTGGTTCAAGAGTTTGCCGCCCGAGCAACGCCGGCAGTTGCGCGAGCGTTGGCGAAATATGTCGCCGGCCGAGCGACAGCAGTTTCGCCAGAAAATGCAGCGACGTGAACAACGAATGCGCAACATGACGCCGCAGCAACGCCAGCAATATCAAAAAAAGATGCAGCAGCGCCACCCGACCCCAAACCAAAGCCAAAAACGCGCCCATCGACCGGCACGCTAGACGAGTTTACTTACTGAGGGGAACATAAACTACTCTACGCTTTCTGCACAATAAACGCTCTGGAAAAGACGCAGAGAACGCGGAGGGAAAACTGTTAACCCCTTACAGACTTGGCACTCTACCGTTGGAAGTTTCTTTTAGCGATCTGTCCGCGATCTTTGCGCCTGTGCGCTCTCGGTGTTTCTTTCATAACGTCTAGGACCGCAGACGGCACGAACCTGTATCGCTTCTGCCTGAGAAGTTTTGTAGACGAAAGTTCTCTGCAGTCTTTGCGCGCTCTGCGGTAAATTAAGAGTTCAACGATCCTTCCGTTTCCCGGCCTTGCCGCGCACCTTTTCTGCCGGATACTTTTGCTCGTTTAGCACGATCTTACGTCGGGCAATCTCCAAAAGATCAATGTCGAGCTTATCCGCCAGGCGCAACAAATAGATAAAGACGTCGGCCATTTCCAGGGCCACTTGCTCGTGCTGCGACGCTGACAAGTTGAGACTCTCGTGCTCGGTGAGCCATTGGAAGTGCTCGAGAAGCTCAGCGGCCTCAACGCTCAAGGCCATGGAGAGATTCTTTGGTGAGTGAAACTGATCCCAATCCCGAGTCTGCGCGAATGCCCGCAGCTGTTCGGTGAGCGAATCGAGTGTCATCCTGTGCCTCTTTCCGAGGCCCTCGCGCCGGCTTCGTCTGAAAGGCGTGCACGTGCACGCGCAATCGCCTGGCGCACCTGCGCCGGTGCCGTGCCACCGATGTGGTCGCGCGCGTTAACCGCACCTTCCAGCGTTAAGATATCGAATACATCATGCTCTATCGCCTTGGATACGACCTTGAGCTCCGCCAGCTCCATCTGCGCCAGATCCTTGCCGGTCTCGAGCCCGTGACGCACGATCTTACCGACGATTTCGTGGGCGTCACGGAACGTCACACCCTTACGCACGAGATAATCCGCAAGGTCGGTGGCAGTTGGAAAACCCTTTTGCGCGGCAGTACGCATTGCCTCGGGCTTCGGCTTCATGGTGGCAATCAGGCCGGTAAACACCTCGAGGCAGGCCAGTGCTGTATCCAGCGCGTCGAATAAAGGCTCTTTGTCTTCCTGGTTGTCCCTGTTGTACGCCAGCGGCTGGGCTTTCATAAGTGTCAACAAAGCGACAAGGTCGCCGATCACGCGAGCGCTTTTGCCGCGCACCAGCTCCGCCACATCCGGGTTTTTTTTCTGCGGCATGATCGAGGAGCCGGTACAGAACGAATCACTCAGCTCGACGAATCCAAACGCGCTTGATGCCCACAGCACCAGCTCCTCAGAAAAGCGAGACAAATGGCTCATCAGCAGCGCCGTGGCGGCAATAAACTCTATAGCGAAGTCCCGGTCTGAGACGGCATCAATCGAATTGTCGGCTACCGTATCGAACCCCAACAGCCGCGCGGTATACACGCGGTCGATAGGATAGCTGGTCCCGGCCAGCGCAGCGGCGCCCAGTGGCAGCACATTGACCCGTTTGCGACAGTCCTGAAGCCGCGCGTGGTCACGCGAGAGCATCTGCACCCAGGCCAGCATATGGTGCCCAAAGGTCACCGGCTGAGCCACTTGCAGGTGCGTGAAGCCTGGCATGATTGTCGCGGCCTCACGCTCCGCCACGTCCAGCAATACCCCTTGAAGATCGCCCAATGCGGGACACAAGCTGTCGATGCCATCGCGCAGATAAAGTCGAATGTCGGTAACAACCTGGTCATTGCGCGATCGCGCAGTATGCAGCTTCTTCCCGACCTCACCGATGCGGTCGATAAGACGTGCTTCGATGTTCATGTGCACGTCCTCGAGCTCCTCGCTCCAGGCGAACTGCCCGGCATCGATTTCTGCCTTGATCGACTCCAGGCCCGCGACGATGGCTTTCGCCTCCTTGTTTGTAAGCACCTTGACGTGGGCCAGCATTCGCGCGTGGGCGATGGATCCGGCTATGTCGCAGGCGAACAAACGCCGGTCGAAGCTGATCGAGGCGGTGAAAGCCTCGACCAGCGCGTCTGTCGACTCGGTGAAGCGCCCGCTCCAGGGTTTTTGCGTGGCCATGATGTATGGTGAATGTCGGCTGCAATCGATCTCAATACACAAGGCGGTACCCGGCCGACACCGGCAGCACCCAATTGCGGGTGGGCGGCAAGCGCTCGGGACCCGGCGCTCTCGCCACCGGCACCGCCCATCCGCAACCCCGCCCCGGCCGTCGGTAACTGCCCTCTGGTGGTTGTTGTCGACCCGCTATCGGGGTATTTTTATCTTACCTGGGCCGGTTTGTCCTTTTGTGCACCCCCACCCCGAATACCGGACCAGGCATTTGAACCCCCCATGTAAATGGGGGGTTTTTTATTCCCTTACAGAGCTGACAAGTATAACCGCAGGGTGGCGGAAAAGTACCCTCCCAGGGCACTCCAGCGGGGTCGGTGGCAATGCGGCCACCGTCGCGTGCGGGACGATGGCGGCTTGTCCCAATCCTTGGGGCAGCGGATTCGTCGAGGCCGGCGAGAGCTGCGGGAATGCGGAAGCGGGCGAAATCTCGTCTATTATTCACCCAGGGACTTTATGGATTGTAGCGATGCCGCCAATGGTCGCGCAAGCGGCTTACACGAGCGATCTTGTATGCGCCGGGCGAAAAGCTGACAACAATCCTTACCTTGCTAACGCACGGAACATTGCGTAAAAGTCATCCAACGAGTTTCTGGCGCCTCGAACACGGGGAATCGCGCCGCCCGGGGTGTCCCTATATCCAGCATACAGACGAGCCATGCCTCCGCTTATAACGCGAGCAAGCCGCCTCATCACCAAGGCCTCCGCTGCAAGCCGGCGATACCTACCCGACTTCGGGTCATTCGGCATTGCCATACGCATCGTCCTGCTCGCCGAGCTGATCGCGATCATCATTACGCTGGGGCGAAATCCTGTTTTTAACGACAGCGCGTGGCAGGAGTTCAAGATGTTATCGGCGTTCGCCTTGCTGGCCTCGTTTTGCGTTGTCATAGTACTGAAGATTACGTCGCCGCTGATCCGGCGAATGCCGGCCTTCACCGGATCGGCCGTGGTGTTTGTCCTGCTGCTTGCTGCAACCGGCGTAGCGACCGAATTGATGATCTTTATCCTTTTCGACCTCGGCCTTATCCCGGAGCGCTGGCCTGTGTGGCGCGAGTCCCTAATGATACGTAGCCTGCTCATTGCGGCGATCGTCGGTGTGCCGGGATTACGATATCTGTTCCTCCAGCACCGCGCTCAAAGCGATGCCCAGGAGCAGCAAGACGCGAAGCTGCAGGCACTGCAGTCGCGCATTCGCCCACACTTCCTGTTCAATAGCTTGAACAGCGTCGCCAGCCTGACCCGCAGCGACCCTGAGAGGGCGGAAGCAGTACTGCAAGATCTTGCCGATCTGTTCCGCGTGTTGCTTGCCGACGCGCGCAAGCTCGTACCAATCTCTGCAGAACGTGAGATATCACGCCAGTATCTGGAGATAGAGAAGATGCGGCTGGGCGACCGGCTCCGGGTCAAATGGCATGTAAGCAACGTGCCACGTTACGCCATGATTCCGGCACTCACGCTGCAACCACTGCTGGAGAATGCGATCTACCATGGTATCGAGCCGCGCTTCGCCGGCGGTACGCTCAGAGTGGAGCTCTGGTCCGAGGGCGACATGCTCAACGTGCTGATCAGCAATCCCCTGCCGGACGTTCCGGGCAGTGCGCATGGCCAGGGTAACAAAATCGCACAGGACAATATTCGGGAACGACTGACGACACAGTTCGGCAACCGTGCCACCATGCAGGCGTTCGAGCAAGGCGGGCACTATCATGTGAAGCTCGCCATGCCAATCGTAAGGAACTGATATGGAGCTTTCCAACAAAGGCGCGCTGCAAAGCTGGATAAGAAACGCAACCAGCCGCCTGGATGCAAGCGCGCCGGATGGGCTGAGCCCTGCGGTTGAGAGCGGCCAGATCCTCCCAGACTTTTGCCGAGGCTGGATTATTTTCAATGTCATCGTGATGGCGGAAATGCTGGCGATTGTGATCACGCTGGTCGTTCCACGATACATCGTTTCACCATACCTTCTGCAAAACTTGCTGCTGATATCGCTTTATGTTCAGTGGGTCGCCCTCAGTGGTACGGCGGTTCTGTGTGTGACGCGCAGGTACTTGAACAAGCTGCCAAAGCTGCAAGCCATTGGCATGGCTTACGTACTGCTGCTGGGCGCCACCTGGCTGGTGACCGAGTGCACGATCTGGATGCTTTGGCTCACGGGCGAGATCAGCTCACTGCGGCCCGAGTGGTACAGTCACCTGCATATCGTCACCATCACCATCAGCGCATTTGTCTACGCGTTGTTGCTGCGCTACTTCGTTGCGAAGCACGAGCTCAAGCAAGCCACCCTTTCAGAGGAGCGCACCCGTACGCAGGCGATGCTCTCGCGCATTCGCCCGCATTTCGTCTTCGGCAGTATGAACATCATCGCAAGCCTTATCCGCAGCGACCCCGTCAAGGCCGAGTCTGCGATAGAAGACATGGCAGACCTCTTCCGCATGATGCTCAACCAGGAGGAAACGCTAGTACCGGTTAAGAACGAGATCGATGTGGCAAAAAAATATCTGACAATCGAAAGGCTGCGCCTGGATGAGCGCCTACGGATAGACTGGGACATTGGCAAGTTCCCACGCAAGGCGGTGATGCCGGTGCTAACGCTGCAACCGTTGCTCGAGAACGCGATCCGGCACGGGATCGAGCCCATACCCGCCGGCGGCACCATCACCGTCAGGCTTTCGGAGCAGGGAGACAAGATCTATATTAAGATTATGAACCCGATTCCGCGCGTGCGAGCGAAGCGGACCGAGGACAGCCATAGCATGTCGCTCGACGATATTCGCCTGCGGTTTCGCAACCACTATGGAGACGCCGCCAAGCTAGAGTTTGGTGAGGAAGGGGACCAGTTTATCGTTACCGTTGTTTTACCGACTCGCAAGGAGCAATCGTGAGAGTATTAATCGTAGACGACGAAAAACTCGCCCGTAACCGGCTGCGTGAATTGCTGTCGGACATCGGCGGGCATGACATTATCGGGGAGGCCATGAACGGCAATGAGGCCGTCGAGAAGACCAGCGAGCTCAACCCGGATGTGCTGCTCATGGACATTCGCATGCCGGGCATGGACGGGCTTGAGGCAGCCATGCATTTGTTGGGTATGGATACCCCGCCGAGCGTGATCTTTACGACCGCGTACGACCAGCACGCGCTTGACGCGTTTGAAGCCAACGCTGTGGATTATCTCCTCAAGCCGATAAGAAAGGACCGCCTAGCCAACGCGCTGACCAAGGCACACAAGCTTACTGCCAAGCAGATACAAGAGATCACTCACGCACGGCCGGAATCCCCGTCGCGTACGCACATCAGCGTTCATCTGCGCGGTAATATTCGCCTGGTACCACTGCCCGAAATTATCTATTTCCTGGCCGACAGCAAATACGTCGCGGTCCGCACCGCCGCCGAGGAGCACCTGATTGAAGACTCGCTGGTAACCCTCGAGCGGGAGTTCGCCGAGCGCTTCATTCGTATCCACCGAAATGCGCTGGTTTCTGCCTCACACATCAAGGGCATAGAAAAAAGCCCTTCCAGCACGTGGCAAGTCACCCTGAAGGACATTGACCGAAGGCTTGATGTCAGCCGGCGCCATGCGGCGGCCGTGCGCCGCTGGGCCCGCAACCGCCCGATGACCGCCTAGCTCCCGGCACCCGCAACCACTGCCGGGTCACGGCGCGGCGGCGGGCGGCCCCCGAGGCTGCTCGCTGAACGCGCACACCTTGCCATTTGCCATCGAATCAGTAACGTTAGCGCCTCGCCCGCGAATACGGGCACGGCGTAACTCATGGTGACGACAACGCTCCGCATTGCTACCCGCAAGAGTCAACTGGCCCTGTGGCAAGCCGGCTACGTGCGCGCACGGCTGCTGCAGCACCAACCAGCGCTGCAGATAGAGCTCGTGGAAATGACGACTCCGGGTGACAAGATCCTCGATACACCACTGGCGAGCCTGGGCGGCAAGGGGCTTTTCATCAAGGAGCTCGAGCAGGCGCTGCTGGATGCACGCGCCGATATCGCCGTGCATTCGATGAAAGACATGACGGTGAACCTGCCTGACGGGCTGTGCATCGCCGCGATCTGCGCACGCGAGGATCCGCGCGACGCGTTCGTGTCGACGCGTTACGCGAGCCTGCAGGCCTTGCCCCAGGGGGGGCGCGTGGGCACCTCGAGCCTGCGCCGGCAATGCCAGCTGCGCGCTGCGTTCCCCGGTATTACGATCGAAACCCTGCGCGGCAACGTGAACACACGGCTGCGCAAGCTTGATGCCGGACAGTTCGATGCGGTCATCCTGGCCACGGCTGGGTTGAAGCGCTTGCAGCTCGCGCACCGCATACGCGCCTACATCGAGCCTGAGGAGATGCTGCCTGCGGTCGGCCAGGGCGCCATTGGCATCGAGTGCCGCATCGATGACCCTGTCAATCACCTGCTTGCGCCATTGGAGGATCACGCGACGCGGCTATGCGTCACCGCGGAGCGCACGGTGAACGCGCGCCTGGAAGGCGGCTGCCAGGTGCCGCTGGCCGCATACGCGCGCCTGACCGGGGAAACCATGCATCTGCGGGCGTTGGTGGGCTATCCGGACGGACACGCGATTGTGCGCGGCGAGGCTCATGGACCGGCGGCGGACGCCGTGCGCCTGGGCGAGCAGCTCGCTGCTGACCTGGTCGCGCAGGGTGCAAAAGAAATTCTCGAGCACGTGTACAGACAAGCCGATCGTGCCACCTGAGAACACGCTCGCCAATATCCGGGTGCTGGTAACGCGCCCCGCGCACCAGGCCGACAGGCTGGCACGCCTGATCATATCCCGCGGCTGGGAGGCTATCCGATTTCCCACGGTCGAGATTCTCGAGCCGCGCGACGATGCTGCCCTATTCGCGCTGATCGACCGCTTGCACGAATTCGACATGGCGATCTTTATCAGTGCCAATGCCGTCGACAAAGGCATGGACGCGATCAAGTCGCGCCGAGTGGCATTGCCGGCTCAGTTAGCGATCGCGTGTGTGGGTCCTGGCGGCGCGCGGCAACTCGAGCGCGTCGGGGTCGTGGCGCCGATCATACCCAAGCACCGTTTCGACAGCGAAGGCCTACTTGCGTTACCGGAGCTCACGCAGGTGCACGACAGGAACATCCTCATCTTCCGCGGTGAAAACGGCCGCGCGTTGCTCGGTGACACCCTTAAAAACCGCGGCGCCCGGGTCGCGTACGCCCAATGTTACCGCCGCGCCAAACCCGAGGCCGATACCACTGCGCTGCTGCGCCGGTGGTCGCAGCGGGGGATCGACATCGTGGTGGCAACCAGCGTGGACGGATTGCAAAACCTGTTCGATATGATCGGACCAAGTGGACACACATGGCTGATCAACACGCCAATCGTAGTCATTGGCCAACGCATGGCACAGGTCGCCGCCGAGCTCGGCTTGCAGCATATCCACGTGGCCCAGCAGGCCAGCGATGAGGCCATCGTCGAAGCGATCAAGGCCTGGCGCGGGTGACAAAATTCCCTATAATCGACGCTTGCCAACCACACCCCGGTGATCCATGGTCGACAAAGAACAAGACCAGGCGCCCGCGGCGCAGCAGCTGACGCCGCAGACAGAAGAAGGCCCGGCGGACAGGGCCGAAAACGCCAACGAGACAAAGGTACCAAAGCCACACGGCGGCCGGGCCTGGGCCGGCCTTGCTATTGTGCTTTCGTTTATTGCGCTCGCGGCGAGCGGCTACGTCGCATACACGCTGTACCAGAAACAGGCGCTATTAGACGCTGACGTGCTCGGTACACTGGATCAGCTCAAAGCCAACATTCAACAAATCGAGAACAATGAAACCCAAGTAGAACGCGAAGTCGAGCGCATCAAAAAACAGTTCTCCGACGCGAAACACGTGCAAGATACGTTGGCAAGCGCCATAGAAAAGATCACCAATGAACTTGGGCGCAATCGCACGGGCTGGGCATTGGCGGAGATAGAACAACTTCTGCTCATCGCCAACTATCGCCTGCAGCTTGCACATGACCCGGACACTGCAATAGCGGCACTGCTAGCGGCCGATCGGCGCCTGCAGCAGCTGGCTGAACCCAGGCTATTGCCGATAAGAAAGCTTGTTGCCACCGAGATTACCCAGCTGCAATCACTGGAGCGTGCGGATGTGCCCGGTATCGCGCTCAAGCTCGGCAGTCTTGCCGACGGTCTCCAAAAGCTGCCGCTCAGTGTGGAAGATCGGTTCCGGCCGCCGCCGCCGCCCGCGCAAGCCGAGTCAGAGACTGGCGCGGGATCGACGTTCTGGGGGGTGCTGCGTCAGATATGGCTGGACACTCTCGGACTGGTGCGGATTCGCAAAACGACCGAGGTGCAAAAACCGTTACTGGCGCCCGAGCACGATTATTTCCTGCGCGAGAATCTCCGCTTGATGTTGTACGGGGCACAGCTGGCAGTATTACAGGCTGATGTGACTACGTATACGCAAAACATCGAGGCGGCGCAAAAATGGGTAAGCGACTACTTCGATACGGACGCGCAGTCCGTGATCAACGTCCGCCAAGAGCTCAGTGGTCTGCTTGATGCGAAGATCACGGTCGAGTTACCCGATATCTCGGGCTCGCTCACGGCACTGCGGGCGGTAGCCAGTAACAAGAATGAATCGTAATTCCGGGCGGATCCGTGAAGACACTAATCTTTATCGTTTTGGTGCTGCTGGTCTCTGTACTCGTAACGCTGTTTGCAATCGAAGATCCCGGCTACGTCCTGGTCACGCGCGCGCCGTGGAGCATCGAGATGCCGCTGACGCTGTTCTTGCTGATGCTCGCCGTGGGCTTCGTGGCATTTCATGTCTTGTGGCGGCTATTTCGAGGACTCTGGGGCATCCCGCACGATGTCACGCGATGGCGCTTAAACCGTAACACCAGGAAAGCGCGCCTGGCACTGACGCAGGGGCTGGTGCGGCTGGCCGAAGGCAACTGGGCGAAGGCGCAAGCACAGCTCGTGTCCGGGTTACCGCACAGCGAAAGCCCGCTGCTCAATTACCTCGGTGCGGCCTGCGCGAGCCAGGCTATGGGCGACACCGAGCAACGCGACGAGTACATCTCTCGCGCCCACCAGGCCGCCCCCGGTAACAGCTTTGCCATCACCATGACGCAGGCACACCTTTACGCCTGGACTGAGCAATACGAGCAGGCGCTGGCGGCGCTTTCGGAGCTCAGGTCACGAGAACCAAAAAACCCGCATATCCTAAGACTGCTGCTAAAGACCTATCTCGCCCTGCATGAGTGGAAAAGCCTGACCGAGCTGATACCGCAGTTACGCAGGCACAAGGTTCTGAGCCCGGAGGCGATTGATGCACTGGAGTCGCAGGCGCAACGCGAGCTGCTGACGCAATCGCTCCCATCGGGCTCACCGGAAGCACTGCCGCGGGCGTGGCAGGCTGTACCTAAAGCGCTGCGACGCGACCCCCGCCTCGTTGCCTTATACGCCGGCCAACTTATTAAACAAAACCAGATGAACAACGCCGAATCATTGCTGCGCGAGGCGATCAATCGGGAATGGAACGATGAGCTGATCGACCTGTACGGCCGCGTGCGCAGTGACGACGTTTCCCGCCAACTCGAATTTGCCGAGCGCTGGCTGGAGAGCCAACCGGACAACCCCAGCCTGTTGCTGACTGTGGGCCGGCTGTCGCTCTACAATGAGCTGTGGGGTAAGGCGCGCAGCTATCTCGAGACATCCGTCAAACGTCGCCCGACGCTGCAGGCCTACCGCGAGCTCGCGGTGCTTATGGAGCGCCTGGGCGAATCGGATCACGCACTGGATTACTACCGCCGGGGCCTCGAGACCCTCGTGACCGAGCCGCCGGCCTTGCCCGCAACGACCTCGACCACGCTGGCACCACGCCAAAAGGCGGCGAGTTAGCTTCCTGGGCATGGCGTGTAAGACGCCACACTAGCACGCTGCCAGAGCGGTGCAGGGAAGCGCCGGGCTTTCGGGCGCAGCGCGAGCGCGTAGCGAAGAAAGTAGCGAGTCAAAAACCCGGGGAAGGCTTTTTCAGCACCCTGCTCGTTCCCGGATTTCACGGGGTCCGGAAATTGCACGAACTTACTGCAAGGATCGCAGGAGTGGCACAGGGGCGAGCCCTGGGCTTTGATGCCCGCCATCCCTGGCGTGCACCCTTCGGGTCGCCTACGGCGGTCCGATTTCGCTCCCGGCGAACACCCAAGCCACGGGCGGCTTGGGCCGGTACGCAAGCGAAGCAGGGAGTGCGAAGCGCAGGGGGCGGGAGCGAAGAAAGTGCCGTCCACGGACCGACGCATGGAAAGGTCGCAAAAAAACACAGCCAATGGCGGATCGTGGCCGACCCGCGGACAAACCGTTACACCGTATCCACTTCGACGGCAACAGCAAAGCTGTTTAAAATCAAGCCTCTACGCGCTCCACGGTGACATTCGATTCAGTGGTTAAACTCGAAGGAGTCGAAATGGAAATGCTCCTCCGGCAGTCCATGCTCGCGGAACGCGGCTTGCCCGGCCTCGATCATAGGCGGCGGCCCGCTGGCATAGACCTGGTGGCCGCTGAGATCTGGGTAATGCTGCACCACGGTCCCGTGCACCCAACCGGTAGCCCCGTCCCAGGCGTTCGCCGGCTCGACTTCCGACAGCACGGGCGTATAGCGAAAATGGCTATGCTCCCGCGCCCACGACAGTGCGCACTCGTGCAGGTACAGGTCGGGCTCTCGCCGTACACCCCAGAACAGGTGCATCGGCCGATCGTCACCCTGCGCAAAAGCGTGTTCGAGGATACTTTTGACCGGCGCGAAACCCGTACCCCCGGCCATGAGCACGATTGGCCGATCCGACTCCTCACGTAGAAAGAACGTCCCGTAGGGTCCCTGAAAGCGCAACAGATCTCTTGCTTTCATACGACTGAACACATGGTCAGTGAAATGGCCGTCGGGCACGTGGCGAATATGAAGCTGCAAGAACTCGTCATCGTGGGGTGGATTGGCGAGAGAGAAGCTGCGGCGTTGCCCGTCGCGCAACAGGATATCGATATACTGGCCGGCGAGAAACTGCAAGCGCACCGACTTTGGCAGCTTGAGGTCCAGCGCCATGACGTCGTGCGCCAACTTCTGCATGCGCATAACGCGAACGGGCAGCGTCTTGATCGCGATACCCTCCGCGCCGGCGACCTCGCGCACCTCGACAACCAGGTCTTCGCGCGGCACCGCCTGGCAAAACAGCGCCTTGCCTGCCGCCTTTTCCGCCGGCGACAACGCCTTGTCCTCGTACTTACCATAATCAACGCTGCCGCTCAGAATCTTGCCCTTGCACGCGCCACAGGCACCGTTACGACAACTGTAAGGCAAAGCAAGCCCTTGTCGCAGAGCGGCCGCGAGCACCGGCTCGCCATCTTCGGCAACGAACTCGTGACCGCTGGGTTCGATGTGTATGGTGAAACTCATGAGCTAGGCATGCAGGAAATACTGTCGTCAGAATAACTGAAGTCGAGTACCTGTCATTGTAAACTCGGGCGCGCCGCCGTACACCCCCGCCAACTGCAGGTGCGACCCGGGCCATGGCGTAAACCGCGGGTATCGCGTGAATATGAGGCGCATGCCGTGCGGGCGGCGATCGAATCCCATGTGCTTACCGCGGCCATTGACAAACCTGCGGCACCCGCCTTTAATTGCGCACCGTGTACGCACCTCCCGCGCAAGTCAACCGTCCCCTTCATGGCGAGTGAGACGCTCGTAGAAGTAAGGGGCCTTTCCCGATTCTACGGCGATGTCCAGGCAATTAATAACATCAGCTTTGATATCTGCCAGGGGGATGTGCTCGGGTTCCTCGGCCCCAACGGTGCCGGCAAGACCACCACTATGCAGGTCATCAGCGGTAACCTTGCCCCGAGCGAAGGTAGCGTCACCATCGCCGGCCACGACCTGTTGGAGGAACCGCGAACCGCTAAGGCAGCGATCGGTTACTTGCCCGAGCAACCGCCAGTCTATCGTGAGCTCACGGTGGATGAGTACCTCGATTACTGCGCAGCACTGAATCGTATTCCACGCACACAGCGCAAGGCCGCGCGCGAAACGGCAAAGGAAAAATGCGGCCTGCATGACGTTGGCAGACGGCTGATCGGCAACCTCTCCAAGGGCTATCGCCAGCGCGTGGGGCTTGCACAGGCCATTATTCATTTACCGCCTGTGGTGATTCTGGACGAGCCCACGATCGGGCTCGACCCGATTCAGATTCGCGAGATACGCCACCTGATTCGCAGCCTCGGCAAGGATCACGGCGTCATCCTTTCCACCCATATCCTGCCCGAAGTGCAGGCTACCTGTAATCGAGTGCAGATCATCAACCAGGGGTCGCTCGTGCTTAATGACAGCATCGATGGCTTGTCGCGCCACATGAAATCAACATCACTGTTCGTGGCGTTCCGCCAGCCACCGGAGCTGGCGTTGCTCGAGCAGCTCAAGGGTGTCAAGGCGGCGCACCACAACGGCGAGAATCGCGTCCAGATCGTGCACGAGCTCGAGGCGGATCCGACCGAGGAGGTCATCAAGCTCGCCGCCGAAAAGCAATGGGGTCTTTATGAAATAAAGCCGCAGACCGTCTCGCTGGAAGAGATTTTCGTCGAGCTCACCACCGAGGAGCCGCCGCCCGAGGAGACCGAGGCTTGATAGCGACTATCGCCATGCGCGAGCTCAGAGGGATGTTTCTCTCGCCGCTGGCTTGGGCCATATTCGTGGTCGTGCAGGTCATCCTCGCCTTCATGTTTCTCAGTAACATCGAGCAGTACCTGATCTTGCAGCCGCAGCTGCTCGCGATCGACAACGCGCCGGGCGTCACCGAGCTGATTGTCGGGCGATTGTTCGGCAGCGCTGCCATCGTATTGTTGTTAGTCGTGCCACTGTTGACCATGCGGTTGATCAGCGAAGAGCGGCGTAACCGCACGTTGAGCCTGCTGTTCAGTGCCCCGATCTCCATGACGGAAATCGTGCTTGGCAAGTATCTCGGTGCGCTGGCGTTTGTAGGGCTGTTATTGGCCTTGATCGCACTAATGCCGTTGTCGTTGTTTGCAGTCGCGAACCTCGATGTCGGCATCCTCCTGTCCAGCTTGTTGGGGCTTGGCCTGCTGCTGGCTGGATTCATCGCAGTCGGGTTGTTCATGTCAACGCTTACACAGTACCCGGCGGTTGCGTCGGTCAGCACGTTCGGGGTATTGCTGCTGTTCTGGTTGCTTGATTGGTCCGGTGCCGGCAGCTCCGAGAACGGAAACGTGCTCGCCTATCTGTCCTCTTTGCGCCACTACGAGCCGTTTCTGCGTGGGGTCTTCGACAGCGCCGATGCCGTGTACCACGTGTTGTTCATCGCGACGTTTCTGCTGCTAAGCATACATCGCCTCGATGTGGATCGACGCAGGGGCTGAACATGCGCAAGCTGCTGTCATCCAAAATGCACTTGCGTCTGATTAATGTTGTATTTGTGCTGTTGCTGCTGGTGGCGGTGGGGCTGTTACAATGGCTCAGCCTCGAGTATGACATGCGCTTCGACTGGACACAGAACGCAAGGAACTCATTATCCGAAGCGAGCGTCATCGCCATAGAGCGCTTGCAGGGACCTGTTAAGGTCACTGCCTTCGCCACGCAACGCAGGCAATTGCGCGAAGCGATCCGGGAGCTGTTTACACGCTACCGGCGCCACAAACCCGACATCGAGCTCGAGTTCGTCGATCCCGACAGCGAGCCGCAAAGAGCGCGGCAGGCCGGCGTGCGTTTCGATGGCGAGGTCGTGCTGTCGTACGGTAACGCAAGAGAAACCCTCGCCCGGCTGGACGAAGAAACCATCACAAACGCGCTCGTGCGCCTTGGCCATCGTGGCGAGCGCTGGCTCGTGTTCCTTGCAGGCCATGGCGAGCGCAGTCCCGATCGACGCGCTAATTTTGATCTGTCCCAATGGTCTGCGCAGCTGCGCAAACGCGGGTTTAAAACCCGTGAGCTTAACCTCCCCGAGCACCCGCAGATCCCGCGCAACACGGCCGTGCTTGTAATAGCGGGACCACGCGTCGACCTGCTGCCGGGCGAAGTCAAGATCATCGAGCAGTACATCAACAACGGCGGTAACCTGCTGTGGCTGGCTGACCCGGGGTCCTTACACGGTCTCGAGTCCCTCGCCGAGATGCTGGGTATCGAGTTCCAGCCAGGCGTCATTGTTGACCCGGGATCGGAGGCGATAACCGGTAACGCGACTGTTGTCGTTGTCACGCGTTACGGCACGCACGCGGTCGTGCGTAACTTCGGTAACGCGACCTTGTTTCCCGATGCCGTCGGAATCAGCCTGCTGGAGGCCGAAGGCTGGAATAGGGCGGTGTTGTTCGACACGCGAACCTCGGCATGGTCCGAGACCAGCGCACTGTCTGGTGCTGCCCGCATGGACAAGGGCGAAGATATTATCGGCCCGCTGCATCTCGCATTGGTGCTGACACGTCAACGCGGCGATCGTGAGCAGCGTGTGATCGTTGTCGGCGACGGCGACTTCCTGTCGAATACCTTTCTTGGCAATGGCGTCAATCTCGAGCTCGGTATGAGCGTCGCCAACTGGGTCAGTCAGGACGACGACTATGTAAACATACCGGTGAGAGTCAACCCGGACCGCAGCATTGCGTTGACGCATACCTCGCGTGTGTTCATCGGTGCCGGATTCTTGTTCGTCTTGCCGCTGCTGCTCGCCGCCAGCGGTACGCTCATCTGGCTGCGCCGGCGCAGGCTCTGATTGCTGCCCCCTGAGACCAATGCGCAACCGATGGCTGTTGAACCTGGGCCTGGTAGTGCTGGTGGGCGTGCTGGTGCTGCTTGCCGTATCCAAACGCCGGGTCGATAAAGAACCGCCCGCCCCACCGCTGACGATGCTGGTGCCGGAACAGATCGAAAGCATACGAATAGAACGCCCCGACAACGAAAGGCTGGTGCTGCAGCGCCAAGGCGAAAACTGGCTCCTGATCGCACCGTTGCAGGCGCGCGCGAATCCATTCCGGGTGGAATCGCTGCTGCGCCTCGCCACCGCGCCCAGCGAGTTACGGCTGCGCGCCGACCCCGACGCTCTCAGCAAGTACGGGCTCGACCAACCCAAGGCAAGTGTGTGGTTCGGGCAAGCGGAAATCCAGGCGGGCCGGCAGCACCCCTTCAAGAACGCCCGTTATGTGCGCTACGGTGAGACCATACACCTCATCCCAACGCAGTACTTCACGCCCGGAACTTATAGCTACGTCAATTTCATCAACCCGCGGCTGTTCGCCAGGGACCGCGCAGCGGTTGCCTTCGAGCTACCGCAACTATCGTTACGCCGTATCGATGGGACGTGGGTGGCACAACCGCAGCGCGAAAACCTCACCACCGAGAGCATTAACGAGTTTGTTGCCCGATGGCGCCGAGCGCAGGCTTTGTACGTCGAGCGCCATACCGGCAAACCGGTACAAGCACGCATCCGTATCACGTTTCAGGCTGATTCCGGGAATGCGAAGGCGGGAGAAAACGTGCTGGAGCTCGGCATTCTAAGCTACAAGCCTGAGCTCGTCTTATATCGTCAGGACGAAGGCCTTAACTATCACTTCACTGAGGACA
Organism: Nitrospira sp.; assembly: GCA_019456345.1. GTDB lineage: Bacteria > Pseudomonadota > Gammaproteobacteria > Acidiferrobacterales > SPGG2 > VRUB01. The sequence continues at coordinate 13,414 of VRUB01000005.1, read as the reverse complement.
CGGGTAAGAAATTGCTGCGTATCACTGCTGACGCTGAGGAGGCGGCCGGCAAATCTGGTGGCAAGTAAGCGGTCAGAAGTAGCGGGGGTTTTCCTTGCTACTTGCAACTTGTTACCAGGTTTGCCACTTGTTTAAATCATGCCCGAGTTGCCCGAAGTTGAAACCACCCGTCGCGGCATCGCGCCGCACTTAATCGGGCAGACTGTCCGCGCCGTGCACGTACGCCAGCCGCAACTGCGCTGGCCGGTGCCAGCGGCGCTGCTCCGGGAGCTTCCCGGCCATGTGATCGAGGACGTCGGCCGACGCGGGAAGTATCTGCTGCTGCATACCGCCGGCGGTACCGTGCTCGTGCATCTTGGCATGTCGGGCAGCCTGCGAATCGTGCCCTCCGACGCGCCGGTAGGAAAGTACGATCACGTGGATCTGGTGCTGGCCAACGGAGAATGTCTGCGCCTGCGCGACCCCCGGCGCTTCGGTGCGGTGCTGTGGACGCGTGCGGATATCGCCGACCACAAGCTGCTGGCGAACATGGGCCCGGACGCGCTGGAAAACGGTTTTAACGGCGACTATCTGTTTCGCGCATCCCGTGGCCGCACCCGCGCGATCAGGGATCTTCTGATCGACAGCCATATCGTCGCCGGGATCGGCAACATCTACGCCAATGAGGCGCTGTTTGCAGCCCGCATCCACCCCAAGCGCGCCGCCGGGCGCATCAGTCGCAAGCGCTACCAGCGGCTCGCGCGCGCCGTTCGGGCCACGCTCAAGCGTGCCATCGCCGCCGGCGGCACCACCCTGCGCGACTTTCGCAACGCCCGCGGCGAACCCGGTTACTTTCAGCTCCACGCCCAGGTCTACGCCCGCGAGGGCGCGCCGTGCCTGCGCTGTGCGCGCCCCATCCGCGCCGCCGCGCTCGGTGGGCGACGGGTATTTTACTGCAGTTACTGCCAGTTGTAAGCGGTAGTTAATGTGAGATGGAATTTTTCCATTTCAACTGCTTGATTGTCTTGGATTTACTTTTTATGCTAAAATCTAAAGATTGTGACCCATGTATCCCACCCACCGCGGCCGACGGTCGGGCGTAATCCACCGGTGGTCCTACTAATGCTCCACTTTTGCGGGTTTTTCGGCTAAAAATCACTTATCTGCGCCAATTGAGTAAACTCGATCTGCAACCAAGCTCTGGGTGCACAACAGATGAAGAACGAGGGGATTGAACAACATTTTGCAGCGTACAGTGCCTGGCGCAAGGGACTGGCTAACGCCATCACAAACTTTCAGAACTGGCTGCAAGAGCAGAAGCTCGGTGACACCCAGATCAGCCAGCGGCTGGACCATATTCTCGCAACGCTGCGCGATGACAAGCTCCGCATCGCCTTTGTCGCAGAGTTCGCGCGTGGCAAGTCCGAACTGATCAACGCCATCTTTTTCTCCACATTCGGTCAGCGTATCCTGCCTTCGAGCGCTGGGCGTACAACCATGTGCCCGACCGAGCTCATGTACGATTCGGACCTCGACCCCGCGCTGCGCTTGCTGCCGATCGAGACACGTGCAAACGGCACCACCATTGCCGAGTACAAGGGGTTCAGTGACGAATGGACGACGATTCGCCTTAATCTGAAGTCGCCGAAGAAAATGGCCGAGGTACTGAAACACATTGCCGAGACCAAAGCGGTAGACCGGGAGCAGGCCCAGGCGCTGGGTCTGCACGTGGCCGAAGATGAGGCTGAGATCGGTATGCGTATGACCGAGGAAGGCAAGGTCGAGATCCCCACATGGCGTTATGCGGTGATCAATATTCCGCATCCCCTACTCGAACAAGGCCTGGTGATTCTCGATACACCTGGATTGAACGCACTCGGGGCGGAACCGGAGCTCACCCTGAACCTGCTACCCAGTGCCCATGCGGTGCTGTTCGTGCTGGCGGCCGATGCCGGCGTCACCAAGTCCGATATTGACGTCTGGCGCAATCACATCGGCACGCACAAGGACGGGGCCAACAAGGGCCGCCTGGTGGTGCTGAACAAGATCGACGGCCTGTGGGATGAGTTGCGCGATTGGGACGAGGTACAGCGCGAGATCGACCGCCAAATTCGCGAAACGGCCAAGCACCTGGGCATCCCGGAACACAACATCCATCCGGTGTCAGCGCAAAAGGCACTGTACGCAAAGATCAAAGGCGAGCGCAAGACGCTCGAGCGCAGCCGTATTACCGCATTGGAAGATGCACTCGGAAAAGAGCTGGTGCCTGCCAAGCGCGACATCGTTCGAGAGAACATCCAGGACGACCTGAATGAGATCATCGCGAGCACGCGCATGCTTTCAACCCAGAAGCTCAAGGGCGTGCGTGAACATATGGACGAACTTGCCGGGCTCAGCGGCAAGAACATGGATGTGATCGAGCACATGATGAAGAAAGTCAAGATCGACAAGGAAGTGTTCGAAAAGACCCTGCAGCGCTTTCAGGCGACACGCAGCATTTTTGCCAAGCAAACGAACCAGCTATACACACACCTCAACTTGAAAGGCCTGAGCACGGTCATCGCCGAAACCAAAAAAGACATGGAGATCAGCATGACCACCGCCGGGCTCAAGACCTGCATGCAGAAGTTCTTCACCTACGCAACCGACACCATGGGGGAAGTAGCCAAGCAGACGCAGGAGATCAAGGAGCTGATGGAAGGCGTGTACAAGAAGTTCCAGCAGGAACACGGATTGGCAAAAGTCAAACCCGGTAGCTTCTCGGTGATGCGTTATCTGCGTGAAATCAAGCGCTTGCAGACAAAACACGAGCAATTTACCAAGAGCCTGTCGATGGTGGTTACCGAGCAGAAAGCGGTCACCAACAAGTTCTTTGAATCTTCCGTCGCCAAGGTGCGGGCAATCTACAAGATGACTAACCGCGACGCTGACAGCTGGCTACGCAATATCATGAACCCCATGGAGGCGCAGGTGCGCGAGCACCAGATCCAGCTGCGCCGTCGTCTCGAGAGCATCAAGCATATCCACCAGGCGAGCGATACGCTCGAGGACCGCCTGAGCGAGCTCGAGCACATCCGCCAAGGCATCGACGAGCAGGAAAGGGACCTCGACCACCAGGTCGACGCCATCCTCAACGCGCTTAACAACTACGAGACCCCGGGCCAGGCGGCCAAGAAATCGGCCTGAGCGGCCCTGCGATCGCCGCTACGGCGCCTCGCGCCTGCGCTCGATCCACACTGCCCCTTCACCGCGCGGATCGCTTGCCGCGTCCAATCGATTCGTTTGCTTGTTCCAGGCTACGATCTGCATGTTGCCGTATGCCCGTTTCCGGCTCTTGAGTCGATGGCCAAGCCTGCGCAGGGCGTCGATCTCCGCCTGATGGAAGGCGCGCGGCTCGAACTGCACCACATCGGGTAAGTACTGGTGATGAAACCGCGGTAACGCGACCCAATCCTGCGTGCCGCCGCGGCCGCGCGCCACCTCCAGGGTTACCAGCAACACCATGGTAATGATACGGCTACCGCCCGGCGTGCCCAGAATGACAACGGCGTCGGGGCTTTCGAGAAAGGTTGGCGTCATGCTCGACAGCGGGCGCTTGCCCGGCGCGATCGCATTGGCCTCGTTGCCGACCAGCCCGTAGAGATTGGGCACGCCGGGCTTTAGGACAAAATCATCCATCTCGTTGTTGAGCAGCACGCCGGTGCCCGGCGGCACGAAGCCCGAGCCAAAGGCGTAGTTGACCGTCAGTGTAGCGGCAACACGATTGCCTTGGCGGTCGATCACGGAGAAGTGCGTGGTGTTCGTACCGCGACTCGACGGCACCGCGCCGGGCAGGGTATCACTTGTGCTGGCTGCGCGCGGGTTTATGCCGGCGCGCAGCTGCACCGCATGCTCCTGGCTCAACAGGCCACGCACATCCACGGAGACGAAATCAGAGTCACCAAGAAAGCGGGCACGGTCGCGATAGGAACGCCGCATGGATTCGATGAGCAGATGGTCGCGGCTCGTGCGCGGCTGCGACGGGAGATCATAATCCGCCAGGATGTTGAGCATCTGCAGCAACACGATGCCCCCGGAGGACGGTAATGACGCCGACGTGATCCGCAGCCGACCGTAGCGCCCGGTGACAGGCGCGCGCTCGACTACATGATAAGCCGACAGGTCCTCGAGGCGCCAGATCCCGCCGGCGGCGCGCACGCCGCCTACCAGTTCCTTGGCGGTTTCGCCGGCGTAAAAACCGGCGCGCCCCTGCCGTACGATACGCTCGAGCACCACCGCCAGGTCGGATTGCCGCACGACAAACCCCTCGTCCGGCGCGACACCGTCGCGCAGAAAAACCTCGGCCGCCGCCGGCGACGCGCGCAGCGCCTTGAGCCGCAGCCGTGCCAGCCGGCGGTACCGCGGTGTCACGACAAACCCGTTACGCGCCAGGCGTATTGCCGGCGCCAACGTTTGTGACAGCGGTAACCTCCCATAGCGCCGTGCCATGTGTGCGAGCGCCGCCGGCGTACCCGGAATAGCGGCCGCCAGCGGCCCGTCCAAGGACAGCCGCGGCAGCGGGTTGGCGTCGTTGTCGAGATACATGTCGGCGCGTGCCGCCAGCGGCGCACGTTCGCGCGCATCGATCATTACCTCAAAACCGTCGCGCGCGCGGTGCAGCAACCAGAACCCGCCGCCGCCGAGACCGGAGCTGGCCGGTTCCACCACCGCCAGCGCAGCGGCGATGCTGACGGCCGCATCAAAGGCGTTCCCCCCTGCACGCAGCGTCGCACGCGCCGCAGCGGTGGCCAGCGGGTGTGCCGTCGCTACGGCGGCAGCGCCGGGCGTCGCTCCCGCAGTAATGCCCGGCAGCGGCCAACACAGCAGGAACAATACCAACCCGGTGAGCTGCCGTATGCGTGCGCAGGTGCGCGCACCTCGATACGCGCAAGAGGAGTTTAGGCGGACAGTCTCAACCACGTATGTGCTCTAGTTAGGGAGCTGAAAAAGTCCATCCCTGGCTTTTTCAGCTCGCAGAGCAAAAAGCGCGATTTTTGCTTTGCTCCACTTTTCAAACACTTACGTGTTTGAAAAGTGTGTGGTGCTTCCCTGCACCGCTCTATCAGAGCTGCTGAAAATAGTTTTTCAGCAGCTCTGATAGTCACTCTGCGCCACCGGCCACGGCGGGCTATCTGCGGTCACGTGGAACTCCTTTTCATCAGGGGATCGCGCTATGCGGCGATTCACGACGCCTTGCCGCTCAGCGCAAGAAGCTTGTGATGCAAGACTTCCACGGACTCCTCGTTGTCCGGATCCTTTATGATGCACGCCACCGGGCAGACCTCGACACATTGCGGCGTGTCGTAATGACCAACACACTCGGTGCACAGTTTGCAATCAATCTCATAGATTTCTTCGCCCAGGTAAATAGCACCGTTCGGGCATTCCGGCTCGCACACGTCGCAATTGATGCATTCCTCCGTAATCAGCAGGGACATGATCTTCTCAAGTTTATTGTGCGGCTGCACACCCGCACGCTGCTCTACCGGCGCGAGCGATTGCGTCTTTTAACCCTTTACACTCTTGGAGATTTTCTCACTCAGCGCGTGCGCGACGTCGAGGGCGACAAACTCCGAGACATCACCGCCGAGGGTGGCGATCTCCTTCACCAACGACGCCGAGATGAAGGTGTCACGCTCCGACGCCGGTAAGAACGCCGTTTCGATCTCAGGCCCCAGGCGTTTGTTCATGCCGGCCATCTGGAACTCATACTCGAAGTCCGAGACGGCGCGCAGGCCACGGAGGATGACGCGTGCGCCGTGTCGGCGGACGCAGTCGATCAACAGGTCATCAAAACCCTCGACGCTGACGCCCTCGATGTCAGCCAGAACGGCGCGCGCCAGATCGATCCGTTCCTGCAGGCTGAATAGCGGTTGCTTTTCCGGATTGGCCGCGATTGCCACCACCACCTGCTCGAACAGGCGCGCGGCCCGGCGGATCAGATCGGCGTGGCCATTGGTGATTGGATCGAACGTACCGGGAAAAAGCGCGATGATTTTCATTCTGGCTCCTGGCTTACGGCCCGCGGTAAGCTTATCGCCTGATCGGTTTACAGAATTTGCGCCTCCGATGCAATGCCCACGGCCGCCGCGCTCGAGCCGGGCGCACCGTCAAGCCTGCTTTCTGGCCAGATGATACCCCACCTGCCCGGCCGTTCGGCTGCGGATCAGTTCCCAGGACGCCGGAATCGGCAACGCCGTCATGTCACTTGGGGACTCGATGTACACGAGGCCGTGCGCACTGAGCCAGCCGCGCTCATCCAGTAGGCGCGCGCACGAGGCGATGAGCTTGCTGCGAAAAGGCGGATCGAGGAACACGATGTCGAACTTCCGTACCGCACCTTGCAGAAACTGCTCGGCGTCGGCCTGTACCACCGATGAGTTCGCTGCGCCCAGGCGCGCGACGTTCTCTCGTAGCACCTCGACCGCCTGCGGCGCTGTCTCCACCATCACCGCGCTCGCGGCACCGCGCGACAGCGCCTCGAGACACAACGCACCACTGCCTGCAAACAAGTCGATGCAATGTGCGCCCGGCAACCACGGTTGCAGCCAATTAAACACGGTCTCCCGTACCCTGTCGGGCGTAGGGCGCAGCTCGGTGGCGGGCGGCACGACCAGTCGTCGTCGTCGCCAGGTGCCGCCAATGATGCGAATCGAGCCGGGATAACCCGGCGCGCTGCGGGCACTATGGATTTTCCTAACCTTGCTCACCGACGATTACGGTGGCGAGCTTGCGCGGATGCACGCGCCGCCTAAATGCCTCGCGCACTTGCTCGATGGTCACGCCCTCAACCTTGGGAATAAAATCGTCCAGGTAAGTCAGCGGCAACTCGTAAAACCCGATAATGGCGAGATAGCGCGCGATGTCGCGATTGCTGTCTATACGCAGCGGAAATCCGCCAGTCAAATGCTTCTGTGCCGCACGCAGCTCCGCAGCGTTGGGGCCGAACATTAGAAACCGCCCCAATGTGGTCTCGACCAGCTTTAATACCTGGCGACGCTGAGAGCGTTTAGTTTGCAGTCCGATCGTAAACGGACCTTTTCGCCGCAGCGGTGTGAAATAGCTGTAGGTGCTGTAAGCCAGTCCACGCTGCGCTCGTACCTCGTCATACAAGCGCGACACCATGCCGCCCCCGCCAAGAATATAGTTGCCGACATAGAGCGCAAAGTAATCCGGGTCATCATAGCGGATGCCGGGTTGCCCCACGCGGATGTGCGTCTGCGACGATGGAAACGCAACGGTGCGCAAGCGCGATTTAGCCAGCTGCGCAACCGGCGGAAGCGGCGCAGGTGGCACACCGGCTGCAAGCCCCCCGAGCAGTTGCCGCGCAATCGCGCGCGCCCGCCTGAGGCTGATGTCGCCAACGAGCGCCAGCACCGCATTCGCGCCCACGTAGTAGCGCCGGTGATGACGCACCAGGTCAACGCGATCGAGCGTTGTCAGGCCAGTCTCGTTGCCTCGGGGATCGTGTGCGTAGGGGTGGTCCCCATAGATTGCCCGGTGGAACGCCTTGCGCACGATCGCGCCCGGCGATTGGGCGTCGTGTTGCAGCGCCAAGAGCGCGCGTTTGCGCTCGCGCTCGAGACCGTCGCCGGGGAAGCTTGGCTTGGCCAAAAATTCGGCGAACACCTCCAATGCCGGCCGTAAGGCTCTTGCCCCCGACAGGCTGCGCAGATCGAACGACGACATGTCGCGGCCACAGCCAGAGTGCAGTTGCGCACCCACGCTGTCGAGACGGTCGGCGATGTCATCGGCGCTGAGCGCGCCAGCGCCCTCCTTCAACATGGTGTTGGTCAGGCACGCGAGGCCGTGCTTGTCCCGCGGGTCGCGCGCGCTACCGGCGTCAAACACCGCCTTGATTTGTACCATGGGCAATGTCGGGCTATGCACGAAGTAGGCGCGCGCGCCGTTTGCCAACGACCAATGCTCGATCACCGGCGCTGCGGCCGCTGTGCCGGCGAGCAAGACCCAGCTAAGCGCAAGCCACGAAACTTGCCATAGCATCCCCGAAAAACGCTGAAAACATCCATCCCCGCCTTTTTCGGCTCGCGAAGCAAATAGCGCGGTGCGTCTATGCACCGGACTAACGGATTGCTGAAAATCGCTTTTCGGAAATGCGTTAGTTAACATGCCGGCCTCCGGTGGATGGCCGCGCACGCGGTGTCGATGGCGCGATCGGCAGCGGATCAAGCACGGCCACCGTCAAGTTGCGATCGTGCAGATAACGCCGCGCCACCTCCTGCACCTGGGCCGGCGTTACCGCGTTGATACGATTGATATAGTCCTGCATCAACCGCCAGTCGCGCCCGATGGTTTCCAGCATGCCCATCCTCATGGCCTGGTAGAACACCGAGTCGAGACCGAATACGTCCTGCGCGGCCACCTGCGCTTTGACCCGACTCAGCTCCGCCTCGCTCACCGGCTCCGATTGCAGGCGCTTGACCTGATCGACAATGGCCTGCTCGAGCTCCGCCAGCGAGTGGCCTTCGGCAGGCGTGCCATCGAACACGATCATGGTGCGCGAGCGCGCGAGCGCGTCATATCCGCTATCGAGCCGGTCAGCAATACCCTCGCCACGGACGAGCCCACGCGGAAAGCGCGCGCTGCGCCCGCCGTCGAGAATCCCGAGGAGCACGCTCAGTGCATAGGGCTCCCAGGCCTCGCGGTACTGGCCGTATGCGGGCACGTGATAACCGAGGATCAGGTAGGGCACGCGTGCCGGCGCCGACACCCGCACACGCCGCGTCGAGGCTTGAGCGGGCTCGGCCGGCGGCGTCGGGCGCGCGACCGGCCGCGGCTTGGCGGTTCCGAAGTACTTCTTCGCCAGGGCGAACACTTCACGCGGCTTGACATCACCGACAACCACCAGAGTGGCATTATTGGGTGCGTACCAGCGCCGGTACCAGGCACGCACGTCTCCGACCGTGAGGCGCTCCAGGTCACGCCACCATCCAATAATCGGCTGTTTGTAAGGATGCACCTTGTAGGCCGTCGCCATGAACTGCTCGTAGACTCGGCTCTCCGGGTTGTCATCGGTGCGCAGCCGGCGCTCTTCCATCACGACCTTGAGTTCCTTGCGAAATGCCTCCTCGTCCAACAGCAGGTTTTGCATGCGGTCGGCCTCCAGCTCGAATGCTATCGCCAGTCGCGACTTTTCAAGCTGCTGGAAGTATGCCGTGAAATCGCTGCCGGTGAAGGCATTCTCGCGCCCGCCATTCTCGGCAATGATGCGTGAAAACTGCCCTGCACCGTGGCGTGCGGTCCCCTCGAACATCATGTGCTCCAGCACGTGCGACACCCCGGTCTGACCTTCGGGCTCGTCGCTGGCCCCGACCTTGTACCAGATCTGCGAGACCACCACCGGTGCGCGGTGGTCGCGCTTGACAATCACCTTGAGGCCGTTGGCCAAGGTGGTTTCCTTGACCTCGTTACAGCCGGTGAGCCACGACGCAACGAGCGCAGCGCCGACAAGCGCCCGGAACAGGTGTTGTCCTTTAACCTCGCATGACATGGATGATAGGATAACTTCTGCCAAGCAACGTTGTAATAGTGTGACCCTCACCAGCAAAACGACCGCCACCGGCGAAACCAAGCCACAAGGTTTGCTCGCACGCCTGCGTAACACGCTTGGGGCCACGCGTCAATCGTTGACTCAAGGGCTCGCCGATCTGCTGTTAGACAAGCGCGTCCTCGACGAGGATCTCCTGGAGGAACTGGAAACACAGTTATTGACCGCCGACGTCGGTGTCGATGCCACACAGAACCTGATCGCTGATATCACCGGGAAGCTCGCCCGCAAGGAGCTTTCCGATGGGCCCGCGATTTACGCCCAACTCAGACAAAGCATCCTCGAGATCGTTCAGCCGTGCGCCCGGCCGCTGCTCATTCCGGGCGACGCAGGTCCGTTCGTCATTATGATCGTAGGGGTCAACGGCGTCGGCAAGACGACGACGATCGGCAAGCTGGCACAACGGCTGCTGAGTTCCGGCCTGCAGGTCATGATCGCCGCGGCCGACACGTTTCGGGCCGCTGCCATCGAGCAGCTTCAGACCTGGGGCGCACGCGCCGGTGTGCCCGTGATCGCCCAGCACACCGGCGCCGACGCTGCGGCTGTGGCGCATGACGCCATGAATGCAGCGCGCGCGCGCAAGGTAGATGTCCTCATCGTCGATACCGCCGGGCGCCAGCATACCAACGTCGGGCTAATGGACGAGCTCACAAAGATCAAGCGCGTCGTGAACAAGCTCGACCCACAGGCGCCGCACGAGGTGTTGATGATACTGGATGCCGTAACCGGCCAGAACGCATTGTCTCAGCTGGAGCATTTTCGCAGGGCCGTAGGTGTTACCGGCCTTTGCACGACAAAGCTAGACGGAACCGCAAAGGGTGGCATCCTCATTGCGCTGGCCCAGAAGACGGGGCTGCCCATTCGCTACATAGGCGTTGGCGAGACGATCGAGGATCTGGTCGAATTCAACGCCGAGGATTTTGTGGACGCGATAATACCTGAACCCGAGTAACAACTAGCAGGTGTCGAGTACCAAGGGAAAAGAAGGGTGATATTCTTTCTTACTACTTCCTGCTTGCTACTTGAAGCTTGCAACTCGCAGTTAAAGTTTATGATCCAATTCAGTAGTGTCTCGAAGCGTTACGCCACTGGGCACGACGCTCTCAAGAACATAAGCTTCAGTCTCGCACGCGAGGAGATGGCGTTTCTCACCGGGCACTCCGGCGCGGGCAAAAGTACCTTGCTAAAGCTGATCACCTTGATAGAACGGCCCACACGCGGCCAGGCTCTCGTCAACAATAAGAACCTCGCGCGCGTATCGCGTCGACGGGTCCCGTACTTCCGGCGTGAGGTTGGGATCGTGTTCCAGGACTACAAGCTGCTATATGACCGAACCGTGTTCGACAACGTCGCGTTGCCGCTGGTCGTAGCCGGATTGTATCACCGCGAAATTGGCCGCCGCGTGCGCGCGGCACTAGACAAGGTCGGCCTACTAAACAAAGAGCGCGCCTATCCCATCACGTTGTCCGGTGGTGAGCAGCAACGGGTCGGCATCGCGCGCGCGGTCGTAAACAGGCCGCCGCTGTTGCTGGCGGACGAACCGACCGGCAACCTGGACGAGGCGCTCTCCGATGAGATCATGGACCTGTTTCACGAATTCAATCAGGTCGGCGTAAGCGTGCTTATCGCCACCCACGATAAGCGTCAGATACGCCGCCTGCAAAAGCGCGTGCTGGAGCTGCGCGAAGGCGAGATGATCCACGACGGCGGAGTCGCATCAGTGTGACGGCATATCTGCTGCGGCACTTGCAGGTGTTTTTCTTCAGCCTGGGTCAGATGGTGCGCGCGCCGTTTGCCACGTTGATGACCATTGCCGTCATCGCAATCACCTTGGCCCTTCCCGCGGGCGCTTACGTCATGGTCGACAACGTTCAACGGGTGGGTGCTGGCTGGGACGGAAACGCCAAGATCTCGCTGTTTCTCAAGCACGGCACCAACGAGAAGGCTGCAAACCGGCTCGCAAAAAAAATCCGTGCGATGGCCTCGGTTGCGTCCGTAGACTACATATCGGCCGATGCGGCGCTCTCAGATTTCAAACGCCTGTCGGGTTTCGGCAAGGCGCTGGACGCGCTCGACTACAACCCGTTGCCGCCGGCGCTGATCGTGCACCCCCAGCGTAATTTCAACGAGCCCGTGCGGCTCCAGGGGCTCGTACGCCAGCTCGGTCGGCATGGCGAGGTGGAGCTCGCGCAGTTGGATCTGGAGTGGGTCAAGCGTCTTCACGCGATGCTGCAGGTCGCACGCCGCGGCGTCTGGATTCTCGCCTCCGTGCTGGGGCTGGCGGTCGTGCTGATTATCGGCAACACCATCCGCCTCGCGGTGCTGAACCGGCGCGAGGAAATCGAGGTCATCAAGCTGGTGGGCGGAACCAACGCCTTCATTCGCCGTCCGTTCCTCTACACCGGCCTGCTACAGGGTGTCGCCGGAGGACTGACAGCGTCGTTTCTGGTGAGCCTGGGGTTCGGCCTGCTGGCGGGTCCCATCCGCGATCTGGCGAGCCTGTACGCGAGCCAGTTTCGCACGGCCGGCCTGGGCATGCAGGGGGCGGCGGCGCTGGTCGTGCTGGGGGGGCTGCTCGGCTGGCTGGGCTCGCGGATTGCCGTTGGCCGTCATCTGCGCGACATCGAGCCCAGGTAAGCGGTTGATCAAGGGGAACTTTCAGAGAGTTTGGCACTCTGAGTATGTGAGTGCTAAAATAGCTCCAGATTCCGGAGGTGTCAACTGCAATCAGGGAGGTTTCTCACGAGCATGACACAGAGCTTACCGATTTCCGTCCCGCTGAATGCCGGTGGGGGATTGGCCGCCTATATCCAGGCCGTCAATGCACAGCCGGTGCTGAGCGCGGAGGAGGAACGCGGCTTGGCAGTACGCTTTCGTAGCAAGGGCGACCTCGAGGCCGCACGCCAGCTGGTGCTATCGCAGCTGCGTTATGTAGTCCGTGTCGCACGCGGGTTCACCGGCTACGGGTTGCCGCAGGCCGACCTGATCCAGGAAGGCAACATCGGCCTGATGAAGGCGGTGAAGCATTTCGATCCGAAGCGTGGCGTGCGGTTGGTGTCGTTTGCCGTTCACTGGATCCGCGCGCAGATTTATGACTACATCCTGCGCAACTGGCGCATGGTCAAGGTCGCCACGACTAAAGCGCAACGCAAGCTGTTCTTCAACCTGCGCAAGTCGCGCGTGCGTCTTGAGTGGATGAAACAGAAGGAGGTCGAGTCGCTGGCTAAAAACCTCGATGTTTCGCCGGAAGTCGTGCAGGAGATGGAGTCGCGCCTGAGCGGCACCGATGTCCCGTTCGATGCGGACGGCGACGGCGATGACGACGATCACCGCCCGGCTCCGGCGGGGTATCTGCACGACATGCGCTACAATCCGGAGGTACTCGCGACCCGGGCCGACGATGACGCCACACGCAGCGATAGCCTGGACCAGGCCCTCACTGCTCTGGACGAGCGCAGCCGTGAAATCATCCGTCGTCGCTGGCTGGATGAAAACAAGCCGACCTTGCACGATCTGGCCAAGGAGTACGGTGTCTCCGCCGAGCGAATCCGTCAAATCGAGAAGAAGGCGCTCGGTGCCATGAAGAATACGCTCGCGGCCTGAGCTTCGATCACGCGCCGGTAATGATAAGGGCTTCCGCTGGAAGCCCTTTTTCGTTTGCCAGCAGCCGCGTAGCACACCAGATCCGCCAATACCGGTCTAGCCTGCATTCCTCACCAGCTATCTACTCGATTGCTGTTCCCGACGCGATCCTACCTCGGCAACCGCTCCTGCGTTGCTCTAGCTCGGCAACCGCTCCTGCGTTGCTCTAGCTCGGCAACCGCTCCT
>VRUB01000057.1:9440-16163 GCA_019456345.1 Nitrospira sp. | reverse complement strand
CTGGCGTTGTTTCTCCAGGGCCGTTTTGCCAATGTAGTCCTGGTGATCGGGCGCCCGCACGGCAAACTTGGCAATGGCATTAGCGAAAATCGGGATCTCACCATTTGTCGGGCCCGGGCCGAGCTCGTGGCCGTACAACGGGAGCCCCGCTTCCAGGCGCAGAGAGTCACGTGCCCCCAGTCCCGCCGGAACAGCCCCCAGGCGCACCAGCGTCTCCCAAAGCTCGGCGGCGTAGTCTAGCTCTGGGAACAACTCGAAACAGACCGCCTCCCCGGTATAACCCGTGCGTGCGATGATCACTTCATGCCCCTGTACCGTTGCTACGTTCAACCGATTGCGTTTGTTCTCGGGGAGATCCTCTTTGGTGATCAGCTGTTCCAGGATCGCAGAGGAGTTCGGTCCTTGAAGTGAGATCATTGCCAGCTCGTCGCTGACATCGGTCATCTCCGCACCGGCATGACTGTTGTGTTGCTGCAGCCAACGCCAATCCTTTTCGCGGGTCGCGGCGTTGACAACGAGAAGAAAATCATCATCCGACAGCTTGTAAAGATAGGCATCATCGACGGCGTCGCCGTCATCATTGGCGATGAACGTGTACTGCGCGTGACGCGCCTCGAGGGCCTTGGCGTTGTTGGTCAAAACATGAAGCAGAAACGCCTCAGCCTGTTTTCCGGTCACGCTGAATCGCCCCATGTGTGAGACGTCGAACAAGCCGGCATTGCGTCGTGTGGCGAGATGTTCCTGAATAATGCCGGTCTTGTATTGCACCGGCATATCCCATCCACCGAACTCGACCATCTTGCCGCCGTGTGCGACGTGCCAGTCATGGAGAGCGGTCTCGTGTAAATTTGCGGCGTTGTTATCCAACATGATGCCATCATCCCGTTGACGTTTTATCTTGTAAAGGGCAGGCGATTGGCTTTTTGGCGCAGCTATCGTGGCGTCACATCCCGCTAGCGCCTGGAACGCGGTCTTTGCCCGTATACCGCCGGGGTCGTCGAAAGCCCATGCGCGATTATACGGAGTAACGTGCCGCGCCGGGGACACAAGACCGAAAAGCATCACAAGTTGTTGAGTTACGAGACGTTTCCTCTCAGCCGGGACGGGCCAGGCCCGCGCATCGCCGCAGCGCGGCCGTCCAGCGCCTGGTTGCTCTTTGCCCATGCCGTCCGTGAATTGGTGCTGGGCCACTCCCCCGGGGTCGAGGCGGCCATGTCAGGCCACGGGGATTGGGCCGCGGGCGGTAAACGCCCAGCGAGGATTAACCATGGCACATTTGTTGCAGTTTTCGACCTGAGCAGGCCGGATGGGCCGTCAAACATATAAGGAATTGTTAATATAGATGGGTCACATGGCCAACGATGGAAAGACCAAAACGGTCTCGCGCACACCCGGCAAAGGGATGCGCGAGGAACCGTACCTGATCGTGCTTGCCGGGGGGTCCATCGGCATGATGCATAAGCTGCGTGCCGATGCAACCACGTTGATCGGTCGTGGGCTCGATGCCGACGTGCGCCTGGAAGATGAAGGTGTGAGTCGGCGGCATGCGAAGATCACCCTCGCCGCGAGTGCTGACCCGGTGCTGGAAGACATGGGCAGCAGCAATGGCACGTTCGTCAATGGGGAGCGTATTCAAAAGCATGTCCTCAAAGATGGCGATAAGGTGCAGATCGGCTCTATTTCGATTCTCAAGTTCTCCTACCAGGACGACCTTGAGCGGACCTTCCAGCAACAGCTTTTCGACCGCGGAATCAAAGACGGACTTACGAACATCTACAACAAGAAATATTTCCTCGATCGGTTCGACTCCGAGTATGCGCATGCCCGTCGTCACAAAAGAGACCTGAGCTTGTTGCTCTTTGATATCGATAGCTTCAAGAACATTAACGATTCTTATGGTCATCCTGCGGGAGATCTCGTCTTGAAGGAGCTGACCGGAATTGTCGCCACCACACTGCGCACTGCAGATGTCTTTGTGCGCTACGGTGGAGATGAGTTTATCGTGATGATGCGGGACATCGACGATGCCGGAGCCTTGGTTGTGGCGCAGCGCATTCGGAAATTGACCAAGCATTATAAGTTTCTCTTCGGCGGCATAGCGATCCCTGTCACCGTCAGTATTGGAATTGGGACACTGTCCGATGACATGAACGACGCTTCCGAGCTCGTCGAGACGGCGGACAAGTATCTGTATCGGGCCAAGCGTGCCGGGCGTAACTGCATCGGTGGGCGTGCCGTCAAGCTCGCTGCGCAGTCGGACTGGTCTACCCCGACAATTCGACAAACATAAAACGCTGGCCCCGGACTCCGACTGTCGCCAGCGACGCGGCGGCCCATCTGGTTCAATGCATATCCGTGCTCGCCGACGCGCCCCGGTGTCAACCGCGGGACTTGACGGAAACGGCATGCGCCGATGTCTGCTGACAGCCAGCCACGCTTACCCCTAAGAATCTCATGAAAGCCTAAACGGAATATGAAAGAATAGCCGGATGATAATGCCCGCGCGCCCGGTCGTGCCGATCGTCCTGTCATTCCTCGCACTGTTGATGCCGGTGACAACGGCGGGCGCAGAGCTGAGAGTTTACTATTCGGCGCTGGAAGCGCTTCTGCGCGACCAGGTCTTTACCGACGGCGGGCGCGCCTATGTCGTAGGCGATCGCAAGGCTCGCTGCAATTATGCTTATTTGGAAAAACCGCAGGTGGGCGCGCACAAAGCGCAGCTGCGGGTCCGGGCGCATTTCGACAGCCTCACGGCGCTGGAGCTGGGGGGCGATTGCGTGGGTCCGGTGCAGGCTTTCGACGTGTCGATGACCGGTGTGCCGGTCTACCGGGACGGAGTGCTCCGCCTCGAGCAGACGCAACTGGAACCGGCAGATGGTCTGTACGGCGGCCTCATCCGGGCTGTGCTCGGAGATGCGCTCGAACAGTCGCTGCAATATCCGCTCTTGCAGGACCTTCAACGATTCGCGCGAAAGGCGTCGATGCAGAGCCCTTACGAAGTGCGGATGCGCGACCTGGACGTGCATACCATCCGGGTGGAAGCCGAGGCCATCATTCTCATGTTCGAGTTCAGCATGGAAGTAAGGTGAACGGGTGTGGTGCAGAGGGTTTTCGTAATCGACATCCGACATCCGAGGGCCTTAAATGCTAGGCTATCTTGAGAGGTAATAAAAAATGACGGCAAACGAAGAGTCCGTACCGACCACCGTTGGAATGGTGCTTTTTCCCGATCTTACGCAGTTGGATCTCACGGGTCCTTATGAAGTCTTCGCCCGTATGCCGAGCACCCGGGTGTGTCTGCTGGCGGCGGCGCTGACGCCTGTTCGTAGCGAACGCGGACTGACGATCAGCCCGGACACGACATTGGACAATGCACCGTCGCTGGATGTGCTGTTCGTTCCCGGCGGTCCGGGTGTAAGCGAGGTGATGGAGGATGAAGCGTTCCTCGATTTTCTCAGGAGGCAGGGGAAACAGGCACGGTATATCACCTCGGTTTGTACCGGTGCCCTGCTGTTAGGGGCCGCGGGCCTGCTGCGAGGCTACCGCGCCACGACGCACTGGCTGTCGATGGATTTGCTGGACAAGTTTGGCGCGCAAGCGGTATCAGAACGAGTGGTCATTGACCGTAATCGAATTACCGGCGGCGGCGTCACGGCGGGGATCGATTTCGCTTTCGTGGTTGCCGCCGAGCTTTACGGCGAGCGCGTAGCCAGGGAAATCCAGCTTACGATGGAGTACAGCCCGGAGCCGCCATTTTGCAGCGGGTCTCCGAAAACTGCCGAAGCCGAGCTGGTTCATCAGGTAACCGCGGCACGTCGGGATATACAAAAAAAGCGACGGCAGCAAGTGGAACGCGCGGCATCCCGAATCTCACCGCTTGTGTAATTGTATTACGTAGACGCCTGCGCCACGCGCTAAAATTTGGTGTGAGCCCCATCCCGCTCCCATGAAGCAAGCAACGAATTCAGCTCGTTCAGCGAGGTGATTTCCGCGTCAGCGCGCCAGGCATAGTCCCACACGGCATTCGTACGGTTCACCCATATCGTGCGACATCCCGCGGCACTCGCGCCGGCGATATCGGTCTCGGGTTCGTCACCGATGTGCACGGTTTCCTCGGGCCGCACGCCGGCCAGGCGGCATACCGCAAGAAACATGTCAGGCGCGGGCTTGGCCGCACCTATTTGAGCTGCCGACAATGAGTGGCGAAACACGTGCCTGAGACCGATTTCGTCGAGATCAGCATTACCATTCGTGAGTGAGCACAATGTGTAGCGGTGGCGCAGGCCCTCAAGCGCGGGCAAGGTATCCTCATAGAGCTGTATACGGTTACGATGCGTCATGAAGATTTGAAATGCCTCCTCAGAGATGGCCGGATCTACCCCAGCTAGGCTGGCGGCCAGACGCACGGAGGCCTTGCGCAGCTCCGTTACGTCATGGCGCAATCGTGGCATGCGGCCGGCAAGCTCGTGCCGCAGTGTGCGCAAATCTTCGATCGAAAACATCTCGGCCAGCGGCGGATAATGCGAGGCAAACCAGGCATAAACCCTACGCTCGGCTTCGGCCAGTGCGGGTTCCGCGTCCCAGAGCGTGCCGTCCAGATCAAGTGTGATCGCTTTTATGAACATCTAACTCCCATCTGTGGCCATTGCACCAGGTTCGGTATCCTAGCAGCTGCTGTGCCAGGCATAAATCGTAGCTATACACGATTATCTGTCCGGCACGTATCGACTGCGGTTGGCCGTCGCGGCGGTAACAGCCAAGTGTTTGCACGTTGTCGCGGTTGGGGCGATGGTCTTCGGGTGAGAATACCTACTCGCGCCGGCAAGGCGGTAGGAGTAAAATTGCATAAATTGGCGCGCGAGGAGATAGCAAAGCGATGAGAGGTCGCAATCTACCGAAATTTCTGCTGAGTGTGGTCGTAGTCGGAATCTCGTGGCCTCTGATGAGTGTGCAGGCCGATGGGCGTGAGCGCGTCGGGGTGCCTACGCAAAGAGCGGGTGAGCACGCGCGCAACATGGCTTCACTACAACCTGATCCGAAGTATTCACCGGAACAGGTGGTTCGTATCCAGATCGAGGCATTGGGCAAGAAAGATATCCCCCACACAAACGCTGGCATCGAAATCGCATTCCGTTTTGCATCCCCCGCAAACAAGCGCATCACCGGGCCGCTCGAGCGCTTTACGCGCATGGTCAGCGGTCCCGTTTATGAGCCGATGCTGAGTTACCGCGAGGCCCAATACGGTGAAATTCAGGCCACGGAAGATCAGGCGGTGCAGGCTGTAGTCCTGACTACGGCAGATGGTAAGAAGGTAGGGTACCTGTTCTCGCTTTCCAAGCAGAAAGTGGGCCGATATGCGACGTGCTGGATGACAGACAGTGTGACCCGGTTTGAAGTACAGAGCGGACCTAACCCTTTGTTTATGATCTGATCGGCGCGCCCGAGGGCTCAATCAAGCGCTTCTCGGTGTGCCGTACCGCCGGTTCGGTTAGGCGCAGCAAGCTCGAATGGCCCGAATTGTTTACCTTCCAGCAGCAGTTGCGTCATTTCCTCGGCGGGCAGGGGCTTACTGAAGATGAAGCCCTGCACCGTGTCACAGCTCCTGGAACGCAGGAATCTCAACTGCTCGGCAGTCTCCACCCCCTCGGCGACGACATTTAATCCCAGGCCACGCGCCAGCGAGATTACCGCGGTGACAATAGCCGCATCGTCGCGGTCTCTCGGCAAGTCCTTTATGAAGGTGCGGTCGATTTTTAATGTATGGATGGGAAAGCGTTTCAGGTATGCCAGCGAGGAATAGCCGGTTCCAAAATCGTCGATTGCGATTCGAATTCCCATCGCCTGCAGGGCCTCCAACGTTTGCAGGGAGTTATCGCCTTCTTGCATGAGCACGCTCTCCGTTATCTCCAACTCGAGCAATCTTGCGTCAAGACGAGCTTCCTTGCGCAGCTGGTCGACGACGGCCAGGAAACTCGCGGCGCCAAACTGCCGGGCAGAGAGATTTACCGAAACATAAGTCGGGGAGATACCAGCGTCCTCCCATGCGCGTGCTTGCTCGCAAGCCGATTGCAATACCCACTCGCCGACCGGCACAATCAGACCGGTTTCTTCAAGCAGCGGTATGAACTCTGCCGGCGATACCAAACCGCGTTCCGGATGCTGCCACCTGATAAGGGCCTCTACGCCGACTATGCGCCCACTCTGCAGATCTACCTGGGGTTGGTAGTGGATAAGAAACTCGCGCCGCTCGAGCCCGCGGCGCAAAGCGGATTCAAGGCTCAGCTGCCCAACGCTTCGAGTGTTCATCTCGGTCGTATAGAACTGGTAATTGTTCTTTCCGCGGTCCTTGGCCTGATGCATGGCGATATCGGCATGTTGCAACAGAATACCGGTTTCGTCGCCATCGTATGGGTAAATGCTGATACCCATGCTGGCGGTAACAAAAACTTCGTGTTCACCGAGCTGCAACGGTTGACACAGGGCATCCAGAATCTGTTGCGCGATCGGCGCGATGTCGCTGGTCTGGGCGATATGGGTCAGCAGGATCGCGAACTCGTCTCCTCCCAGCCGGGCGACCGTGTCACTGTGTCGTACACATTTTTTGAGCCTTTGAAATACAGATTGCAATATCTGGTCGCCGGTATCATGACTGAGCGTGTCATTAATAACCTTGAAGCGATCAAGATCGAGAAACAGTAGGGCCACAAGGCGATCATTCAACCG
>VRUB01000057.1:0-9340 GCA_019456345.1 Nitrospira sp. | reverse complement strand
TGACTGAGCGTGTCATTAATAACCTTGAAGCGATCAAGATCGAGAAACAGTAGGGCCACAAGGCGATCATTCAACCGCGCACGCGTCATCGACTCGTTTAGATGGTCCATTAGCAGGTTGCGGTTCGGTGCATCGGTTAGGGCGTCATGATGGGTCAGATGCTCGAGTCGTTCCTGGGCAAGCACGTGATCAGTGATGTCCTTTCCGGTCGAAATGAAATGCGTAATGTTTCCCTGAGGATCGGTGAGCGGAGTAATAGTTTTCTCTTCGTAGTAAAGGTGTCCATTTTTTCTACGATTCACGACGACATCACGAAAAACGCGGCCCTTCTGAATCGTCTCCCAGAGCCGCTTCCAGAAACTCTTATCGTGCGTCCCGGAATTGAGCAGGCTGGGCTTTTGGCCTAACGTCTCTTTGCGGTTGTAACCGGTTGTTTTCTCGAATGCAGGATTGACATATTCAATCATACCTTTGTTGTCGGTAATTATGACTGCATCTGCCGCTTGTTCGATGGCTCTGGATAGCTTAAGTCGCTCTGCCTCATTGCGTTTACGTTCCGTGATATCAATGAACGTTATTGCGGACCCCACGACCTCACCGTCGCGATAGATCAGAGACGACCAACATTCGGTTGAAAAGCGCGTGCCATCCTTGCGGCACAGGATCTCGTCATCGGAGTGGTTGGCCTTCTGTTTCTCGAGACCCGCACAGATTCGGCAGTCTTTGAGTCGGCTGGCCCTGCCGTTGGTGTGGTTGCGATGGGTCAGGCGGTGCATGTTTTTTCCAATCAGTTCGTCGACGTGTTCGTAGCCCAGTAAGCTCAGGCAAACAGGATTGGCAAAGACGCATTTACCGGCCAAGTCTATGGTATAGATCGCTTCACCGGTCGACTCGAACAACAGCTGTATCTGTTCCTCTCTCCTACGAATAGTTGTATTGTTGTGTCGCAATCGCTGCGCAAGAATGGACAAGAGATTGGCGGCGACGCCATGGGAGGCCTGGATCAGGCGCCAGAAGGTCTCGCGCGGCACGACGAGCAGACGTGAATTTTTGGTCGCTACGACCAACGCCGAGGTCGGCTGCTGGTCCATGACCGAGAGTTCCCCTACTGTTTCGCCAGCCTCGAGCGTCGCAACCGGCTCATTCTTAACAGAATCCAGGTGTACGTGCAGTTGCCCCGCGAGCAGCAGAAACATCGCATCGTTGGGCTGCCCTGCTGCGATGAGGACCTCACCACGGCGCAATGACCGGATCGGGCATGCGCTAAGCAGGTCCTTGACCGATTCTGGACTGACCCCATCGAAAAACCGCAAACGTGATAATGCCGGCCAATTTACCGATTTGTCGCGAATATAAACGGTACTCTCCTTATCTCCGGTATTTGCGCATACGCGTCCGTTGGAAATCGACCGGCTCGCGTTCAGCGGGGGCGAGGCGTATCGGCGTTACGCACAACTTCGGCGTCGCAGAACTTTGCCGATATCATGCAAAATTTGTGCCCGTACATAACGAATTGAGGACAGCGGTTTCTGGTGAAATTTGCCGTAATACGGCGGTTTCTGACGGTTTTGTACCCTGCAGGTCGGGGGCGGGTCTCACGTGCCCGGGTGGAATGGGTTGGGCTTGGCGCGCCAACCCGGAATCGGCGCGGGCCACGGGCGGTGGATCGAGGGATGGGCCACCGGTGGTGCGCGGCATGACCGATGCGAGCTTGTTGAATGCGTTGATCGGGCAAATAGGTACGACTCGCTTGCACGAGCTGCTAAATCTCAGGCGGGCGCTGAGGTAAAGTATCGGGCATCACAATTGGCGGCAAGCCATTCACAGGAGCGAGGCTGAGGATGATCTTTCAAGAGCTGAACGGCAGGCAATGTAAGACCTATCTGTTGGCCTGTGAGAGTATACGCCAGGCGATATTGATCGATCCCCTAAGGGAATACATCGACCGCTACATTGCTTTCCTGGCCTATCAGGGGCTGAAGCTCGACGCGGTCATTGATACGCATACACATGCCGATCATGCCACCGCCAGCTTCGAGCTCCGCCGATTATTGCACGCTGATCTGATCATGCATCAGCGTGCCCCGGTGCCGCGAGTCGACCGGTATGTGAATGACGGGGACGTAATTACTATCGGTGATCTTACGCTACAGGTGCTGTATACCCCCGGCCATACACCCGACAGCATCAGTCTGTATACCGGTGATCGTGTGTTCACCGGCGATGTTTTATTGATCGGCGGAACCGGGCGCGCCGACTTCGCCGGCGGCGACGCCGGGGAGGAGTACGATGCCATAACACAGAAATTGTTTACACTCCCCGAGGAGACGCTGGTATTTCCCGGGCACGACTACCGCGGCAATACCCAGTCCACCATTGGCGAGGAGCAGCGCACCAACCCGCGCGTGGCCGGGCGTAGCCGTGCGCAATACATCGAGCTCATGAACAGCATCGATTTTCCTTTGCCAGACAAGATTCAGGAAGTGCTGCAGCCTAATCAGACCGCGATTGAGGATGACCGTGCCGCCTTTCCCGGACTCGCCGAATTGAATCAAGTGAGGCAGCTGTCAGCTAAGGACGTCCATGCACAGTTGCAAGGACATGAGTCGCCCATGCTGCTCGATGTACGCGAGCCCGAGGAATGGAGCGGGGAGCTGGGCCATATCCCAGGTAGTATCCTGATTGCGTTGAAAGAGCTGGGCGGACGTGTGGACGAGCTAGAGGCGTACAGGGACAGACCGGTCGTTGCGGTCTGCCGAGCGGGCGTGCGCAGCACGACGGCAGCGGCTATCCTAACCGGTATGGGCTTCCAGCGGGTATCGAACCTCAAGGGAGGTATGCTTGACTGGAATGAGGCGAAGTTGCCGACCGAGCGATAAGAACCTAATCCCGACCAAACGTTAGCGAGGGTGAATGATTTGAAGGCACGCGTGTTCTATCGATGGCTACGGACACCGCTCGCCAATAGGTCGGGCAAAGGCCGGCGAGTCTGCGACGTGCTGCAGACGAATCACGTCACCCGCACGGCCGCCGGCCGAGGCCTGCAGCGTTTCAGGCCTGGTACGGATATTGCTGCATTATCGATGGGGATGCGGAGACCGGCAGGACACACGGACCACGGTGTGCCGCCGGTGGCAATGCGATCGCATGCCCCGATTGACCGCAGCGCCAGATCTCCGGCTGTGCGCAGTAAGTCGGTGTGCGGTGTAATTTCAGGACGACGGTCGGTAGGCCGCACATCCCACCCGACCTAGCGCATGGCAACGCGCTATGACTGCCGCACAGCGCGCTGGCGCGAGTGGTTTGCGGAACCGGCAAAACATTTAGAAAACCTTGGATGACCCATAGCTTGACAGGGACTTCACGCTAACAAACGTGCCCCCATTACGCGATGGCTGACGTATGGCCAGTGCGCGGTGCGGTCGATGTGGAACGCACCGACCCAGTTAAAACGGGGGTAGAGCGGTGATCGATGTGTTGTTCGAGATAAATGGTTGGCCCGTCAATCCTGACACCCTGAGCCATGCCCTTGGGAAGTCGGTACTGCGTACGATCCGCATGTCGATGCGCAGGCGTTTGCACGTCATGCGATGCCCCGATCACGGGTCAGCGCCCACCATTGTGGTCCGGGGAAGCTGCCTCGGTGATCTTTCGTGGGAGGTGTCGGGTTGCTGCCACAAGTTAAGCGACGCGGTACGCAAACAGCTCAGAATATCTGCAGAGTCAGAACAAGCGCATTCCTGAGCTGCGCCATCCAGGCACTCCAATCGGCGGGCCCGTCCGATTGAGTTTGCTTTTTCAGAAAACTCCCGAGCGCGACTCGATGTGGCTCGGCGCCGGCATGTTGTTCCCGCGGTCTCGGTCTGTGATCATGAATTCATAAGCCATCAGCGTTAATATGGCAGCGCCCGTGGGAACGTCGATCGGCGGTCGCGGCGCGACAGCCCGGAATGCTTCCAATCATACCGAATTGCGTAGTGGTGGTAAAAAGACGGCAAAAGCAACAATGCCAAACCGTGATACCGCAAACCATCCTTCCGGACAAGCTGCGAAACCGCGCACCCAACGGTTGTTCCTTGCCTTGTGGCCGGAACAACGCCTGCGTGACGCGCTGTACGCGTTAACGCCGAAGGCCGTGTTGGGGCGCAGGGTGCCGCGTGACAACCTGCACGCGACCCTGGTGTTTTTGGGGGCGGTGGATTCTGATACGCGGGCGTGTGTCGAGCGCGTGGCTTCGAGCATCTGTGCACGGCAGTTTATGCTCGTATTGGACCAGTTGGTCTTTCGGCCGAAACAACGTTTGCTGTGGGTCAGCGCATCTCACATACCCGGGCCCTTGGCAGAACTGGTGGAATCGCTGCAAGCGGGGCTAGGCACCTGCGGGCTGGCAGCGGAGGCGCGAGCATTTAGCGCACACGCTACGCTGGCACGTAAAGTGTCGGTGGGTGTCAAGAATGCGTCGATTGATCCGATATACTGGAATGTAGACCGGTTTGTGCTGGTAGAGTCCTCGACTCACGCCAGCGGCGTGGTCTACACGATATTGCGAGCCTGGAAGTCGTTCGGGTGATCGAGCACGCGGGACAAACGAAGGAGCTAAGGATGTGGACAAGGTCAGTGATCGCACTATTCGCATGGGGTATGGCGATGACAGCGATGGCGGGTAACGTGGAGGTGGTGAACGTAACATTCAGCAAGCATGGCGATAGCTGGGACGTCGAGACGACGTTGCGGCATGCAGATACCGGCTGGGAGCACTATGCCGATGCGTGGCGCGTCGTCACGCCGAACGGCGAGATCTTGGCTACTCGAACGCTGGTCCATCCGCATGTCGACGAGCAGCCCTTTACCCGCGGCCTGCGCGGTGTTTCCATTCCTAAGGACGTTGCTGTCGTGTTTGTCGAGGCACACGACAAGGTCCATGGCTGGGGCCCCCAGCGCGTGCAGGTTGATCTCGCAGCATCAACAGGCGAGCGCTACCGTGTTAGACGCTAGAATGTGCCAGCGGTAATCGGCCTTCGACCCGTTGTGCTCAGGGCCGCTGGCTGGGGGCAGTCAACGGCAGGCCTTGCTGCAAATAGGTCTGATAGTATTGCAGGCGGCGATACTGCCTGCTTTGGGCCTTGAAGGGTGCCGCACGAACCTGGAGATTGCACGCAGCATAACGCCAATGGAGCGTGCCGAGCTCGCTCCACTCCGAGCGGTATGCGGGGTAACCGACGCCATGCCCGAGCGCCGCGCTCACAATCTTGCCCCCGAGCCGTTTGCCGGCGTTGTCAACATGGCACGTGGCGCAGGATAGGTTGAGCTGTCCGCGCCTGGCCCAGAAGAATGCCCGGCCTTCCTCATACGCGTCGCGTGCCGCCGGGGTCGAGATCGAGATCTGCACGCGCTGGCCGCGGGATAAGGATTTCATGTAAGCCGCGACCTCCGCCATCGTGCCATTTTTCATGTTTTCGATCGGTGACTGACCCTTCCTCTTCAGGCATTCATTGATATCGAGTTCGATTGTGCGGACCATGTTCGTGCGCTCGTCCCAGTACGGGTAGCGTTGCGCAATGTTTCGCCCGGCATTCTTGAAACAGCTCGCAAGATTGTTTTCCTCCCAGAATGCCTGCCCTCGTTCCAGTGCGAACTCATAAGGTGGCAATTTCATCACCTGTTCCCATTGCGCGCGCTGTTCCTTGGCTGCCGGCAGCGCAAACAGTCCATTGGAGAACTCATCAAACGGTACGTCCGGAAATTTGTTTCGGAAAAAGTCCTGGAAGGCCTGAAGGTCCTGCGCCGGATCGGCATGCACGCCTATCGAGGCGCCTACGAGTATTCCCATTGCGGTCAGAGTGATAAGCAAGCTTTTCATCGAGGTCCTTCCTGTTGGTCTATGTTATGCATGGGTCCAGGGCAAAGCCGGTAGTTCATGGTTACGCGATAGTCGTGCTCGCGCCACCCCGCTCACTCTTATTGTCCGTCCATTTTACCTCTACGGAGTCGCTAGGGTTAATGTTCTTGACACGAACGATAATCAATGGATTCGTGGACATCCCCATGCCGACATCGGCCACGGCAACTTGTTTGCCATTGACTTCAAACATAATTTTCTGAATGAAGTGAGCGGCGATCTCTCGCTTTGTGTCCTTGTCAATACGCCACCCAGTCTCCATCGGGCGGTTTATGCGATACCGGATCTCGGTGGCACCTGCCTTGGCCCTCGTCTTGACTTGGGTTGCTTTTGCCATCTTTTGATCTTCCGCACTGTCCAAGGGTCACTGTTGTCCAAATGCAGCCG
This sequence comes from Nitrospira sp., assembly GCA_019456345.1. Classification (GTDB taxonomy): domain Bacteria; phylum Pseudomonadota; class Gammaproteobacteria; order Acidiferrobacterales; family SPGG2; genus VRUB01. The sequence goes on along the minus strand of VRUB01000057.1, from coordinate 3,054 downwards.
ATTTTCAACCCCCAAAGCCACTCACGGCGACCCTGACGAGTTGTCTTTTGACATAAAGTTTGCCGTCTGAGCGGACAAAACACCGCACTTCCGAGGTTTCGCGCATCCGCACGTCCGCGCTGATGAATGGTTCGGTGCCGGACAAGCTCAACCGGCTGGAAAAAGGCAACGGGTTCTTGTCAATCACAATAGCTATGGAGTCGACATTAGGCAATGAGGTAGAGACTGAAACGGATATGCGCTCCCGGTCGGGGCTCGCCCTGGAGCTTTTACCATTATGGCGTTGCTGGGCGTGTCGGCAGCGCGCCCAAACAGTGCCGTCACCGCGCCGGCGACAGTCTCGGCAGCGAAGGCGTTCCGCGGCCAGTCGGCCACCAGCGCATGCGTGGGCCTAATAAGGCCGGCATCGGCCGCCGCTGCGATTACACCAACAGCGACGGTTCCCTTGAGCAAGGTTCTCCGATCGCTACTGCTCACACGTCTCTGATCCAATGTCGTGCCAGATGCAGCGACACACGGCCTGGCCGATGAGTGCACCGGCTTACAATGAGTAAAGCCATTCCAGCAACAGGTCGATTTCCTTCTCGGTGAGAATGTCATGCCTGCCGTAGGGCGGCATTGACGAGTTCGGGTTGAACTTGGCGGCATCCCACATAAAATCGCGCAGTTTCTTCTTATCAGGAAAACGAACTTTCATGGCCACCAGCGGCGGCCCGATGTCGCCCGCTTCCAGACCGGCTTGTGCCAAACTGTCGAAATTGTGGCAGGCCATGCAATTGCCCTTGGCCTTGTCAGTGGCCAGACAGCCGCCGGAGACTACTGGGTTCTTGGTTGTTCCGCAGGTTTTTTTGTCCGGCATTTCACCGGCAGCCTGAGTCGCTGGGATAAAGGCCGGTGTAACCAGTAATATGCCCAGGGTGCTGATCGCTAGTACTGCTGCGGCGGTCTTGTGCATCGCTGCTCCTTTAGCTAGTTTACTTGGAAAACAAAAATATCGATGGTCCGGCCGATTCCGGCGTGGCCTGCTCCTGGCTGCAACGAAGAGCTGATTATCCGGCTACTTCCTAGCTAGGCAGTACCTGGGGTGGCGTGGCTACAGTCGGCCACAAGCCGGCAATACCCGTCTAGTTACCCTTTTTTGACAGGCCGCTTAATCGATTTTGCGCATCTCCCCTAGCTCGCGCACTATAAATTTATACTTTTATTCAGACGATTCAAATAATAAATAACAGCCCGATGATCGCTGTGACAGGCTTACCGCCTATCGTCGTCCGCCGCAAGTTCTTGTTGAATTTTCTTGATTCGCGCATTCACGCTGGATTGTAAATAGAAGCTATCGCCCGCAAACTTTCTTGCGATCTGGAGTTGTTGGATCGCGGCGCCAGGGTCACCGTTCAAGTAGTAGTAATTTGCTAGCGCCTGGTGCGCCTCAAACAGCTCACCGCTTTCGCCTGCTGCCGTCGCCAGCATTTTCTGCAGACTCGGGTCATCGGGTTGTTTTTTAACGGCCTCCTTCAGCAGTGCCCAGGCATTCTTGGGGTGGCCGGATTTTAACAATGCCGCGGCATAATATCGTACCAGCGCATGGTTGCTGGAGAACTGTTTGTTTGCCGCGGCATATAGCTCCAGCGCCTCGGTATACCGGCCAGCTGCCATATCTATTTCGGCCTGCAGAATGCGATATGAAACGAGATTGGGCTGAACCCGCCGAAGCATCGAAATTTGCTTGCGTGCCGCATCATAGTCCTTTGTACGCATGAGAGCGATGGCGTAGCCGTAGCGTTCCGCGTCAAGATTTCGATACTTGCCCTCGGCCAGATTGTGTTGAAAAGTCTTGGCAATGTCGCGGGCATTCCCGCTGGCTGTCGCGCGCACCTTAGCGCGAATGCGATGAAACTGGGGGCTGTCGGGGACTTGGCGGTAGTCGTAGGTTTCAGCGCGCGTTCGCGATTCGGCTATTCGGCGAGACGTAACCGGATGGGTACGTAGGAACTCGGGCATCGCGGTATCGTTTATCCGCCCAGTGCTCTGCAGGCTCTCGAAGAAAGACGGCATAGCTCTGGGGTCGAAACCGGCATCAACAAGAATCTGGATTCCGACACGATCTGCTTCTTGTTCATTAGAACGCGTAAAATTAATCCCTTTCTGAATTACCCCAGCCTGCCCGAGGGCGATGGCCGCTTGGGCGCCTTGTCCTTCACCGGCACCAGCCAGCAAAATTGCTGCGAGCAGCGCAGCGAGCATCTGTTTCGAGCTACGTTTGCTTTGCGCGATCATCCGCATGACATGGCGCTGACTAATGTGCGCGGTTTCATGGGCCAGCACTGCGGCAACTTCTGACTCGCTTTGCGCGGCAAGAATCAAACCGGTATGCACGCCAATGTACCCGCCGAGAAAGGCGAAAGCGTTGATGGTCGGATCCTCGATGATAAAAAACTGAAAGTCGAAACTAGCGGCATCGCTTTTGGCTACCAGCTTTCTCCCGAGCGCTTGGATGTAGTCGTTGATTTCGGGATCATCCAGCAGCGGCAAGTTTCGGCGGACCTGGCGCATGATATGCTCGCCTATCCTGCGTTCTTCGTACGGCGACATCACACCGGCGGCCTCATCGCCGAGGTTTGGCAGATTCTGGATGCCCGCCTGTCCGGCAGGGAACACAAGCAGGAGGCATAACAACGGCAGGAACCGGCGCAGTGCGGCGATCATGATAAGGCGTATTGTAGGCTCAGTTCTCAGAAACTTCATGCGCGGGTCGACGGCACTATGAGTAACATGATCAATACGATGTGGTCACTCGCCCCGCGGCGATCATGCGATGCGCGCGGCGCCGCCAGGTGTAATCACGGGCGGTACCGTTGCCGCGGCACACGCGGCGGGACTCGAATTTACATTAGCATATTCATAAATGCTTATATATAGGGGTCGCAATAGGTGACCGCAAGGATCTCGAACAGCAGTCGATCGGAAAAACGGAACTCGCTGAGTTCCCGGCAATGGGGAGAACCTCAGTCCGGAAGCGCCTGCGCCGGCGCGCCAGCGGCCGCGATCAGCACA
>VRUB01000245.1 GCA_019456345.1 Nitrospira sp. | reverse complement strand
TGCGCCACAATTTGGGGGTTATTGTGCGGGAGGCTTGGCGGTCGGTGAATATGCCGATGGCGATCCCAAATTGTTTACTATCGTCGATGGGAAGCTTTATTTAATCAAAAACAAAGGATACCAAACGGTATGGCGCCAGGGGCCTGAGGCGGCTATCCACTTCGGTGAATACAATTGGGCTAACCGCGGCGAATTGCGCGACAACATGTAGCTGGCACGGTTTTAACTAGCCGGTAGTAGCGGTAACGCATCCAATACCCGCAAGGGACACGACCAACTATCGCCAGCCAGGCGGGTACCTATGCCCCCTGGCTGGCGTCCCTCCATGGGAAAGACATTTCGCTCGGGGTCGATTCTAGAGCCCCGCTTTGCGCAACCCCTCCTCGACTCGCGCCATATCGGCCGAGTTTTTGAATTGATCGAATCTCATCTGTCTTTTGTAGCGTGGATCGATCCGGCGAACCGCTTCCGCCGCGCGCGCCGCCTCTTCCTTGCGACCCATTTGCGCGTACACAGCGGCGAGCAACAGGTGATCCCAGAACGGGTCTGTTTTGCGCCCGATGTTTCGCTGCAGCACCGTTGCCGAATCGTCGTATTGCTCATTGAGGTAATAGGCGAGACCAAGGTGCCAAAAATTGTGCGGCGGCAAGTCGGGATCGAAACGCAACGCGCGTTCCAGCGCCAGAATAGCGCCCTCTGGTCGTCCCAACCAAACCAGGGCCATGCCTTGCTGGGCAAAACTTCCCGCATCGTTCGGGTTGATCGCAATCAGCCGTTCGCTCTCGATCAGTGCCATCTCGTGTTGTCGGCGTAAGTTGTATATGCTGGCCAATAACCGGCGCCCATAAATATTGGTGGCTTCCAACGACAACGCCTTTTGCGAGAGATCGTGCGCCTGCTGCACCGCCTTCTGAGGCGATCCGGTCCAGCCCCAATACACCGCTTCAAAGTAGGTCCAACCGAGACCGGCATACGCCGTGGCGTAGTTTGGATCGAGTTCGATGGCACTCCTAAACAGTTTCCGGGCTTCGAAATTTTCGCTTCGCGACTGCCGCGCGATAAGCGCCCGGCCTCTCAACGTAAATTCGTAGGCTTCGAGGTTATCGGTCGATTTGGCCAAGACCCGCCGCTGCTCGATCTCGGTTATCCGAAGCGCCAGGGTGCGGACAATGCTGCCGGTGATTTCATCCTGTATGTCCCAAATGTTGTCGGTGGCTTGGTCATAGCGTTCGGCCCAGATGTGCTGCCCGGTGGCGCTGTCGATCAATCGCGCGTTTATCCGTACCCGTTCGCCGCTCTTCAACACAGAACCTTCCAGGACGTAGCGAACCCCTAATTTACGGCTTATCTCTTCGACACTCACCGCCTCGCCCGCATCACCGGAAACCGAACCGCTGTCGATCACCAGCAAGTTCTGGAATTTGGATAGATCGTTGACGATGTCCTTGGTGATGCCCTCGGAAAAATAGTCTTCTTTCGGATCCTTGTTCAGATTGTCGAATGGCAGCACCGCAATCGACGGTTTGGCCGACCCTGTTAGACCGATTTGATCCGGCGCGATCGACCATGGCCCATACCAGATGGCGAGACCACCGAGCAGCACGACGGTCACCGACGCCGCCATTATCAGGCGCGGCTGGCGGAGCTTTCTGGTCAGCGTCTGCAACCGGGTCTTGCCGACGTCCGGGCCCAACAACACCCGATACACCCGCACCGGTTCGGGGATGTTCTTCAGTTCCTGGTCGCCGAGGTCGTCGATGCCGACGTCGATCTTGCCCCGAACATCGCCGTACACCCGGTCCGAGATGCAGATGCCGCCGGGCGTCGCGCGTTCTTGCAGGCGGGCGGCGACGTTCACGCCGTCGCCATAGATGTCGTCGCCATCGATGATGACGTCGCCTTGATTGATGCCGATCCGGTAGACGATCCGCTGGTCCGCCGGCAACTCTGCATTGCGCGCCGCCGTGTCGCGCTGAATCTCGACGCCGGCGCGCACCGCTTCAACCACGCTGGTGAACTCCACCAACGCACCGTCGCCCATCAGCTTGACGATTCGGCCCTGGTGCTCGGCGATCGCCGGGTCGAACAGCTCTTCCCGGTGGGCCTTCAACCGGGCGAGCGTGCCTTCCTCGTCGGCCGCCATCAACCGGCTATAGCCAACCACATCGGCGCTCATGATCGCCGAGAGCCTGCGCTGCATGCCGTGCGCTTCCACACGCGCCTCCGAGTCTCGCCAAGAGAACTTCCATCATACTCGATTTTCGATCAAGCCGGGAAACCAAGGCTCATTCTTCAGGAATCTTCATTTGTTCCATAATAAGAGAACTTGATCCTATCGATCCTTTCGGCCGCTTTGGGTCTACCATCGGATTTCGTGAGGAAAAAGCTGTTGTTGTTGCGCAGTGGGGATGTGCGGGAACTCG
>VRUB01000244.1 GCA_019456345.1 Nitrospira sp. | reverse complement strand
TAGACGCCTTTGTCGTAGAGGTAAACGCCTTCCTCGTAAAACTGGATGCCCGGTTCCCGGTCGGCCACGGTTTGGATGGTGAGGAAGATGCCCCCGGCGATGACCAACGCGACGGCCAGGGTGACAACCCGAACCAATATCTCCCCACCGCCCTTAGACTTTGTTGAGGTCTCAGCCATTGCCCCTCTCGGGCGCCAGTATGGAACCCACTTCTCCCGATCCCGCATGCGCCGCCGCTCGGTACAACTGGCGACTGGTGCGTCCCGACGTTAAAAGGCAGGAGCGGAGGGCGGCACCCACGTGGTACCGCCCCCACCCTTGAGAACTAGCCGGCTTACCGCCGGGGTATCAGCTTCCGCCCTTGATCTGATAGGCGGTGCCCCAACCCCAGGCGCCCGAACCGAAGCCGCGGGCGACGATGCGCTCGCGGTAGATGTCGGACACGATGGTGCCGTCACCGGCAAGCAACGCATGGGTCGCGCACATCTCGGCGCAGAGCGGGAGCTTGCCCTCGGCGATACGGTTGCGGCCGTACTTCTTGAACTCCTCCGCCGAGTGGTCTTCTTCCGGACCACCGGCGCAGAAGGTGCACTTGTCCATCTTGCCGCGGCTGCCGTAATTGCCCGCCTGCGGATACTGCGGAGCGCCAAAGGGACAGGCGTAGAAGCAGTACCCACACCCGATGCACAGGTCCTTGGAGTGCAGAACGATGCCGTCTTCGGTCTGGTAGATGCAGTCCACCGGGCACACCGCGATACACGGCGCGTCGGAGCAGTGCATGCAGGCGACCGAGATCGACCGCTCGCCGGGTTTGCCATCGTTGATGGTCACCACCCGTCGACGGGTGATGCCCCATGGAACGTCGTGCTCGTTCTTGCACGCCACGGTACAGGCGTTGCACTCGATGCAGCGCTCGGCATCACACAAGAATTTCATTCGTGCCATGACAAATCCTCCTTACGCTGCTTTGATGCGGCAGAGACTGCACTTAGTCTCCTGCATCTGGGTGACCGAGTCGTAGCCGTAGGTTAAAATGGCATTGACCGAGGCACCGAGGACGAAGGGATCGGTGCCCTCCGGGTACTTGTGCCGGAGGCTCTCGCCCTCCCAGTGACCACCGAAGCTTAACGGCATCCACACCACGCCACGGGCCACGCGTTCCGTGAACATGGCCTTGACCTTGATGCGGCCGCCTTTCGGTTGACCTGGATTGGGCGGACCCTCAACCCACATGTCGCTGCCGTTGCGGATGCCCGCATTGTTGGCGTCATAGGGGGTGATCTCGCAGTACATCTCTTGCTGGAGCTCTGCGAGCCACGGATTGCTCCGGGTCAAGTCGCCGCCGCCCTCGTACTCGACCACGCGACCGGACGTCACGATCATCGGAAAGTCCTTCGAGAAGTCCTTGTCCTGGATCGACTTGTACAAAAGCGGTGTACGATGTTTCCGGGTATCCGGGTAGGTCGGATAGTCGGCCACCAGATCCCGCCGCGGCGTGTACAACGGCTCGCGATGGATCGGAACCGGATCGGGGAAGTTCCACACCACAACCCGCGCCTTGGCGTTGCCGAAGGGCGCGCAACCATGCTTGATGGCGACGCGCTGGATGCCGCCCGAAAGGTCGGTCTTCCAGTTCGTCTTGTCGCCGGCGACCTTCTCGATCGCCTGACGCTCCGCTGGGGTGAGGTCACCGTCCCAACCGAGCTCCTTGAGCATCGTCATGGTGAACTGCGGGTAACCGTCCTTGATCTCCGAGCCGACCGTGTACGAGCCCTCGGCGAGCAGGTTCTCGCCATCGCGCTCGACACCGAAGCGGGCCCGGAAACACAGGCCACCCTCGGCGACCGACTTCGAGGTGTCGTAAAGGATCGGCGTGCCCGGATGCTTCATCTCGGGCGTACCCCAGCATGGCCACGGCAGCCCGTAGTACTCGCCGTCAACCGGGCCACCGACTGCCTGTAGCGTCCGCTTGTCAAAGGTCGACTGGTACTTCATGTGCGCCCGCAACCGCTCGGGCGACTGGCCGGTGTAGCCGATCGTCCACATGCCGCGGTTGAACTCGCGCGTGATGTCCTCGGTCAAGGGCACGTTGTCGGTGACCTCGATGTGCTTGAACATCTCCTTATCGAAGCCGAGCTTCTTGGCCAACAGGTACATGATCTCGTGGTCGACCTTGGACTCGAAGATCGGGTCGACCACCTTCTCGCGCCACTGGAGGTTCCGGTTCGACGCCGTTACCGACCCGTACTGCTCGAACGCCGTAGCCGCCGGCAGCAAGTAGACGCCGTCCGTCCGGTCGTGCATCACCGCTTGCAATCCCGCAACCGGATCGATGGTGACCAGAAGGTCCAGCTTCTCCATCGCTATCTTCATCTCGGGCGCACGCGTCTGGGAGTTAGGTGAATGGCCCCAGAAGATCATCG
>VRUB01000243.1:2129-2427 GCA_019456345.1 Nitrospira sp. | reverse complement strand
CGTCGAGATCGACGCCGAGCGCTTTGGCGATCGCGCCAAGGAACTTGGCCAAGCCGGTACGTTTTCCGGTCTCGATCTGGGACACGTAGGCTTAATGGTAATTTCCGCTTCGGGTCTACCATCGGATTTTGGAGGTTGTCCGCCTTCATGGCGCCAATCGCCGGGGCGGACCTCCCCAGTCCGCGCCAAGGGGTTTGGCACGGAAGGGGGGGCGGGAATCACTGGATTCCTATACATCGCGAGATTATCGGTCGAGCCCCAAATGTCCGAGATGGGTCACAACCGGAAGTCAGTGACG
>VRUB01000243.1:0-2119 GCA_019456345.1 Nitrospira sp. | reverse complement strand
AAGCAGACGTAGCGCGGAGGTGGTTGGAACTTCCGTTCCTAGCCAATAAGAGACATCAGAGCCGGGTGCGCGGCGTGCCCTTGGACGGCGCCATTAGACTCGCCCATCGAGGTTTCATAGACTGCCTTCAACAATTCATTCGGGTTAGGGGGTTCCCTTGGCGGGGGACGGTGTGGAACGCAGGCTTGCCGCTATTCTGAGCATGGATGTGGTCGGGTACAGCCACCTCATGGCGGTCGATGAGGTGGGCACGCTTGGCCGCCTCAAGGCCCTGCGTGACGACGTGATCGATCCGCTTATCGAGAGTCATAACGGGCGCTTGGTCAAACTGATGGGCGACGGTGCGCTGGTCGAGTACGCCAGCGTGGTTGACGCCGTGACCTGCGCCATGGAGGTCCAGAAGGCCGTCACCGCGAACCAGACTGAGGTGCCCGAGAGCGAGCGCATCGAATTTCGTGTTGGCATCAACCTGGGCGATATCATCGTCGATGGCGATGACATCTACGGTGACGGAGTCAACGTAGCGGCGCGGATCGAGGGTTTGGCGCCGCCGGGTGGTATCTGCATCTCGCGCACTGCCCGCAACCAGGTGCGAGACAAGCTCGATGTCGTGCTTGAGGACCTGGGCGAGACCGAGGTCAAGAACATCCCCCGTCCAGTCCGCATCTTCCGGGTGCCTGTCGAGACCGCCTCCACTGCGTCGTCGCCGGCGCCAACTTCCTCGCTGGGCACGTCTGACAAACCTTCCATCGCCGTGTTGCCCTTCGACAACATGTCGGGCGATCCTGAACAGGAGTATTTCGCGGACGGGCTGACCGAGGACATCATCACGACACTGTCGAAGCTGGCCGGACTCCGCGTGATCGCGCGCTATTCAAGCTTCGTTTACAAGGGGCGCGCCGTCGACATCCGCGAAGCGGCGAAGCAACTCGGCGTCCGGTACGTTCTCGAGGGTAGCGTTCGCAAGAGCGGCGCCCGTCTTCGCGTCACGGCACAGCTGATAGACGCCGATGACGGCTCGCACGTCTGGGCCGAGCGCTATGATCGTTCCATCGACGACATCTTCGCTGTCCAGGATGAAATCACGCTGATTCTGGCGACCGAGATGCAGGTGAAGCTGACCGAAGGCGAACAGGCGCGGCTTCATTACACAACGACCAGCAACGTCGAGGCCTGGACGCACTGGGTGCAGGGTCTATTCTGTTTCCGCCAGGCGGTCACAAAAGAGAATTGCGGCCAAGCGCTGCGCCACTGGGAAAAGGCGCTTGCCCTTGACCCCTCCTCGGCGGCGTTGAACGCCATGATCGGCTTCATGCATTACGCCGATGCCCGCTTTAGCTGGTGGGATGATCGAGCGACTGCTGTCAAAAAAGGGAGCACATATGCCGATCGGGCCCTCGAAATCGATCCCGAAGGTCCTGATGCCTGTATGACCGCGGGCCTGATCCTATTGTTTCAGGACCGGTGGGACGAGGCCGCAGCTTATGCGAGGCGCGCCGTGCGGCTGGCGCCCAACTCTGGCGACATCGCGACTATGGCCTGTTTCGTGCTCGCGATGTCGGGGTTTCCCGAAGAGGGCGTTGCGGAGGGCGAAAGGGCGCTGACCCTGAGCCCGACCCATCCCGGCTATTATCTGGGCCATCTCGGCAATGCATATCGCCTGGCAGGGCGGGTCTCCGAAGCGATCGTGGCCTTCGAGGGCTATGATGCGCGAAATCCGGGGTTCGGTCTCGTCGATCTCGTCATCATCCATCAGCAGAACGGCCGACCCGACGAGGCGCGGCGAGCGGCGGAGAGACTTCTTGCGGCGCGTCGAGACTTCGGGATTGACTCGTGGACGAACACCCAGTTTCGCCGTGATCCGGCGCAACTCGATGCGGATGCTGCGGCCCTTCGCGCCGCCGGACTTCCGATGGGTTGAGCATGGCTTTGCGCACTACCTAGGCGACCGGTGCTTCACGTCCGTTGTGGGTGTGCGCCGTGGTAAGGCGGCGCTTTTCCAGTGGGTGCAAGTCCCATCCGGGCATCGCTCCAGCCGGAAACAACCGGAGCAGTCATGGAGGTGACGAAATGGCTGAAGCCTTCGGTATAGCGTGTCACGAATTGGTGAGCCTCGACT
>VRUB01000056.1 GCA_019456345.1 Nitrospira sp. | reverse complement strand
ATTATCGCGGCTACGGCAAGGATTTTTTGCAGCTCTTCTCTCAAGTGGAACCCGGCGCCATGGCGTTGCAGGTCGAGGCCATCGACGAGGTGACCGGCGCCGGTGGTTACGTCTATTTATGGTCGTCCGACACGGCGCTAATGCGCCAGCTGAGAGCGTGGATCGTTAACCCCATCGTGGCCGGTTAAGCAACGCGCGCCTTGTTGTTATGCCTGAAAACATCAAGCAACTCCTGCAGCGCTGGTCCAGGACATCCGACGACTCCCGGTTGCCGTCGCGGGTACGCGACTCTATCCGCCAGCAGCAAGAATCCAGTGAGATCCTCATAGGCTGGATCCAGTTGGGCGTGGTCCTGACGTTCGCCGTGCTCTACACCATCGCGCCGAAGACCTTCACGGAGCAGGCGGAATTCGCACCGGTGCCCTGGGCACTGGGCGCCTACTTCGTCTTCACCGTGCTGAGACTGGCGCTCGCCCATAGCGGCCGCCTGCCCGACTGGATGCTTTACGTTTCTGTTGTCGTCGACATGCTGCTGTTACTCGGGCTTATTTGGAGCTTCCATATTCAATACATGCAACCCGCCTCGTTCTACCTCAAAACGCCTACGCTGCTCTATGTGTTCATTTTCATTGCGCTGCGTGCGCTGCGCTTCCAGGCCCGGTTCGTGCTTCTTGCCGGTACCGTAGCGGCGGTTGGCTGGCTCGTCATGGTCTGGTATGTCATCAGCGTGGATCCGACCGATCCCATGATTACGCGGGATTACGTGGAGTACCTGACCTCCAATAGCGTGCTGCTCGGGGCCGAGTTCGACAAAATCATATCCATTATGATGGTCACGGCGATTCTCGCTGTGGCGATTGCGCGCGCGCGACGACTTTTGATCCGGTCGGTCGTGGACAGCAGCGCGGCGCAAGATCTCTCGCGATTTGTGCCGACAGAGGTCGTCAGACGGGTCCGATCATCGGAGCAGCCGGTGCAAGCAGGCCAGGGTGAGGTACGCGAGGCGACGATCCTGTTCACAGATATCGAGGGCTTCACCTCGATCAGCGAATCAATGTCCCCACAGCAACTCATTGCAACGCTCAACGAGTACTTTTCCGTGGTGGTGGAACCGATCGAGCGTTACGCTGGGGTGATCAATCAATTCCAGGGCGACGCGATTCTGGCAACCTTCAATCTACCCGAGGCCCTTCGCGACCACGCCGCCAATGCGGTGCGCGCCGCTATAGAGATACAGGCTGCGCTCAAGAACCGGCTATTCGGCGACGGTATTACTCTCAGCTCCCGCATCGGTATCAACAGTGGTACCTGTGTCGGCGGGCTCGTTGGGACCGGCGACCGGCTCGGTTACACGGTTCATGGCGATAATGTAAACCTGGCCGCGCGTCTGGAGCAGCTCAACAAGGAGTATGGGACTCGCGTGCTGATCTCGGAAAGCACCTGCCAGCTGGCTGGTTGGACACGCTTCCCATTCAAGCGTATCTGCGAGGTGCGGGTGCGAGGCCGACAAACTTCAACCGTCGTCTACACCGTTCCCGCAACGTAGCGGCGAATAGTTACTACGGGGACCACATGTGGTTGCACTGCGTTACATATGACCTTGGCCTGTGCCCGAATGCACGTGTACAACCTGTCTGCGTGCGACGCACAGGCAGGGCCGCAGAGGCGCCAAGACACCGAGAAAAGCACATGTTGGAGACCTCTGCATGCTCTGCGTCTTTTCCAGAGTGCTTGCTATGACGAGAATGCAAACTACTTTGTGCTCCGATCCGGACAGCCTCAGACATAACCTTGCGCGCGTGCACCGGCCATGTAGCGCGTGACATTCTCCCTGGCCGCGGTCTCGCAGCGGGCGCGAAAGAAATCCGTGAAAAAAAAAGTGGGACGCCCCATCAATGCGCGCAGAAAAGCGAGGTGATTGGTAAAAAATCTCTTGTCCGGCAAATGCGCATACTCCTCGCGTACCGCGTCGCTATCGCGCTTGAAATCCTCCCATGGCAAGGCAAAGCTGGAAAGATCGATATCGACCATAAACTGCTCATCAAGACGTTTGGGCTGCTCCGGGTGAGCCGTGACCAGGATCAAGTCATAAACACTGCGACGGAACGCGGGCTTAACAAGGCCCCCGAGGAGCCTGGTGAACAACTCGGCGCTCTCACGCTCGTTGTCGGAGGCGCGCGGGTCGTAGATTGCATCGTGGAACCACAGCCCCATCTCGACGGCATTGGCGTCATCCATAAGATTGGCTGCGAGATCCAGCTGTCGTAAGCAATGATTGATGTGATTCGGCGTATGGTAGTAGCGGTGTGGTTCCTCGTATCGCCGCAACAGCTCCTCGTACACCGGCAACGGCGCAGTGCGAGCTCCATCGGCCCGACAGCGATCCCACAGGGTCATGAATCTCTTACTGGTCATACTCATACGTGGCGCTGACGCAGCGGCGTGGCTAGATCCCGGTCGCGCTGTCGCTACGTGAAGCTCCCCCGTTCACCTCGATATTCCAAAGTATAGATTAGGTGTCACTGGCATCACCACTTTTGGATGCTTACCGCCGACAGAATACCCGTAGTCTTGGTGGTGCAAAAAGGCTCTGTGCCAGTTCCCTGGAACCGTCACAGCAACTGACAACCCAAATCGCGAGTAGCAGTTTCCAGCTTCTACGCGCGCTCGTTCCGGTGCAGCTCGCTCTCCAGCGCTTCGACCTGCCGGTGCGTTACAGTGAGCTTATCGCTCAGCTGACGCATTACCTCGAGCGCTACCTCGGGGTTCTCGGTGACCAGCTTGAGGAACATCTCGTCCGTGATCCGCAGAACCTGCAGCGCTCCCTTCGCGCGCACGGTGGCGGAGCGTGGCGCGTTGCACAACACCGCCAGCTCGCCGAGCAGTTTGTTCTCCCCCAGCGTACCGTAGGCGACGACTCCTTGGTCGGTCTGCGCCAGGATTTCGACTTCGCTCTGCATAATGACATAGGTGCAATCCGCGGCATCACCCTCCTCAAACAGCACCTCTCCGTCGTCGAAACTCAACAACTGACTGGTAAACGCGAGCAACTTGAGCTTGGACGAATCGAGCTTTGCAAACATCGGCACCTTGCGCAGGGCCTCGGCTTCTTTCAATAACTCCACGGTAACCCCCCGGACCGGTATTTAACCGGCCGCAACAAGCTCCTTCAGGATACTACCGGGCCGGTCGAGCTCAGCGAAGCGGCCTTGCTCGGCCACCTTGCCGCCCTCCAGTACCACAGTGTAGTCAAATTCACTGCCCAGCTCTGCGCGGTGCAGCACCCAAACCAGGCCACGTCCCTCGAACTCGCTAAAGAGGTTCTTCATTATCTTATCTTGCGTAGCGCGATCCAGCGCTGCAGTCGCCTGGTCGATGACCAGCAGGTCCGGACGCTTGAGCACGCCTCGCGCGATTGCGAGCTTTTGGCGCTGCGCGGCACTGAGGCGAGCAGCTGCGATTCCGACAGGGTACTCCAGACCCACCTCCATGATCGCGCGCCGCAGTCCCAGCTTTTGTACCACCTCGTGGATGAGCGATCCTACCTGGGCCTCGCTCCGTGCCTTACCGTAGGCCAGCCGCCCGAACAGGATATTGTCCTGAATCGAAACCGTCGGGTTGTACTTCTCCGCGTCGAAGAACTCGACCGCACCCGCCTTTAGACCCTTGGCCAGTGCGTGGCGCGCCGCGAGCACGCGCTCGATAAAGGACTCGTCGGCGAGACCGAGACGATGACGCGCCGGGATAACCTTGAACGGCAGCGACAGCAGCATGTTACGGTCGTCTTCGGTCAGCAGCTCGGCCTCCAGACCCTCGGTGCGCGCCAACATGCTCTGGAACGCCGGCAGGTCATCCGCGCGGATGAAACTGAAGCGCTCGAACACCTCACTGCCTGGTTCCACATCGGAAAACAGATCCACCATGATCTCGGCGATCTGGCGACCCGCGATGATGAACTCTTGTAATAAACCTGTCTGGCGCAGCACATCGCGTACATAGCTGTTCTCCGACAGGTGCTCCAGGTTAAAGCTCTCATCGCACGGCGTGCCGAACAGCAGGTTCTCGGCGATCGTCATGTTCTCATTCCACTTGTTCCGGTCGAACGGCTCCACCAGTGGAGCGATATGCGGATCCTTGAGCCGGTCGCGCAATTGCCTGCGTGCCTCGAGAATCCGCCGCGCGAACTCGGGTTCTTGGGCCGGATCCAGAGTCCCCCGTAACCCGAACTCGAAGACGTCCTGATCGAGGTCGACGGTCGTCAGAACTTCGACGATCTTGTCGGTCAGCTCCTGCGGACCGGAGATACCCGCGGCCGCGTAGTCGATCCAATCGGCATTGATATCATAGGTGGAGTTACCGCAAACAGCGGCCTCCGCCAGCGCGCGCTCGCGCTGCTTTTGAGCAAGCCCGTCGTACACGGCGGGGCGCAAGGGGCGATGCTTGAGGCCGTAGAGCAGATTGTCGCGCAGGCTGCCGAAGCGCAGCCGCGGCTCCTGACCGACGTAGGCGATCCTGCGTCCGGTCACCGACTCCGGCAAATCGTTCAGCCGCAGCTCACCGATCGTGATCGACCCGGACGCCGGGCGATCCACCGCGCCGAGAAGGGTCGCCAGTCGTTCCGTACCACTGCCCGTTGTGCCCAGTACGGCCACGCGCCCCGGGAGATCGAGCCGGAAGCTGGCGCCACCCGCGTAGGCGCCGGCACCGTCCTCTTCCTCCCTGAGGTCCAGATTCGTGGCGATCAACGCGCCCGACAGCGATGGCAGCTTCTCCGGCTCCTCCGTCTGCAGACGTTCCGCCAACATACCCGAAGGCTCGAAGCTCTCGGCTATCAGATTGTACTTGATGCGTACATCTTCTGTGGTCTGGTAATACTTCAACAGCTCCTTCCACGGCGCCGATATATCCTTGTAGGCGGCAAGCACCGCTACCAAAGCACCGAACGAGAGGCTGCCTTTTATCACGAGATATCCGCCGATCGAGTAGAAGAAAAACGGCGTGAGCTTGTCAATGAAATTATTGAGAAACTTGATCAGAAACTTCAGAATGTAAATGTCCAAGCGCACGTCGTATATTTTCCCCATACGCTCGGAGAAGTCCGAGAGCTCCAACTGCGAAGTGTCGTGCGCGTGCACCTCGGGAATACCTGTCACAACCTCGTTGATGCGGTCCGAGATATCGCGTACCTGGATGACGCGCCGCTTGTTGAGAGCGTTGACACGCCGCTGCAGCTTAGGGATCAGATAGGCCTGCACCGGATAGAGCGCAACCGCCGCAATACCGAGTATTGGCTCCTGCACAAACATAAATACCAGGATCGTAAGCAGCGTTCCGCCCTGGAAAGCCGGCAGAGCAAAGGCGCTGCCGACGAAGCCGCCGATCGGCTCGGTCTCGGCCGTAACCATAGAGATCAGCTCGCCCTGCGAATGTTTGCGGAAGTGCCGCAACGGAAATCGCATGATTCGCTCGACCAACTGGTAGCGCAGACGGCGTAGCATGCGTTCGCCGACCACGCCACGATACACGTTAAGGAAATACTTGAAGCCGCCGTTGATGAAAACCAGAGCCAGAAACGCTACGCACAGCAACAGCAGATACGGGATCTGCTCGAACTCATAGCCGAAAACCGTCTTGGGAAAACCACGACCACCGATGGCCTCGTTGATGATGATCCTAGGAAGGTCCAACGAGACGTATAGAAAAGGCAGCGACACGACCGTCGCGAGCAAGAGCAGAATCTGTGCGCGCTTGCTGTATCGCAGTACGAACTTGAAGATACCCGGTTCCATAATTTTAGCCTTTCTACGGGACGTAGACGTTTTCGGACTTTACCCCTTTAAGGTTTCACAGGACAGCGTGGGCGCCGTGTAGCGGCGCGTGCATTCCGGGCATTTACGACGACATCGCCATCCGTTATGCGCAACCAGGTGCGCGAGACGCGGAAAACAGCTGTGAGGTCGCGCCGGGGTGTGGGTGCCAAATGAACGCCGTAACGGGATTTTGTTACATTCGCCGGCTTTTTTGACAGTCTGAGCGAGACCGAGTTCGCCACACCCCCGGGGCGTCGTGACATTGCCGTAAGCCGGTAAGACACGAGTATTGCGCGGCCCTGGCTAGTTTGCCGCGCTTCACACCCGCACCCGTTTGCTCCCCGGGTCGTAGAACGGGCGCAGCGATGCATGCGCCGGCATGCGTTTGCAGGCGATCTCGATCTCGTAGGAACCCGACTCGATAAACTCCGTGCTCACACCCGCGTCGTTCTCCACATACCCCATGCCGATGGCGCGGCCAAGGGTGTGACCGAACATTCCTGACGTCGTGCGCCCGACCAGCTTGCCGTCGCGCCAGATCGGCTCGTCGTGATAGAGCATGTGCGCCGGATCCTCAAGCGCAAACATCACCAGTCTGCGCGTGAGTCCGGATTCCTTCTGACGCACGAGCGCCTCGCGCCCTATAAAGCCCCCGTCCTTGTCGAAGGCGACGGCAAACCCGAGGCCGGCCTCCAGCGGCGTGTCCTCGTCGCTGATGTCGTGCCCCCAATGCCGATAGCCCTTTTCGATACGCAACGAGTTCATCGCATGCATACCCGCATGCCTCAGCTCGAATGCGCCGCCTTCGGCGACAATGGCATCATAAACGCTCAGTGCAAATTCTGTAGGAATATAAAGCTCCCAGCCGAGCTCGCCGACATAGGTTATGCGTGACGCGCGCAGCTTCGCATAGCCGAATTCGATCTCTTGCGACGTAGCAAAAGGAAAGGCACCATTCGAAAGATCGGCATCGGTGACCCGTGCGAGCAAATCGCGCGACCGCGGCCCCATGATGCCGAGCACGGCGAGACCCGAGGTAATATCAGTCAACACCGCATGCGCGCCTTCGGGGATATGGCGCTCGAGCCAGACAAAATCCCGGATTTGCGAGCTGACCGAAGTGACAATGAGAAAGCAATCTTCATCTACGCGTGTCACCGTGAGGTCCGCTTCGATGCCACCGCGGTCATTGAGCCACTGCGTATAGACCAGCTTACCCACAGGCACCGACACGTCGTTGGCGCACACGCGATTCAGCACGCGCTCGGCATCGTGTCCCTGCAGCAGGAACTTGGCGAATGAGGACTGATCGAACAGCCCCACACCCTCGCGCACCGCTCGGTGCTCGGCCGCCGCGCAGTCGAACCAATTCTGGCGACCATAGGAGTAGTGATACTTTGGCTCGCTGCCGGATGGCGCGAACCAGTTCGCCCGTTCCCAGCCGCAAGTCTCGCCGCAGCAGGCACCATGCGCTGCCAGGCGATCGTGAAACGGGCTGGTACGAACGGGGCGTGCGGTTTCGAACTGGCGAAACGGCCAATGCATCGCGTAAAGCAGGCCGAGCCCTTCGACAGTGCGATCGTGAAGGTAGCGGGAATTGCCTTGAAAGGGCATCCAGCGGCGCGTATCCACGTCCCACAGATCCATTGGCGGGTAACCCTTGACGATCCATTCAGCCAGTACCCTCCCCGCGCCACCCGCGGACTGGATGCCGATTGAGTTGAAGCCGGCGGCAACAAAGAAATTTTTGAGCTCGGGCGCCTCGCCGAGTATGTAACGGTCGTCCGGTGTGAAGCTCTCGGGCCCACAAAAGAATAGCTGGATGCCGGCTTGCGCCAGTGCCGGGACCCGATGCAGCGCCTTGTCCAACACCGGCTCGAAATGGTCCCAATCATCCGGCAGCTGGTCAAAGGCAAAATCCTCCGGGATGCCGTCCATGCCCCACGGCTTGGCAACAGGCTCGAAGGCGCCCACCAGCAGCTTACCCGCGTCTTCCTTGTAATACGCATAGCCATCGGGATCGCGCAGGACCGGGAGATCAGGCGTTACGCCATCCATCGGCTCGGTGACGATGTAAAAATGCTCGGCGGCGTGCAGCGGCACGTTCACGCCGCACATGGCGCCGATCTCCCGGCCCCACATCCCGCCGCAGTTGACCACATACTCGGCAGCGATATCACCGCTCTCGGTAACGACACCCGTGACGCGGCCGTCACCTCGACGGATCGCCGTGACCTTGGTGTTCTCGAATATCGAGACGCCGCCCATCTTCGCACCCTTGGCGATTGCCCGGGCCACGTCGCTTGGGTTTACCTGACCGTCACGCGGAAGGAACACGGCGCCGACCACGTCCTCGATGTTGAGCAACGGCCACTTCTCGCGCGCCTCCTCGGGAGTGATGACCATTACGTCGAGGCCAAAGCAGCGGGCCATCGACGCACCGCGCTTGAGCTCTTCAAAGCGCTCCTCGTCGGTCGCAACGGAAAGCGAGCCATTCTGTTTGAATCCGGTGGCCTGCCCGGTCTCCTGCTCCAAGGTGCGGAACAGCTCGCAGGTGTACTGTGCTAGCCGGGAGAGGTTGTGGGTGGCACGAAGCTGGCCGACGAGTCCCGCGGCATGCCAGGTCGTGCCGCAGGTGAGCGATTTACGCTCCAGCAACACCACATCGGTCCAGCCGAGCTTGGTCAGGTGATAGGCAACACTGCAGCCGACAATACCGCCGCCAATGATAACGACCTGGGCATGGGATGGAAGCGGCTGCGGCACTGTTTTCAGTCCTAAGGGCTTAGTCCTATTTTTGATAACACCTCGTCCCGTGTGCGGCAAAGCGCTACACCCGCCGGCACATCGAGCTCGTCCTGCAGGCCTGGCTTGAGAAGAAAGGGCCTGATCCGCTCAGGCCGCAGGTCTTCCAGATGGCGTGCATCGTCATCGCTGAGCACTTGCAGACCATACTGCGTGCACAGCGCTTTCTTGTCGCTACCAGCAAACGAAAGAATGCCGTTCACGAGACGGGCGACGCCGCGTTGCTCGAGCCACTTCCGCGCAAAGGCCATCCGGTGGGCCAGGCGCGCGGAGACAACATAGACTTTGCCGCACATGCTTAACGCGTTCACCGCATCCAGCGCGCCGGCGACGGGTGACGCCTGCATTGACCATTCTTTCTCGTACACCACATTGGCCATGGCCTCGTTGTGCTCGGCGCCGATGACGGGCACACGGCTGCTACGGTCGCATTGCCACGCTGGCATGTCACGCCCGAAGTCTTCCCGAATCCAGCGGGCCTTCATTAAGTTCGTATCGGCAAGGATCCCATCATAGTCGACACCGACGCAGTGTGGCATTGCAGCCATGTGAATTTTCACCCGGAATAGAGTGCAACTAAGTGTTGATTGCTCGATATTCACGTCCGACTACGAGTCATGCCTTGTATCATCAGCTATTCAGAAATCGGGCGTCAATAGACTCGCATATGTTGGCCGCTATCCGTTCGAGGCGAACGTGCGGTAGATATAGTCCAGTTTTTTCTCGATTTCGCTGTTGTATAACTTGTTTAGCTTCGAGTCGGGCTTCAGCTCCCACTCGTCGCTTCGCCGAGCGAGCGCCCCGGCCAGCCGCCACTTGTACCGGAACGTACGCCCCGATAGCTCCCGCAGCGCGGTGATCTGTAACGGCGTTAACCAATCGGCATCGAGCGTGTCGATTTTTTCAGGTTCAATCACAAAGTCCTCGACCTCCGCGTAATACAAAGCTCTTTGCTCCTGTACTGCGGTGAGCGACGCTTTTTGCTCAAGCGCCTCCAGGAATTTTACGCTCGAGTCAAATTCCTTGCCCTGTAAGTCATCGAGCCTCTCCGTAGCAATATCTAGTTGCGCCAGCTTTTCCAATACCGGAGACGATAGCTCATAGTGCACCGCTCGGTATACCTGTTGGTTGAATACGTTTTGCAGAAAGAACAACGCCACGAAGCACATGACAGCCGAGATGACCGGGGTCGTGATCCAGCCGACACCGATAATCCCCAGCACACGCCAGCGTATCTCCCGACCGCCGCGCAAAAGCCCGATCCCGACGACGGCGCCGATGACGGCCTGCGAGCTGGACACCGGCACCAGCGGAATGGTGGGAAGCCCGGCGCTGGCGAGCAAGTGCTCCAGGCCTTGGGAGGCAAACAGGAACAGCACGATCGAATGAGCGACGACGACGACCCATGCCGCAATTGGCGTCAGTGGTAAAAGCTCCTGCCCCACCGTGAGCATCACACGCTTGGAATAGGTGAATACACCCACTGCGATCGCGATCGCGCCAAACAGAAAGAGCTGTTGTACGGAGCTCAGCGTGAACAGATTAGCGACCTCAAAATCGGTGAAGGGCGACACCGGTACGAACACACCCATGACGTTGGCGATGTTGTTCGCTCCGAGGCTGTAGGCACCGAAGGCGCCGGCAAAGATCAAGGCCAGGCGTGAGTAGGCGTCAAGACGTAGCAGATGGAGCTTGACCCGCTTTTGGAACTGTTGCGTAACCTTGAATATCGAAACCGCAATCGCGCCGGCCAGCAGCGGGCACGCCACCCAGGTCGCGAAGATCTTGATCATCGTGCTCGTGTCAGTGACGGAGTCGCTGAACAGGTTCCAACCGATGATTCCGCCGACGATGGCCTGGCTGGTGGAGACAGGGAGCCGCCACTTGGTCATGATGTACACCGTGACGGCCGAGGACAGCGCAACCATGAAAGCGCCGGCCAGGGTATTGATGGAGCCAAGCTTCCCGAGAGTGTGGCTGGCGCCGGCGCCACTGATAACGGCACCGAGAATCACGAACACGCTGCATATCAGCGCTGCCGTCGTGAAGCGAACCATGCGCGTACCCACCGCGGTGCCAAAGACGTTCGCGGCGTCGTTGGCACCCAGCGACCAACCGAGAAACAGCCCGCTGGTGAGGAAAAAGAGAACAGTGAGATCCATTGCCGGGTATTCTGGACGTCTAGTTAAAGTAGCGAAAAAACAGGCGGCGGCACGCTACCCGAGCGTGCTGTTTTTTAATCATAGACAGTGTTTGAAAATGGAAAAACGCAAAATTGTATTTTGCGTTTTCGAGCCGAAAAAGTCCATGAAAGGACTTATTCAGCTCTTAAATCTTGCGCTTGATGGTGTAGATCGCGAGGTAATCGGCAATGTCCTCGGCCTCATTGGCAAGCTCGTCAATGCGCTCGACGAAGTAACGCAGCTGGGTCTTGTGGGCAAGATCAAGATCCGAGGCGAAGACCGCTCGTTTTAGCTTGGTGCTGATCTTGTCGGCCTGTGACTCGTAGAACATAACCTTGCTGTTATGGTCGCGCACCGCCTCGATGTCCCGGAAAAAGGCGCGCGCCGCTAATACCACGGACTCCACGCAGGTGACCACGGTTTCGGTAAGGTCCCAGAAGTCCCTGCGAAACTCGGCCGGAATCTCGGGTCCCTCGATCGAGAAACGATAGAGGTTGGCCTCATAGATGTTGACCAGATTATCCATGTCCTCGAGCAGGCTCAGGACATCACCACGAAAATCCGGAATCAGGGTTTGCGCGTACAGCTCGGTCTCGATGCCGCGGCGCAAATCATCACCCCGATGCTCCACAGTTGTTCCGTGCTCCAGAAAGGCCTCGTAGTCCTTGCCCTTGCCCTGCTCGAGGTAAACTTTCATGGCACGACTGAACACCAGCCCGGCTTCAGAGACCTTGTCCAGGAACTCATCGATCTGTGCCTCGAGCGCCCGGGTCCGTCCAAAGAAAGTAAAAGTAGTAGGCTTGGAAAAACTAAAGTTCATTGGCGGTCACGCGTGTTTTGATGTTTGCGCGGGACAACGGCCTGCGCAAGCCGTAATACCTCGACTGGTGCGCCCCGCGGGCTAAGATATTACCGTATCACGATGATCGCAACGGGACCACCGCCTGGCACCCGCATAAGGCGCCCGGGGGCGAGAATCCCGCATGTCCCCCCGAGCACGACGACCGGCGATACCGCCGCACCGCAAGTAGATACCTTAATTCTGCCAGGAAAAAATGTGCGGGCGCTGACTCAAAGTCGCACGATAAACAGCCTGGACTCGACCCGGGCATGCCGCTAATATAACTCCCACGGAAAGCGGTCCGAACCCACAACATCTTAATTAATATAGGGTAAGTACTTCTCACACACGGGGGCGCGATGTGCTCCATGAGCTTGCAAAGCACGGCAATTGGCGCCTACCCCAAGCCCGACTATGTAACCGTTCCCGACTGGTTCAAGGACCCGGAAGGACCCGATAGCGCCGACCCGACCAAGACCTGGGCCGAGGCAGTTGCCGCCCTCGGGGACGACGCCGAGGCAATCTTTGCACGCGGCACGCGCGATGCGGTCACCGACCAGGTCGAGGCCGGCATTGACATTCCCACGGACGGCGAGATCCGGCGCGAGAACTACATCCACTACCACTGCCGCCATCTCAACGGCATAGACTTCAAGCGCCTCACCGCGACGGAGCTGCGCGGTGGCGCCTACCGTGCGAATCTGCCCACGATCACGGAGCCGATCAGTGCGCGCGAACATTTTCTCCCGCACGATTGGCAGGTCGCGCAGTCGTTCACCGGTCGCCCGGTGAAAATCACCTTGCCCGGACCGATGACCGTCAGCGACAGCGTTGCGGACGACTATTACGGCGATCCCCGGCGCCTCGGTGCCGACATCGCCGCGGCCCTAAACTCTGAGGTCCTGGCACTCGCGGCGGCCGGCTGCCGCCATATCCAGATCGACGAGCCGCTGTTTGCGCGCAGGCCACAGGATGCGCTCGACTACGGCATTGACAACTTGGAACGCGCCTTCCACGGCTGCCCGCAGGGCGTGGTGCGCACCATGCACATGTGCTGTGGCTATCCCGACAAGCTCGACAACCCGGACTACCCGAAGGCGCCACCCCAGTCCTACTTCGAACTCGCCGATACCGTCGAGCAATCATCGATCATGGCCGTGTCGCTCGAAGACGCGCACCGCCACAACGACTTGAGCCTGCTCGAGCATTTCAAGACCACGACAGTCATTCTCGGCGTGGTGGCGATCGCCAAGAGCTACATCGAGCCGGTCGATGAAATACGAGCGCGCCTGCACGAGGCGCTCGATCACATCGACCCCGATCGCCTGGTCGCGGCACCGGATTGCGGGCTCGGCTTACTCGGCCGCGAGCGTGCGCTCGCCAAGCTGCGTAACCTGGCGACCGCCGCCCATGCACTCCGTACGTGAGCCCCACGTTACTGGGGGAGGTCACGTAGTTACCATTGCCGCCATAAAAAACGCTCTGGAAGAAACGCAGCGAACCGAGTGTAAGAACAGGTGCGCTGGTTAATTTATGAGCGCTCAGGTCACGTTGCGCGGCGCTACCTGGCCCGCGACGTCCAGAAACGCACGCACGATCCGTAAACGCCGTCGCTCCTCCAGGCAAACGACATGCTCCGTGATCTCCATGCGGGCATCGCGCACGCGCAGCTTAGTAAGCCGTTTATCGTAGTCGAATTCTGCCTGCGACACGACCCCGATACCCAGTCCGGCCGCCACTGCCTCGCGTACCGCCTCGCGGCTTTCGATTTGCATAACGGCTTGCGGCCGGACCCCGGCCTCGGCAAGCGCCGACTGAAAGATCTGGCGCGTCACCGAAGCCGCCTCGCGTAAAATCATGCGCTGATCGGCGATTTCCTTGAGTCGTATCGATGTGCGCTTGGCCCAGGGATGGTTGCGCGGTACAAACAACACCAGCGGGCTACGCCGGTAGAGTATGGCATGAAGCTGCGGATCGTCGTCGACCTTGGCCAGCACCGCGACATCGATCTGCTGATGGCGCAAGTCATGCAGGACCTTGTCCGCATTGCCCATCGCCAGTGACACCTCCAACGCCGGGTAGCGGGACGCGAACGCCGCCAGGATCGGGATGATGTGGTGCGGCCCGTCAGCACCGACCTTGATGTGGCCGTGCTCGAGCTTGCGTGCGGCGGCGAGCACATCCTCGGCCTCCTCCTCCAACGCATACAGGCGGCGGGTGATGGCGAAGAGCGTTTTGCCGAGCTCGGTGACCACGACACGCCGGCCGCGTCGATCGAACAGGCGTATACCGTAACTGTCCTCGAGCGCCTTGACCTGGCTCGACACGGTCGGTTGCGTCACGCTCAGGGCGCGCGCCGCGGTCGTGAAGCTGCCTTCGCGGGCCACCGCGTGAAATGCGCGTAACTGTGCAAGGTTCATGTAATCGTTATATAGGTTTTATCTATTTATAATATACATAATAATGATTTGACTTATGTATGCCAAGTGCGGATAGTTACGCCGCCCAGCCAGTTCGGAAGATTCATGCCATGCAGAATCAAAAACGCGATCCTTATCTCCTAACCCCAGGTCCATTGACGACATCGGCAACCACGAAAGAAGCGATGCTTCACGACTGGGGTTCGCGGGACAAAGAGTTCATTGCGATTAATGGCCGCGTGCGCGAGCGTCTACTCGCGCTGGCGGGCGCAGAGGATACCCACGTGTGCGTGCCGCTGCAGGGCAGCGGGACCTTCTGTGTGGAGGCCACGATCGGTACGCTGGTGCCACCGGAAGGCAAGCTGCTCATCCTGGTGAATGGCGCTTACGGGCGGCGCATGGTCCGCATCTGTGAATACTATGGCCGCGCCCACGCCACTGTCGACACGCCGGAGGATGTGCCGAACGATCCCGCGGCGCTAGACCAGGCGCTGGCAGACGATCACACCGTCACCCATGTGGCGGCCGTGCACTGCGAGACCACCTCGGGCATCCTGAATCCTATCGAGCAGATCGCGACCGTCACTGCGCGACACGCGCGCGGTCTCATCATCGATGCCATGAGCGCCTTCGGCGCGATTGAGCTCGACGCGCGTAAGGTGAGATTTGATGCGCTCGCCGCATCGAGTAACAAGTGTCTGGAAGGGGTGCCCGGCATGGGGTTCGCCATTATTCGAAGAGACGCGCTCCAGCGCTGCCAGGGCAACGCACCGTCATTGAGCCTTGATCTCTATGACCAATGGGTATCGATGGAAACCAATGGGCAGTGGCGCTTCACACCACCGACCCATGTTATCGTCGCCTTCCACCAGGCACTCGACGAGCACGCGGCCGAAGGCGGCGTGGCCGGCCGCGGCGCACGCTACCGCCACAACTGCGAGATCCTCGTACAGGGCATGCGCAAGCTGGGCTTCATGACGCTGTTACAGGGTGCATTGCAGGCACCGATTATCGTAACCTTCCACATGCCGGCCGACCCCAAGTTCGATTTCAAGCGTTTCTACGACCGACTGAACGAGCACGGCTTCGTGATCTATCCGGGCAAACTGACGGTCGCCGACAGCTTTCGCATCGGCTGCATCGGTCGTCTCGGTGAGGCCGAGATGCGCGCTGCCCTGGCTGCCATTCGCGACACTGTCAAAGAGATGGGTGTCACGCACTGCGGTCCGAAGCCCAGTGAAGCGGCGACGGCGTAAACCAGCCCATGACTAAGTTCACACCGGTGTCCGCGCCCCTGGCGGGGCTCGATCGGTGCACAGGCAGGGCGTCACCCGTCGCCGTCCATTGATACCGGCGTGAACGGGTGGAGGTAATGTACATAAACGCTTTTCCAAGAGATCTATGCCGATAAAAGGAGTAACAACATGAACTTCAGCTACAAGCGAACCTATCGTGGTTCAATTGAGGCGGTACTGCTCGACTGGGCCGGAACGACTATGGACTTCGGCTGCATGGCGCCGGCGGTGGTGTTCGTCCAGGTGTACAAAAACCAGAACGTGCCCATTACGATGGAAGAGGCGCGCGCACCCATGGGTGCGCACAAGCGCGTCCACATCCAGAAGATCAGTCAGCTCGACACAGTGCGCCGACGCTGGCAGGAGGTGCATGGGCGCCTGCCGACGGATGACGATGTCGGGGTCATGTTCGCCGACTTCGTGCCGTTGCAGCTCAAATGCCTGTCCGATTACTCGGAGCTAATTCCCGGAACGCTGGACATCATCGAACAGTTGCGCTCGCGCGGTATGAAAATCGGCTCCACCACCGGCTACCTGCCGGATATGATGGAGATCAACCGCAAGGACGCCGAGCGCCAGGGCTACAAGCCCGACTCCACCGTGTGCGCCGGTGATGTCCCCGCCGGGCGTCCCTACCCGTACATGTGCCTGCAAAACGTCATGAATCTGGGCGTCACCATGGTTCAATCATGCGTCAAGATCGACGACACCGTCCCGGGCGTTGAAGAGGGCCTGAATGCCGGCATGTGGACCATCGGCCTTGCCATCAGCGGCAACGAGGTGGGCCTGCCGCTCAAGGAATGGGAGGCATTACCGGCCGAGGAGCAGGCGCTCAAGCGCGAGCGTGCTTACCGGCGTATGGAACAATGCGGTGCGCACTACATAGTCGACACCATCGCCGATATCATGCCCTGCATCGACGACATCCAGGCGCGCATCCACCGCGGCGAGGGGTCATAAAAGCAGCTCGGGCACAAGCGGACCTTCAAAGAAAATCGAGACGAAATTATGCCTGTCAGGGGCCATTTGACAGCTTATATGGCACGCGTTAGCCTGGGTGCGCAATGCGACGACCTCTAACGGTTCGCGTACGGCGGTTGTCTCGTCACTAACCCGGTCGCAGAGACGGAAGCCGCCCTTGCAAAAGGCGCGCAAGCCGCATAGCGTGTTTGGCGACGCAGTATTTTTGACCTGAAGTGGCAACAAACCAACCTAGGAGAATCGGAGGGTAAACACATGAAATCTATGAAATTTTTGACCCTGGCGTGCGCCGGAGCCGCGCTCATGATGCTGCAGGCCGGCATCATCAGCGACGCACTAGCCGCTGCCTGTCCAGCCGTTACCGTGGCCAAGGACATGGGCATCAAAGGCAAGTATCCCCAGCAGTTCGAGCTGGCGGAATTCGAGAAACT
>VRUB01000242.1 GCA_019456345.1 Nitrospira sp. | reverse complement strand
GTCTTCGATCTGCCGTCGATCGAGTACCGCCGGCAGCCGCTGCGTCAGTTTGGGTAGTCGAACCGCGGCAGCAGGATTCACCGACAAATCGTATCGCTCGTTGAGAAACCGATAGAAGGACCGAAGCGTCGAAACCGCGCGCGAGACCGACCGCTTCGTGAGGCCGCCCCGCGTCAGCTCTCCCATGAAGCTTCGAATGGCCAGTCTGTCTACCGACTCCCACGTCCACGCTCCCGCCCCGCCAAAGTAGTCGTCGCAAAAATCCTGGAACGTGTTGAGGTCGCGCTGATACGCTTTGACCGTATGCTCTGAATCGTTCCGTTCGTGCGTGAGATATGCGATGAACGCCTCACACTCCGGTCGCTGCGCGGTAGCCGTGTCCATCACGTCGGCACGCCGCTCAACCGCGTTGCGAACTCCGCCATCGCCTCGAGCGCGCGCGTTGCGAGCGCCTCGCGCTTCTTTCTCTTGTCGCGGACCTTGTTCGGCAGCGGCGGCAGCAAACCGAAGTTGGCGTTCATCGGCTGAAACTTCTTTGGATCGGCGCCATGCACGTATCGCACCAAACTTCCCAGCATCGTGTTCTCGGGTGGGAGAAGGGGCTCGGCGCCGCCGAGGATGCGTGCGAGATTGATCCCGCACAGCAGGCCGCACGCGAGCGACTCCGTGTACCCTTCGACGCCCACGAGCTGGCCGGCGAACAGCAGGCGATCGTCGTCCCGCGCCGACAGGTGAGGCGACAGTACGGCCGGCGTGTTGAGATACGTGTTGCGGTGCACGCTACCCCATCGAAGCATCTCAGCATTCTCCAAACCCGGAATCAGGCGGAACACTTTTCGTTGCTCGCCGGTGCGCAGGCGGGTCTGAAATCCGACCATATTCCACATTTGGCCCGCACGATCCTCCGATCGAAGCTGCATGACCGCGTAGGGTTCCTGTCCGGTGCGGGGGTCCGGCAGGCCCACCGGCTTCATCGGTCCGAACCTCAATGTGTCCGGCCCCCGGCGAGCCATCTCTTCCACCGGGAGGCAACCCTCGAAGTACGCGATCTTGTCGAAGTCGTGTCCCTCGTACTGGTCCGCGGCCACCATCGCTTCGATGAACGCATAATAGCGCTCGCGGTCGAAGGGCGCATTGAGGTAATCATCACCACCTCCCTTACCATACCGCGACAGGCGGTACAGCACGGTTTCATCCAGGGAGTCCGCCAAGATGATCGGCGCGATGGAATCGAAGAATGCCAGGTGCGACGCGCCGAGCCGCTCCTGAATAGCAGCCGCCAAGCTGTCGGACGTGAGCGGACCGGTTGCCACAATGCCGGGCGAGGGCAGCGTAGTGATTTCCTCACAGACGACTTCGATGTTGGGGTGCGACCGAACGGCCTTGGTGACGCCTTCACTGAACAGCGCGCGGTCGACGGCGAGGGCCGCACCCGCCGGAACGCGCGTTTCTTCCGCCACCCGCATCAAGAGGCTGCCCAACAGACGCAGTTCCGCCTTCAGCAGTCCGTGCGCGTTGGCGGTTTCCGTCGATTTGAAGGAATTCGTGCAAACGAGTTCGGCCAGGCCATCGGTTTGGTGGGCGGGCGTGTCCACCTTGGGACGCATTTCATACAGCGTAACTGTGACACCCGATTCGGCGAGCGTCCACGCCGCCTCGCACCCGGCGAGGCCGCCTCCCACTACCGCGGCGTTCACGTGTCGGCGCCGGCCGTTGCTGGCTCCTCCACGTCGAATTCGTGTTCGCAGTGCATGCACCGCCGATACTCGCCCCGCGCCTTTGACGACCGGCGCTCGACTCCGGTTTTCTTGCACTTGGGACACTCCTCCGGCAACGGCTCATACCAGGTGGAGTACTCGCAATCCGGATAGCGTATGCAACCATAGAACACCCTGCCACGCCGCGTGCGGCGCTGGGTGAGGTCGCCGACTACACAGGTCGGACATTTGACGCCCAGCGGAACGGGCCGAGTGTGCTTGCAGTCCGGGTACGTAGTGCAGGCCAGAAATTCGCCGTACCGGCCGGTCTTGATCACCATCGGCGACCCGCACTCTTCGCACTTTTCGTCCGTGGGGCGGTCCGGCGGCCGGTCCTTCTTGATGGGACGCGTGAACTTGCACTCCGGGTAGGTGGTGCACGCGATGAACGGACCGAACCGGCCGCTCTTGACGGTCAATGCACTGCCGCAGTTCTCGCATCGCTCCTTTTCCAACCCATCCAGGTCGTGCGCCTCACGGATCATCGCCTCGACGTCGATGTTCTCGAGATCCTTGGAGAACGGCGTGTAGAAATCCGTCAGCACGGCCTGCCACCCGAGCTTCCCTTCTTCGATCTTGTCGAGTTCTTCTTCCATGCCCGATGTGAACTGGACGTTGAAGATGTCCGGAAAGCGCGAGACCATGACCTTCGACACGGTCCGACCCAGCGACGTCGGAGTG
>VRUB01000241.1 GCA_019456345.1 Nitrospira sp. | reverse complement strand
CGAGGTGTGCTCGGTCGAGCCGCATCCACGAGCTACCGGGCTGAAGATCTGTGGTGTCGGCGTCGGGCGCGCTCGTCTCTTGACCATTGTTTGCGGTGCGCCGAACGTGGCCACCGGGCTGCGCGCACCGATGGCGTTGGTCGGCACGACCTTGCCCGGCGGCACGACCGTGTCGAAGGCTGATATCAGTGGCACGGAATCGCAAGGCATGTTGTGTTCGGCTGCGGAACTGGGTCTGGCCGAGTCGTCAGAAGGTCTGATGGTGCTCGATCCCGAGGCTGTCCCCGGACAAAGCCTGCGCGAGACTTTGCGATTCGACGACACCGTCTTTGATATCGAGCTCACCCCCAATCGCGGCGACTGTCTGAGCGTGGCCGGCATCGCACGCGAGGTTGCGGCGCTCACGGGCGCACGTTTGCATGCTCCGAACATGCAGGCCGTGTCGGCGCGAACTAGACGTGACATCAAGATACGGCTGCAGGCGCAGAAAGACTGTCCGCACTATGTCGGGCGTGCAATCGAGGACATCGACCAGGGTGTCCCAACGCCGGCGTGGATGGTTGAGCGCTTACGCCGCAGCGGAATGCGCCGCGTCAGCGCGGTGGTGGATGTTACCAACTACGTCATGCTGGAGTTGGGCCAGCCGATGCATGCATTTGATCTGGATAAGTTGACGAATAGTATCCGAGTGCGCCAGGCGGCGGCTAACGAGACCCTTAAGGTGCTGGACGGCACCGAGGTACGGCTCGAAGCAGGCACGCTACTGATCACGGACGACACCGGGCCGGTCGCGTTAGCCGGTATTATGGGGGGATCGAGTACCGCGGTTGGGCCCGACACATGTAATTTGTTGCTCGAAAGCGCTTTCTTTCGCCCGCAGGCCATCGCTGGTCGCGCACGCCGCCTGGGTTTGCAGAGCGAGTCATCTTACCGGTTCGAGCGTGGCGTTGACCCGCAGTTGCAACGCAAGGCGATCGAACGTGCCACGGTGTTGTTGCGAGAGATTGCAGGGGGTCGGCCCGGGCCGGTGATCGATGCCAAGATCGAGCGCTACCTGCCCAAGCGCCCCACCGTGGCCCTGCGCCAACGAAAAATCACGCAACTTCTCGACCAGAGTCTGCCGTCATCTCGCATCGAGCGCACTCTCAACCGGTTGGCGATGCGGGTTCGCAAAGGGAAGGATGGCTGGCGGGTGACGCCGCCGTCGTATCGCTTCGACATCGAACGTGAAGTCGATCTCATCGAAGAGATAGCGCGCGTGCATGGATATGAAAACCTGCCCAGCAAGGCGCCACAAATCTTGATGTGCTCCAGCTTCAAGTCCGAGTGCGAAATTGCGCATGAGCGTTTCAAACTGGCGCTGGTGGACCGGGACTACCAGGAGGTGATCACCTACAGTTTCGTCGACCCCGAGCTGCAATCAGCAATTGAACCGCGTTTCAAGCCCTTGATGCTGGTTAACCCCATTAGCGCCGACATGGCAGCGATGCGTGTTTCACTGTGGCCGGGGTTGTTGCAGGCGATTGCCTACAATGCGAACCGTCAGCAGGAACGCGTGCGAGTGTTCGAGCTTGGCCGCAGCTTCGTTCGGCGGGCTGAGACCATGGCCCAGGATCGGATGTTGGCGGGTGCGGTGATAGGTCCGGCGTTGCCGCCGCAGTGGGGGGTGAAGCCGCGCGAGTCGGACTTCTTTGATGTCAAAAGGGATGTGCAGGCGCTCCTGCAAATTACGGGCCGGGTGGACAGTTTTGACATCAGGCACGGTACGCACCCGGCCTTGCACCCTGGACAGAGCGCTCAAATTTCGTGCCAGGGAAACGCAATAGGGTGGCTGGGGGGGCTCCACCCCGACCTGGTGGCCAAACTGGGGCTGAACCGGCCCGTTTTCCTCTTCGAACTGCAGGTGTCGGCCCTTCAGCGAGGCCAGATTCCCCAATTTGGTGCAATTTCGAAGTTCCCGGCGATCCAGCGCGATCTGGCCTTGTTGGTCGATGTTCAGACGTCTGCCCGCGAGGTGATGGATACGATGAGGAAAGCGGCCGGCGAACTGCTCGTGGACCTTCAGTTGTTTGATGAGTATCGTGGAGAAGGTATTGATTCGGGAAGAAAAAGTTTGGCTCTAGCCTTGACCTTGCAGGACTCTTCGCGCACTCTTAAAGATGAGGTTGTGGATGAAATTCTAGCGCGGGTGGTCCGTTCTCTGCAATCAGAGCTGGGGGCCGAGCTGAGAACAAAATAGCTCAGAACAAGGAAGAAGGAAGGGAACGATGGCATTGACGAAAGCCGATCTGGCGGAAGGCTTATTTAACGAATTGGGCTTGAACAAGCGGGAAGCGAAGGAATTCGTCGAGTTGTTCTTCGAGAATATCCGTGCCGCCCTGGCGAATGGTGAGCAGGTCAAGATCTCCGGATTTGGCAATTTCGGCGTGCGCCATAAGAGCCCGCGGCCAG
>VRUB01000240.1 GCA_019456345.1 Nitrospira sp. | reverse complement strand
AAGGCCGAAGCACCGGCCGAGACGCCAGAGGCCTAAGCGGGAACCGATAAATGGCATCGGCTGCAGAACAACTCGCCGCGAACCTCAACTTCGCCGCCCTTGGCAAGGCGACGGAGCTCAAGAAGCGTTTGTGGTTCACGCTTTC
The DNA here is from genome assembly GCA_019456345.1 of Nitrospira sp. Taxonomy (GTDB): domain Bacteria; phylum Pseudomonadota; class Gammaproteobacteria; order Acidiferrobacterales; family SPGG2; genus VRUB01. The sequence continues at coordinate 2,316 of VRUB01000240.1, read as the reverse complement.
GGTCCTGGTCATCTATCGTCTCGGGACCTACATCCCGATTCCCGGTATCGACCCGGCGATCCTGGAAGATATCTTCCAGCAGAACGCGGGCGGCATCTTGGGCATGTTCAACATGCTCGCCGGCGGCGCGTTGGGGCGCATGACGATATTCGCCCTGAACATCATGCCGTACATCTCGGCATCGATCATCATCCAGCTCTTGACGACCGTCTCGCCGCATCTCGAGCAGCTCAAGAAGGAAGGCGAGGCGGGCCGCAAGAAGATCAATCAGTACACGCGCTACGGCACGGTTCTTCTGGCGACGTTCCAGGCCTACGGCATCGCTGTCGGCGTCGAAGGCATGACCGGCTCGGCGGGCAGCGCGGTGATCGAGCCTGGCATGTTCTTCCGCTTCTCCACGGTGGTCACGCTGGTCGGCGGCACGATCTTCCTGATGTGGCTGGGCGAGCAGATCACCGCGCGCGGCGTCGGCAACGGCATCTCGCTGATCATCTTCGCGGGCATCGTCGCCGAGCTGCCGCGGGCGATCGCCAGCACACTCGAGCTCGGCCGCACCGGCGCGCTGTCGGCGTTCTTCATCATCTTCCTGATGATCATGGTGGTTAGCGTCATCATGTTCATCGTCTTCATGGAGCGCGCCCAGCGGCGCATCGTCGTGCAGTATCCGAAACGCCAGGTCGGCGCCAAGATGTTCGGCGGCGAAAGTTCACACCTGCCGCTCAAGCTCAACACGGCGGGCGTCATCCCGCCGATCTTCGCCAGCTCGATCCTGCTGCTGCCGTTGACGCTGGCGGGTTTCAGCGCGGGCCAGGGTCCCGAATGGTTGAGCACGCTGGCGGGATGGCTCGGGCGCGGCCAGCCGGCGTTCGTTCTGCTTTACATGTCGGGCATCATCTTCTTCTGCTTCTTCTATACGGCGGTCGTCTTCAATCCGGGCGACACGGCCGACAACCTGAAGAAGTACGGCGGTTTCGTCCCCGGTATCCGGCCCGGCAAGAACACCGCGGAATATCTCGATTATGTCCTGACGCGGTTGACCTGCGTCGGCGCGGCCTATCTCGCCGCGGTCTGCCTCCTTCCCGAGATTTTGATCTCGCAGTACGCCATCCCGTTCTACTTCGGCGGCACGTCGCTGCTGATCGTCGTGACGGTGACCATGGACACGGTTGGCCAGATCCATTCGCACCTGCTCGCGCATCAGTACGAGGGCCTGATCAAGAAGGCCAAGCTGCGGGGGCGGCGTTAATGAACCTGATCATGTTGGGCCCACCCGGCGCCGGCAAGGGTACTCAGGCGAAGCGCCTGGAGAGTGCCTATGGCCTGGTGCAGCTCTCGACCGGCGACATGCTGCGCGCCGCGGTCGCCGCCGGCACCGAGATCGGCAAGCAGGCCAAGGCGGTGATGGCGGCCGGCGATCTGGTCTCGGACGACATCGTCGTCTCGATCATCGCCGAGCGCATCGCCGAGCCCGACTGCGCGAGCGGTTTCATCCTCGACGGTTTTCCGCGCACCGTGACCCAGGCCGAGGCACTCGACGCCATGCTGACCGCGAGCAACCAGCGCATCGACGGCGTGCTCGAGATGACGGTCGATGACGACGCGTTGGTCGGACGCATCGCGGGCCGATTCTCGTGCACCAATTGCGGCGCCGCCTACAACGACGAGCTCAACCGCCCCAAGGTCGAGAATGTCTGCGACCTGTGCGGCGCCAGCGCGTTCACCAGGCGCAAGGACGACAACGCCGAGACAATGGGCGCGCGGCTCGCCGCCTATCACGCCCAGACCGCGCCGCTGCTGCCGTACTACGCGGCGCGCGGCGTGCTGCGATCGGTCGACGGCATGGCCGACATCGACGAGGTCACACGCCAGCTTCGCGCTGTCGTTGACGGCATCGGAGAGAATTGACTTGCAGCGTTACATTCATATAATCGCGCTCCGCTCCCACCGGGCTCCACGTCGGGCCGTTGCGGGGAACGATTTGCCTTCAGTTAAGGAGACTTAGCCGTGGCCCGCATCGCCGGCGTCAACATACCCACGAACAAGCGCGTCGAAATCGCGTTGACCTACATCTTTGGCATTGGTCCCACCAAGTCGCGTGAGATTTGCCAGAAGGTCGGCATTCCGCTCGAGCGCCGCGTCAACCAGCTTGCCGACGCCGATGTGATTCGCATCCGCGAGGTCATCGACAAGGACTACTGGGTCGAAGGCGATCTCAGGCGCGAAGTCGCGATGAACATCAAGCGACTGATGGACATGGGCTGCTATCGCGGCCTGCGTCATCGCCGCGGCCTGCCGGTGCGCGGTCAGCGCACCCAC
>VRUB01000055.1 GCA_019456345.1 Nitrospira sp. | reverse complement strand
GCTTCAGATTCGCTTGAGGCATGCGTTTAGTTCCCCCGCCCGGCGGCAGTTGCGTTCAACGGCGAAGCTCTGCCGCGGTGTCGATTTCCGGTATCGCGCCCACTGCGTTCCCTTGCACCTCTCGAGGCAGCACGGCTGTCGCGAATGGGCTCGGCCTTCAATGAGCGGTCCGGCTCGTAGCCCGGGATCACGACCTTCGGTATCTCACGTCCCAGCAGGCGCTCGATATCCTTGAGCAAGCCGTTCTCATCCACGCACACCAGCGAAACCGCATCGCCCTCCTTGCCGGCGCGACCGGTGCGGCCGATGCGGTGCACGTAGTGCTCCGCGCCATTTGGCAGCTCGAAGTTCACGACGTGCGGCAGCTCCTCGATATCGAGCCCGCGCGCAGCGATGTCGGTCGCAACCAATACGCGTACTTCCCCCCGTTTGAAGTCCGCTAAGGCGCGGGTGCGCGCCGCCTGGCTCTTATTGCCGTGGATGGCCGCGGCCCGGATGCCGTCACGCTGCAGCTGCTGGGCAAGACGGTTGGCGCCGTGCTTGGTGCGGGTAAAGACCAGCACCTGCCTCCAGCTGCCGGAGGCGATCAGGAATGAAAGCAACGCACGCTTGCGCTCGCGATCCACGGGATGGATCACGTGCGATACGCCCTCGGCGGCGGTGTTGCGACGGGTGGCCTGGATCAGGGTCGGTGAGCCCAGGAGGTCATCGGCGAGCTGTTTGATCTCGTCGGACAACGTAGCACAGAAGAGCAGATTCTGCCGCTGCCGGGGCAGCAGCGCGAGGATCCGGCGGATGTCGCGGATGAAGCCCATATCGAGCATGCGATCGGCTTCGTCCAGCACCAGGATCTCGACCCGGGACAGGTCGAGCGTCCTTTGGCCGACATGATCCAGCAGACGCCCCGGCGTCGCTACCAGGATATCGATACCGCGGCGAAGTTGCTCGATCTGCGGATTGATGTTGACACCGCCGAAGATCACGGCGGATTTCAGCGGCAGGTATTTGCTGTAGGTGCGTACACTCTCTTCCACCTGCGCGGCCAGCTCACGCGTAGGGGTGAGGATAAGGGTACGGATCACGCGCCGGCTTCCGCCCTCAGCGCGGGCGCTTAAACGTTGAAGTAACGGTAGCGTGAAACCGGCGGTCTTGCCGGTACCCGTCTGCGCGCCGGCCATGATGTCGCGCCCCTCGAGGATCGCAGGTATGACCTGACGCTGGATGGGCGTGGGGTCGCGATAGCCCTCTTCGGCGACGGCACGGAGTAACTCGGCCGACAGGCCGATGGTATTAAATGACATTTATACAGTGCTCCTAAAGCCGGCCTACCCAAGGCACATCGCCCCAGGCCGGTCTCGGTGGGATGAGTAACTGCGTGCAAGGCTAAGAGGGATTACCGCGAAGAATCAGACGCAGACCGAAATGCACGACTATTGTAGCAGAAGTTCCGGGAGGAAACCGCGCGAGCACGGATGCTGCTCGTTTACTCAAAAGACGACCCCGCCGGATGGCAGGGTTGTCCTAGTGATCGGCTCGGGCAGTGCTCGCCCTTTAGGCCGGCTGAACCCTCGCCGCCGACGCGTTGTGCCTTCTAAAAGCAGAATCGTTGGCTTTCTCGTAACCATCTTCGCGTGTGGATATGTGGGCAGGTGTCTTACAGGTGTTTGTGCAATAATCGCACGCCATGCATGGTGTCGGTCTCCTTCTACGGCTCGGTGACCTTGAAGGGGATTCAAATGCGGCAAGGGTCGGCTACTCGTGCGAATCTCCGGGCAAGCACGGGTAGCCGTAGCATCTGCTATTTGAGATGCTTAGCCAGGAACTCGTTCACGCGCTTTAACGCATCCTCGTGGGCCGTACTGCTGTAGCCGAACGTTATCCCCCGCGGCGGGTTTCTATAAGTATTCCAGGCGTCTTCCAAGTAGAAGCGTTTCCCCACCTGAGGATCATCGAAGCCATGGTGCGCGCCCGGGTAAAGCTTGAGTTCCGCTAGTGCTGAACTGCCTTTGCTAGCAACGGCCGTGCGGTCGCAATAGTCTGGCCTTCTCGCGTCGTCTTTATCGCCGATCAGCATGAGTGCTGGTGCGCTAAACCGCCCGCTCATATTACCCCTACAGTCTGAATAAAAGGCCACCGCCGCTTGGAACTTGGCGTCGTAAAGCTGTCCCACGCCGGCTTCAAACACAACACCGAGTACGGCATCCTGCGCCCAGCCCATCACAGCGATTCGGTTTGCATCGACGAACGGCAGCGTCGTCAAGTGGGCGCGTGCGCCCACGGCGTCAGGCACTTGCGCGCCCACGACCCGGTACCACTCTCCCGTGTTAGCTTTATCGATGGCGCACATGTTCTCTGCTCTTCGCGGCTCAAAGCTGTCAACCAACAGCGCGACATAGCCCCAACCTGCTAACTCGACCGCCCAGTCTTGCTGATAGGCTTGAATGCCGCGACAGCCATGCAGCAAGACAACGGCCGGAAAGGGTCCCTGGCCTTTCGGTCGGAAGAGCAGACCACGCAAGGGCGCCCCTGGTTCAGGCTTTAGTTCGATACCCTTGGCTTTCGCTCGCTTGAGTTGAAACGGCGTCGGCGGTGTGCCCGCACTGTTGAAGTCCACCCAATCGGCTGCGAATAGCGACCGCGGCACAACGACAAGGAGCCCGAGCAAGACCAAAGCTGCGCATGTGCGAATAGAGGCGTGCTTCATAAGTCGCCACCCCATTGTCTAAAGAGCAAGGTAAAGCAATGCTACGCTCCTTTGCCGGTCCTGCCCATAAGAGCGGTGAGCGCGGTCACTAACCTTCTGCGCGAAACGTGGATCGACAGAAAGCTAGATTGGGGAACGGCTACGAGCTTTTTATTGCAGTTTTGTCTAGCACATTCTGCAAATTATGGGATCCCCAACGGGATTCGAACCCGTGTTGCAGCCTTGAAAGAGCTGTATACGACAACCTGTGATACGTTTCAATGAGTTTCCAACCTCGCTACTCACTCAAGTCGAGTGCGGGCGAAGTCTGTGCATAAGGTGTATTTGTTTTGCTTTGGAATCCCCTTACTCAAGCCGAGCGAGGGGTGAAGGCGAGGGGCAAGCACGAACTGGCGGGGGAAGGAACCCCCGCGTTCGCCCCAGGCACAGGGGTGAGACGGAAACAGATGAGAGTCCAGTGGACTGTAATCCCGTCGAACGGGCTTGCCACGGACGGCAAGCCCAGGACTTGCAAGCGAAAGCACGGGGAGCGGAGCGCAGCAAGCCCGTTAGCAAACAATCGCCGGGTAGGCGAACCCTACGCCGCCTTCAGCGCCGCGACGGTCTTCTCGCAAACATCCTTGGCGTCGCCAAAGAGTAACGAACAGTTGTCCTGATAAAAGAGAAGATTGTCGATGCCCGCATACCCCGGCCGCATGCTGCGCTTGATGAAAAACACATGGTGGGCGCGATCGACATCGAGGATCGGCATGCCGTAGATGGGGCTAGAGGGGTCTTTCTTGGCGGCCGGGTTGGTGACGTCGTTGGCACCGACCACCAGCGCGACATCCGCAGTCGCAAACTCAGGATTGATCACTTCCATCTCGAACGCGCGGTCGTAGGGAATATCGGCTTCCGCCAGCAACACGTTCATGTGACCCGGCATGCGGCCGGCGACCGGATGGATCGCGAACTTGACCTCGACCCCTTTGGCCTCGAGCAGCTCGAACAGCTCTTTCAATGCGTGCTGCGCCTGCGCCACCGCCATGCCGTAGCCCGGTACCACGATCACCTTGGATGCGTTCTCCAGCAGGAACGCCGCGTCCTCGACCGAGGACGACTTAACGCCCTTCTGCGTGGCCGCGGCCACGCCGGAGGCATCCGCTACGTCACCGGTGCCAAAGCCCCCGAGGATGACGCTGATAAATGAGCGGTTCATGGCGCGGCACATGATGTAGGAGAGGATCGCGCCGCAGAACCCCACCAGCGCACCGGTGATGATCAGCAGCTTGTTCTGCAGCGTAAAACCGGTGGCCGCCGCCGCCCACCCGGAGTAGGAGTTGAGCATGGAGATAATGACCGGCATGTCGGCGCCGCCGATCGGTATGATGAGCAATATCCCCAGCAGCAGCGCAATGGCGGTCATGAGCATCAACGACGCGAAGTGGTCATTGATGGCGAAGTCGACGCCCAGGCCGATCATCACCAGGCCAAGCAGAAGGTTAAGCCAGTGCTGCCCCATGTAGGCGACCGGCGCCGCCGTCACCAGCCCCTGGAGCTTACCGAAAGCGATCAGTGAGCCGGTAAAGGTGATCGCACCGATGAAGATGCCGATAAACACCTCGACCATAAACACGGTGGACAGCAAACCTTGCTGGCGGTGATCCAGGTAGGTGCCGACGGCTACCAACACGGCGGCAAGCCCCACGAAGCTGTGCAACAACGCCACCAACTGCGGCATCGCCGCCATCTGAATCCGCAGCGCGATGACGGTGCCGATCACGCCGCCAATGATCATGGCAGGCCAGATAAACGTATAGGACTTGACCGCCGGGTTCAGCAGTGTCGCCACGATCGCGATCACCATGCCGGTCATGGCAAACAAATTGCCGCGTCGCGCGGTCGAGGGATGGGACAACCGGTTCAGGCCGAGGATAAATAGCGCCCCGGAAATCAGGTAAACAAAGGCCAGCGTATCGGTGCCAAGTTGCATCCTGTCTGCTCCTATTTTTTCTTCTTCTTGAACATATCCAGCATGCGCTGGGTGACGAGAAACCCGCCGAACATGTTGATCGATGCGAGCAGCACGGCGGTGAAACCAAGAATCGCGCCGACGAAACCCATCTCCTCAAACCCCGCCACCAGCAGCGCGCCGACGATAATGATGCCGGAGATCGCGTTGGTCAGTGATATGAGCGGCGTGTGCAATGACGCGGTGACGTTCCAGATGACCCAGTAGCCGATAAAGCACGCCAGCACGAATACGTAGAGGGCGACCATGGTTTCCGACATAAGGATGCCTCCCTGGAGCTAGTTCGGTCTGTTGAAGGTCACGGTACCGGCGTGCGTCATTACTGTGGCAGCCGTGATTTCGTCTTCAGAATGATCTCGCAGCTCAAGCCCGCCGTCTTCCTCCTTGAGCAGCAACGTGATGAAATTTAACAGGTTGCGGGCGTAGAAAGAGCTGGAATCGGTGGGCACGAGCGCGGGGAAGTTGGTAATGCCGCACAGGGTCACGCCGTGCTTGACGATTGTCTTGTTTGCCTTGGTCAGCGGACAGTTGCCGCCGCTCGCCGCGGCCATGTCGATAATGACGGAACCTGCATGCATGCCCTTCACGGTATCCTCCGTGATCAGCACGGGCGCGGGCTTACAAGGAATGAGCGCAGTCGATATGACGATATCGATCTTTTTAATCTCCTCCCCCAGCAGCGCCTGCTGGCGCTGCTGGGCTTCGGCCGAGAGCTGCTTGGCATAACCGCCGGCACCGGCGCCGCTTTCGCCTAGGTCCAGCTCCACGAACTTACCGCCCAGCGACATGATCTCTTCTTTGACTTCCGCGCGCACATCGAACGCGAATACCTGCGCGCCCAGCCGGCGTGCGGTGGCGATCGCCTGCAGCCCCGCCACCCCCGCGCCCAGCACCATCACCTTGGCGGGCTTGGCAGACCCGGCGGCTGTCATCATCATGGCAAAGAAGCTGCCGTAGAGTCTCGCGGCCTCGAGCGTAGCGCGGTAACCGGCGATGTTGGCCTGCGAGGACAGGCCGTCCACATTCTGCGCACGCGAGATCCGCGGGACCAGCTCGATGGCAAAACTCTCGATGCCGGCGGCGGCAAGCCTTTCCAGCGTATCGTCGGCGGCACAGGGATCGAGAAAAGCCACCAGGATGGCGCCCTTTTTCAGTTTCTCGATTTCGTCCTTGGCGGGCTTCTGCACCTTGAAAACGATATCGGCGCCCAACGCCGCAGCTGCATTCACGATCTCGGCGCCCGCGTTGCGGTAAACGTCATCCGTGAAATGCGCGCTGAGGCCCGCCGACTTCTCCACCGCTACTTCCAGGCCTTTGGCGCGAAGCTTCTTGACGGTGTCGGGCGTCGCGGCGACGCGCGCCTCCCCGGATTGCGTTTCTTTCGGGATTCCGATCTTCATTGTTATTGGCCGACTCAAAAACGCGGGTGATTATACATCAGAAAACACCCGGCCTTGTCTCCCATTGCCACGCACGCTACTGGGTATCGCGTCGCGCCATCGCCCGGATACACCGGCCGTTATTCAACATGATACTTCACGCTCAGGACGTGAGCCGCATCCACCAACGCCGCCACATGCTCCGGGTCCACGTTCGGGCTGATTCCATGTCCCAGGTTGAACACCAGGCCGCTGCCCTCGCCGTAGCTCGCCAGCACGGTGTCCACCTCTTCGCGAATACGCGCCGGCGAGGCATACAGCGCGGCCGGGTCCAGGTTGCCTTGCAGCGCCACCTGCTGGCCGACTCGTTGCCGTGCCTGCCCGAGATCCGTGGTCCAGTCGATACCCAAGGCATCACAGCCGCTCGCGGCCATGGCCTCGAGCCATTGTCCGCCATTCTTGGTAAACAGGATCACCGGCACACGCCGGCCGGCCGCTTCGCGGGTGAGCCCTGCAACGATACGCGCCATGTAGTCAAGTGAGAATGATTCGTAATCCCGAGGGGTCAACACGCCTCCCCAGGTATCAAACAGCATGACCGCCTGCACCCCGGCATTGATCTGTGCATTCAAGTACTGTGTGACGGCATCCGCCAGAGTTTCCAGCAAGGTGTGCAGCAGGCGCGGTTGCTCGAACATCAGGCCTTTGACCCGGTTGAAATCCCGCGTCGATCCACCCTCGACCATGTAGGTCGCCAACGTCCAGGGACTGCCGGCAAAGCCGATTAGTGGCACCCGGCCGTGGAGCGCGTGCGTCACCAGACGCACCGTATCGATTACATAGCGCAGCTCGGTCTCGGGGTCCGGGATCGTAAGTGCCGCCACATCGCGTTGGGTGCGCACGGGGCACTCGAACCGCGGCCCCTCGCCCTCGACGAAATACAAACCGAGACCCATGGCGTCCGGGATAGTCAGGATATCGGAGAACAGGATCGCCGCGTCGAGCGGATAACGGTCGACGGGTTGGAGCGTCACCTCGCAGGCGAGCTCGGGCGTCGTGCACAGGGTAAGAAAATCGCCCGCCTTCTCCCGGGTGGCGCGGTATTCCGGAAGATAGCGGCCCGCCTGGCGCATGATCCACACCGGCGTCACGTCGACGGGTTGGCGCGCCAGGGCGCGTAGCAGGCGATCGTTTTTCAGCTCTGACATTGAGACTCCGTGAGGGGTGAAGCGTGAGGCGTAAGGCGAAGCAGGATGATCGGTGGCAACCGTTTTCGACGGAACCGCTCTTCAACCTCTCACGTGCTAGACGCCCAGGTACTCGACGATACCTTCCGCCGCCTCGCGCCCTTCGAACACGGCCGTGACCACCAGGTCGGCACCGCGGACCATGTCACCGCCGGAGAATATCTTCGCGTTGGTGGTCTGAAACTTGAATTCGGACCCGGGGCTGGCTTTCACCCGCCCGAGCTCGTCGATCTCGATACCGAACTCGTCAAACCACGGCGCCGGGCTCGGCCGGAAGCCAAACGCAATGATCACCCGATCGGCCGCTATGATCTCTTCGGAATCGGGCACCGGCTCCGGACGGCGCCGGCCGCGCGCATCTGGCTCACCGAGCGCGGTACTCACCACCTTCACGCCCTCAACCCCATCGCGTCCGATGATCTGCAGCGGCTGACGATTCCAAAGGAAGCGCACGCCCTCTTCCTTGGCGTTGGTGACTTCGCGCCGGGATCCCGGCATGTTGATCTCGTCACGGCGATAGACACAGGTTACGCGGGTCGCGGCCTGGCGAACGGCGGTGCGGTTGCAGTCCATCGCGGTATCGCCGCCACCCAGCACCACCACGCGCTGAGCATTGAAGTCGATGTAGTCCTGCGGATTCTGCTCAAGACCCATCACGCGATTGATGCTCGAGATCAAATAGGGCAAGGCCTCGAACACGCCGGGCAGGTCCTCGCCCGGAAAACCACCCTTCATATAGGTGTAGGCACCCAACCCCAGAAACACGGCGTCATAATCATCGATAACATCCTGAAACGCGATATCGTTACCGATGTCCGTATCCAGCACGAACTCGACCCCCATCTCCTCCATGATCGCGCGGCGGGTCTTAAGGATATCCTTTTCCAGCTTGAAAGCGGGGATGCCGAAGGTGAGCAGGCCCCCGATCTCGGGATAACGGTCATAGACCACGGGCTTGACGCCGTTGCGCACGAGCACGTCGGCACAACCCAGGCCTGCCGGCCCGGCGCCGACAACCGCGACACGCTTACCGGTGTCCTTGACCTGCGACAGATCTGGGCGCCAGCCCGCTTTCAGCGCCTCATCGGTGATGTAGGTCTCGATCGCCCCGATGGTTACGGCGCCGAAACCGTCATTCAGGGTACAGGCGCCTTCACACAGGCGATCCTGCGGGCAGATGCGGCCACAGATCTCGGGCAAGGAGTTCGTACGATGCGAAAGCTCCGCCGCTTCGAACAGGTTCCCCTCCGCGATCAGCTTCAACCAATTGGGAATGTAATTGTGAACCGGGCATTTCCACTCGCAGTAGGGGTTACCGCAATGGATGCAGCGCGCCGCCTGCGCGACGGCATGGTGCGCATCGTAGCGCCCGTAGATCTCCCCCCACTCCTGGATACGCACGCGCACCGATGTCTTCACCGGCTCCTGGCGTGGTAACTCTATGAATTGCATGGGGTTGATGGGGGCCATGATACGAATGTGAGGTGGCAGGTGTGAGGTGTAAGGCGCTAGGCGGTACGCACCGCCAGCGACCACCCGATACCCTTTTCTGTCCTCACGCCTTACTCCTCACGCCTCACGGTCTTCACGCCGCTTCCTGCAGCGTATCGAGGAGCGTGTCGAGGTCGGCCGCCACCGGCTTGATCAACCAGAATCTGCCGACAAAGTCGTAGAAATCATCGAGTATGGTCTGGCCCCACGCGCTTTCGGTCTCCGCCACGAACTCCGCAATCATTCGCCGCAGATAATTGCGATGCGCTTCCATGCTCTCGGTGGTGACGCGATGGATGTCAACCAGCTCGTGATTGTAGTTGTCGACAAAGGTATTGGCCTGATCCAGGACGAAGGCGAACCCGCCGGTCATGCCCGCGGCAAAGTTAAAGCCCGTGCGCCCAAGCACGGTGGCAACCCCGCCGGTCATATACTCGCAGCCATGATCGCCGACGCCCTCGACCACGGCGTGCGCACCCGAGTTGCGCACGGCAAAGCGTTCACCCGCAATTCCTGACGCAAACAGCTTGCCGCCAGTAGCGCCATACAGGCAGGTGTTTCCGATGATGACCGCCTCGTTGCTGTTGAATGCGCTCCCCCGCGGCGGGTAGATAACGAGCTTGCCACCGGCCATGCCCTTGCCGACGTAGTCGTTGGCATCGCCTTCGAGCACCATCTGCAATCCACCGGCATTCCACACCCCGAAGCTCTGCCCGGCCGTACCCTGCAGTCGAATCGTGATGGGCGCGTTGGTCATGCCGTGATCTCCGTGGCGTATCGCGATCTCACCCGACAGCCGTGCCCCGATGGATCGATCGACGTTGCGAATCTCGTAGCAGAACTCGCCGCCCAGTTTCTGCTCGATCGCCGGGAGCGCGTCGCACACCATTTGCTCGGCGAGCTCGCCCTTGTCGAAAGGCTGGTTGCGCGCTATCTGACAAAACTGCGGCTTATCGGCGGCCACACCGCCGTTCGCCAGGATGGGGCTGAGGTCGAGGCGCTGTTGCTTCGCGGTCCGGCCCTCTACCACACTGAGGAGATCGGTGCGCCCAATCAGCTCCTCGAAGCGCCGCACGCCTAGCCGAGCCATCCACTCGCGTACCTCCTGCGCGACGAAGTGAAAGTAGTTCACGACCATCTGCACCTCGCCCTTGAAGTGGCCCAGGCGCAGCACATTGTTCTGTGTCGCAACCCCGGTCGCGCAATTATTCAAGTGGCAGATGCGCAGATACTTGCAGCCCATAGCGATCATGGGTGCCGTGCCAAAGCCAAAGCTTTCCGCGCCCAGCGCGGCCGCCTTGATCACGTCCAGGCCGGTCTTGAGACCGCCATCGGTTTGCAGGCGTACCTTGCCGCGCAGCCCATTGGCACGCAGTATCTGATGGGTTTCGCTCAGCCCGAGCTCCCACGGCGTGCCGGCATACTTGATCGATGTCAGTGGGCTCGCGCCGGTGCCGCCGTCATACCCGGCGATGGTGATCAGATCGGCATAGGCCTTAGTGACACCGGCGGCGATAGTACCCACGCCCGGGCCGGCCACCAGCTTCACCGACACCAGCGCTTTCGGATTCACCTGCTTGAGATCGAATATCAGCTGCGCCAGGTCCTCGATCGAGTAGATGTCGTGGTGCGGGGCCGGCGAGATCAACGCCACGCCGGGGCGGGCAAATCGCAGGCGGGCGATCATCTCATTGACCTTGTGACCGGGCAGCTGACCGCCCTCCCCGGGCTTTGCGCCCTGCGCGATCTTGATCTGCAGCACCTCGGCGTTGACCAGGTATGTCGGCGTGACGCCGAAACGCCCGGAGGCAACCTGCTTGATCTTTGAGCTGCGCTCAGTGCCGTAGCGCTTGGGATCCTCACCGCCTTCGCCCGAGTTGGAGCGCGCCCCGAGCCGGTTCATGGCCTCGGCCAATGTCTCATGGGCCTCGGGCGACAGCGCACCCAGCGACATGCCGGCGGTGTCGAAGCGCGGCAAGATGGCTTCGACCGGCTCCACCTCATCAATCGGGACGGGGTCCGCGCTCGGGCGCAGCGCCAACAGGTCGCGCAAGACCATCGGCTCGCGATCATTCACCAGGTGCGCGAACTCGCGATATTTCTCGTAGTCATTGGAACGTACGGCTTCATGCAAGGCCGCCACCACGTCGGGGTTAAAAGCATGATACTCGCCGCCGTGAATGAACTTGAGCACGCCACCCTGAGCGATCGCCTTGCGCGGGTTCCAGGCATCGCGCGCCAGCATCTGCTGGTCCTTATGCAAGTCGTCGAACGTGCTCCCCCCCACACGGCAAGGCGTTCCTTGAAAACACAGCTCCGTCACCTCACTATGCAAGCCGACCGCCTCGAACAGCTGGGCCCCACGATAGCTGTCGACAGTGGATATACCCATCTTCGAGATGATCTTATAGAGGCCTTTATTAATCCCCTTGCGGTAGGTGTGCATAATCCGGACCGCGTCTTTCGCCGCAATCTCGCCGCTGCGGATCATGTCGCGCAGACAGTCATAAGCAAGGTAGGGGCACACCGCCGTGGCACCGTAACCGATCAGCACGGCAAAATGGTGCGGGTCGCGCGCGGTAGCCGTCTCGACCACGATGTTGGCGTCACAGCGCAAGCGCTCGCGCACCAGACGGTGATGCAGGGCACCGGTGGCGAGCAGTGGATGCATTGGGAGCTTGCCGGGCGCGATCTCGCGGTCAGAAAACACGATTATGGTCTTGCCCGCGCGCACCGCGGCAATTGCCTGATCACACATCGCCTCGATCGCATCGCGCAGGCTGGTGGCCTCCGGGTAAATCAGATCGATGATTTCATGGGCGTAATGCGGATCCGTTAGTGCCAGCAAGCGGTTGAACTTACTCGCCGAGAGTACCGGAGAATCCATCACCAGGCGGGCGGCGTGCTCGGGGGTTTCCTCGAACAGGTTGTGCTCGCGCCCGAAGCAGGTCTCCAGCGACATGACAATCTGCTCGCGCAGCGGGTCTATCGGGGGATTGGTGACCTGCGCGAACTGTTGCCGGAAATACTCATACAGTGGGCGCACTTTTTTCGACAGCACCGGCAACGGCGTATCGTCACCCATGGAACCCACGGCCTCCAGCCCGGACTCGGCAAGCACGCGCAGGATCTGGTCGCGCTCCTCGAAGGTGACCTGAAACATTTTCTGGTAGACCGCCAGGCCCTCAGGCTCCATGGCCACGCTGCAGGACTCTTCCTCGACCAGACTCGCCTCCAGACGTTTGGCGTGGGCCCGCAGCCAGCGCTTGTAGGGCTTGCGCGTCTTCAATAATTGATCGATGTCGCGCGGCAGCAGCAGCTTGCCGGTGGCGGTGTCAGCGGCGAACATCTGGCCTGGCTTCAATCGTCCCTTGGTGACGACGTCTTGCGGAGCGTAGTCATACACGCCCACCTCGGTCGCCAACGTGATCACGCATCCGGCGTACTCATGCGATGGGTCAGGGGCCTCGGCGGATTCGCGCCGTGTAATGACGTAACGCGCGGGGCGCAAACCATTGCGGTCCAGTACGCACGCCGCATAACGCCCATCTGTCAGCACGATGCCGGCAGGTCCATCCCACGGCTCCATGTGCATAGAGTAGTACTCATAGAACGCACGCAGATCACGATCCATGGTTTCCACGTTTTGCCACGCCGGCGGAATCAGCATGCGCATGGCACGAAAGATGTCCATGCCACCGGCAATCAGTGCCTCGAGCATGTTATCCAGGCTGCACGAATCGGAGCCGGTCACGGACACCAGTGGCAGCACGTCCTCGAAGTTCGGGATTAGCTCGGTCGCAAACTTCGGGCCGCGCGCGATCGACCAGCTGCGATTACCCTGGATGGTGTTGATCTCACCGTTGTGCGCCAGATAGCGGAACGGTTGTGCCAAACGCCACTGCGGCCAGGTATTGGTGGAAAACCGCTGGTGAAACACACATAAGATCGATTCCAGCCGATTGTCGTTGAGATCCGCGTAGAACACCGGCAGGTTTGCCGGCATCACCAGGCCCTTATATGCGACCACCCGGCTGGACAGGCTCGCTACGTAGAAGAACTCGTCATCAACCTCGATCGCTTTTTCGCAGCGCCGCCGCGCTATATAGAGATGGCGCTCGAACGCAGCCTCGTCCATATTCTCGGGCGCGTTGACGAATACCTGCTCGATGCGCGGCATGCTCTTCAACGCCTCGGCACCGCAGGCATCGGGATCCGTGGGCACAGGCCGCCAGCCGCATACGGCGAGACCCTCTGCCGCCAGTTCCTCTTCCAAGCGTCGGCGCGCCGTGCCTGCGGGCCTGCTATCAGGGTTCAGGAACACCATGCCTACGGCGTAGCACGGACTCAGCCTAATTCCCTGCTCGGCCGCAACCTGGCGCAGGAAACTCTCAGGTTTCCTTAATAAAAGGCCGCAGCCGTCGCCGGTCTTGCCGTCAGCAGCGATCGCACCCCGGTGTGTCAGGCGCGCGAGCGAGGCGATGGCGGTGGACACCAGCCAATGACTGCTCTGGCCATCCATGTGCGCAATCAGGCCGAAGCCACAGCCGTCGTGTTCGAACTCCGGGTGGTAGAGACCCGCAGGTTGTGTGGGTGAGGCGTGCATCGTTTTTACATGGTCCGAGGTGTCCGTGCTCGCATGTCATGTCGGCGCAATAACCCGAGAAAAACAGGGGCAAAAGCCGAAAAAGTATACAGACCGGCCTTTGCCCGTTCAATCAAATTTTGCGCCGGTCGGACCCGTAGGCCTTTGCGCACAGAAAACCAGCGCGATGGGGCGCGAGCGCGTCAGCTGCCGCGCGTCAGCTCAGTGGGGCTGAACAGGCGTGCGTGCTCATGTATGGCGTAGCGATCCGTCATGCCGGCGATGTAATCGGCGATGACTCGCGCGCGCTGCGCGTTGCCTTCAGATGCCGCGACCTTGTGTCCGTACTGCGGCGGCAAAAGCCGCACGTCTTCCACAAACACGCTGAATAGATCGTTGATGATTCTTGCCGCCTTACGGCTCATGCGCCTGACCGTGTAGTGCTGGTACAGGTTCTCGCGCAGAAACCGTTTCAGCGCCAATACTTGTTCGCTGACCGGCTCACTGTAGGCAACTAGGGGTTTGCCAGCGTCGCGTACGCCATCCATGCTCCCCGGTTTGTCGGCCGCCAGCATGCTGGCGCTGTTTTCAATCAGATCGACAACAACATGGTTAATCATACGACGGATGGTCTCGTGCACACACCGGCGCGGTGCAAGCTCGGGATACTTTTGCTCGACCTGCACGTACTGCGCGGCAAACAGCTCTACCGCCCTGAGCTGTTCGATCTCTATCAATCCATAACGCAAACCGTCGTCGATGTCGTGATTATTGTAGGCGACCTCATCGGCGATATTGGCGACCTGTGCCTCCAGGCCCGGCTGCTTTCGTTCAATAAATCGACTTCCCAGCTCGCCCAGCTGCTTGGCATGCTTCAAGGAGCAATGCTTGAGTATCCCCTCGCGGGTTTCAAACGTGAGATTGAGTCCCGGAAATTCCGCATAGCGCTCCTCCAGCACCTCAACGACACGAAGTGATTGCAGATTATGCTCGAAGCCGCCATAGGCACGCATGCAGTGATTAAGTGCGTCCTGGCCCGAGTGACCGAATGGTGTGTGTCCGAGATCGTGCGCCAGGGAAATCGCTTCGGTGAGATCCTCGTTGAGCCCAAGCGCACGAGCAACGGAGCGCGCGATTTGTGCCACCTCCAAGGAATGCGTAAGGCGTGTGCGGAACAGATCGCCCTCATGGTTGACGAATACCTGGGTCTTGTATTCCAGTCGCCGGAACGCCGCACAATGAATAATGCGGTCGCGGTCGCGTTGATACTCACTGCGGTAGGGCGACGCCTGCTCCGGATGCTGACGGCCCCGTGACATGGCATCGCTAGCCGCATAAGGCGCGAGCGTCATCGCTCACTCCGACACGCCTGCAACGTGTGCGTCAATAGCTCAATGTCGAAATCATCGGTGAGTACGGCATGCCCAATGGCCTTGAGCAATACCAACCTGATCTGCCCGTCTTGCACCTTCTTGTCCACGGCCATGAGCTCTATCAGCCGAGACGGTTCGAGCTCGACCGGCGCACGTACGGGCAGGCGGGCGCGCGCTGACAAGGACTCAATGCGCGCCACATCCGGCTCATTCAGCCATCCTTTTCGCTGTGACAGGCTTGCTGCCATGATCATGCCGGCGGCGACTGCTTCGCCATGTATCCACTTGCCGTAGCCCAGACCCGTTTCGATCGCGTGGCCAAATGTGTGCCCGAAATTCAGCAAAGCGCGCGTGCCGGTTTCTTTCTCGTCAGCGCTTACTACCTGCGCCTTGTGCTCACAAGAACGATAAATGGCGGTCGCCAGGACTTCCTGATCACGACCAAGCAGCGCTTCCATGTTCTCCTCGAGCCAGACAATAAACGCTTCATCGCGTATCAGTCCGTACTTGATCACCTCGGCTATGCCGGCGGAGAGCTCGCGATCCGGCAGCGTGTTCAATGTCTCGGTGTCGATGATTACGCACTGCGGCTGATGAAACGCCCCGATCATGTTCTTGCCCAGCGGGTGATTAACCCCCGTCTTTCCACCCACGGAGGAGTCGACCTGCGCCAACAGCGTCGTCGGTACCTGGATAAAGGGCACACCGCGCTGATAACAGGCGGCAGCAAATCCCACCATATCGCCCACCACGCCTCCTCCTAGGGCAATAAGCGTTGTGCGCCGATCGCAGTGTGCGGCCAGTAACGCCGAAAAAATGCGCTCTAGCACCTCCAGCGTCTTGTATTGCTCGCCATCGGGTAACGCGATGCTAAGCGGTCGGTAACGGCCAAGGCCGGCTGTCAGCTTGTCCATGTACAGCGGGGCCACGGTCTCATTGCTGACCACCGCCACCCGGCTGCCCTTTAGGTGCGGGGTAATCAGATCGGCACGCGCAACGAGGTCCGTTCCGATGTGAATCGGATAACTGCGCTCACCCAGATCCAGCTCAAGTGTTTTCATCGTGATCCAGCGAGTGCAGCTTCGCAGCTATTTTGCGCGCGACAGCTACAGGGGAGCACTGGCTCGTCTTGATTATCACGTCGGCCTCGCTGCGGTAGAGAGGTTCACGGCTTTTCATAATCTCCGCAAGCTTTTCGCGGCGATCACCGTCGCGCAGCAATGGACGATCTCGACTACGTCGAGTGCGCTGAGTTAGGGTGTCGATATCCGCATCGAGATAGACCACGATGCCACGTGTACGCAGCATCTGGCGATTCTCTTGCGAAAGGATGGAGCCGCCGCCGGTTGCCACCACGACGCCAGACGCGCGTGTCAGATCATCCAGGACCGCCGTCTCGCGCTTGCGAAATCCGGCCTCGCCTTCTATTTCAAAAACAAGCGCGATGCTGGCACCGGTGCGCTTTTCTATCTCCTGATCAGAGTCACAAAAGCGTTTGCTCAACAGCTTCGCCAGATGACGTCCAATAGTGGACTTACCGGCGCCCATTGGGCCGATGAGGAAGATATTCCCCGAAACCGTCATTGTCTGCCAGATATGCCAGCATCACGGGAATAAATCAAGAGACCGGTCGCGCAACGCACGCCGCTGGCCGAGTTGGCCGCTCGCACAACATTGCGGGCGCAGACCTCAGTATCGCACGAACTCATCTTTGTGCCGTTTTTCTTCTCGCCTTTCGCCGAGCTGCAAGTCCGCGATCCGTGATTCGTGAATCATGAGGCCGCGAGGAGGTTGGTTTTTTTGGCCTCCTTGGTCAAGCCGAGCCCCGAGTGCAGACGAAGAGCGGGCCGGAACGGGGGTTTGGTTTTTTTGATCCCCTTACTCAAGCCGAGCGAGGCGCGCAGCCCAAGCCCAGGCCCGACGGGGCACGAGCGGGGTGAAGCGGATCAAGGCAAAGGTCCAGTGGGTGAGCCGGACAAAGACAACAGTCCGGTGGACTGTTGTCCCGGCGAACGCCCAAGCCAAGGACGGCTTGGGCCGGTGCCCAAGCGTAGCAGGGAATGCGCAGCCGCAGGGATTGTCCCGCTGAACGGGCTCGCCATGGGTGAGCCGGAGACTTGCCAAGGGTCCAGTGAACCCTTGGCCCGGCGAACGGGCA
>VRUB01000239.1 GCA_019456345.1 Nitrospira sp. | reverse complement strand
CCTTGGGCCGTGGGTCGGCGCGCCACCATGCCAAACGACGAAAGCCCGGCGGGAGGCGTGGCGAAAACGTCGCGAATTTACCGCTAGAGGCCGCGGAGCGCTATCCCGACCGCCCGGCCCTGCGCTTCGAAGGGGTTGGCCTGAATTATGCCCAGTTCGTCGAAGCCGTCCAGGCGGCCGCGGGCGGGTTGCTGCGTCTCGGATTGAACCCTGGTGACCGGGTTGCGGTTTATTTGGATAAATGCTTCGAAGCGGTCATCGCCCTTTTTGCTGCAGTGGCCGCGGGTGGTGTGTTCGTTCCTATCAACCCGCTGCTGAAACCGCGGCAGGTCGGATATATCCTGCGGGACTGCAACGTTCGCATCCTCGTGACTTCCGCCATTCGTCTTCAGGGCTTGGGTGAGGAATTGAGCAACGGCAGTGACCTCGACGCCGCTGTTGTCACAGGTGCCGAGGGCCGGCTCGCCGGCGCATCACTACCGTTCTCCACCCTGACATGGGGCGACTTGACGTCCGCAGGCTGGGCTTGCGCTGGCGTAAAAGAGTGCAATATGGACGACCTAGCGGCGATCCTGTACACCTCTGGTTCGACCGGCCTGCCCAAGGGCGTGATGATATCGCACCGCAATCTCTGCGTCGGTGCGGAAAGCGTAACCACTTACCTCGTGAACGACGCCAGCGATCGCATCCTCTCGGTCCTCCCCTTCAGCTTCGATGCCGGACTGAGTCAGCTGACAACGGCCTTCTACTCCGGTGCCTGCTGCGTCCTGATGAACTATCTGTTGCCGCGGGACGTTGTCCGGCTATGCGCCGCCGAACGGATAACCGGCATCACCGGGGTGCCGCCACTCTGGATTCAGCTGGCGCAGCTCGAGTGGCCGAGAGACGCCAGCGAGAGCCTTCGTTATTTTGCCAACACCGGTGGACATATGCCGCGCCTGACCCTGGATCGCCTCCGCGCCATCTTCCCGGAAGCGAAGCCCTTCCTGATGTACGGATTGACAGAGGCGTTCCGCTCTACCTATCTCGACCCGGCGGAGGTGGAACGGCGGCCCGATTCCATTGGCAAGGCGATCCCCAACGCCGAGATCCTGGTCGCCCGTTCTGACGGCAGCCTCTGCGATCCGGGTGAGATCGGCGAGCTTGTCCATTGTGGTCCCCTAGTGACACTCGGATATTGGAACGATCCCGTGCGCACCGCCGAACGGTTTCGGCCGCGGCCTGGGCCGGTTGGAGGCGACGCGGACCCGGAAGTCGCGGTCTGGTCGGGGGACTCTGTCCGCATGGACGAGGAGGGGTTTCTTTACTTCATTGGGCGCCGCGACGGTATGATCAAGACCTCCGGATATCGCGTCAGTCCGACCGAGGTGGAGGAGGTCGCTTATGACTCGGGCCTGATCGGCGAGGCGATTGCTCTGGGCGTTCCCCATCCTGTGCTGGGCCAGGCCATCGTGGTCGTGGCCACGCCGCCAGCGGGACAAGCACTCGATGTCGAGGCATTGCTGACGCGCTTCCGTCGAGATCTGCCTGGCTTCATTGTGCCCCATCGCATCGTCGCGCGCGACGCACTGCCGCGGAATGCGAACGGAAAGCTGGAACGCGAAGCGCTGACGACGGAACTATCGGGCCTCTTTATGGTAGGTGAGGCGTGAACGAAGCAACTGGATCCGGACGCCAGATTCAGTCTGGCTTCCAGGTGGTCGATGGCTCGATCACAGTGGGTGGCGTGCCCTTGACCCGCCTCGCCGCACGGGTCGGCACGACGCCGTTCTTCGCCTATGACCGGCGGCTCATCAGCGAGCGGGTCGAGAGCCTGAGACGGTTGCTGCCGGCCGAGATCCACCTTAGCTATGCGATCAAAGCCAACCCCATGCCCGCGGTCGTCCAACATCTGGCCGGGCTGGTCGATGGCTTCGATGTCGCTTCAGCCGGTGAGCTCAAGACGGTGCTGGATACCCCGATAATGCGCGAGCGTGTGAGCTTCGCGGGTCCCGGAAAGCGGCAGGACGAACTAAAGCAGGCGCTCGCCGCGGGGGTTACGGTCAATGTCGAGTCGGGGCACGAACTGGACAGACTGGCCGAGGCGGGGCAATCTCTCGGCGTCGTTCCGCGGGTATGCCTGCGCATCAACCCTGACTTCGACCTCCGCGCGTCAGGCATGCGCATGGGCGGCGGAGCGAAACAATTCGGGATCGATTTAGAGGAAGCACCGGCTGTTCTTGGCCGCTGCCGGGAACTCGGCGTGGATTTCCAGGGCTTCCACGTTTTCGCCGGCTCCCAAAACCTGAATGCGGAGGCGATTTGCGAGACGCTGAGCCAAATTATCGATCTGGCGGTCTCGCTGTCAGAACAAGCAACGGCTGGCGTGCGGCAGCTCAACATGGGCGGCGGCTTCGGAATACCTTATTTCGCTGGCAACCAGCCGCTTGACCTCGCGGCCGTCGCGGATGGATTGGCGGCGCTGA
>VRUB01000238.1 GCA_019456345.1 Nitrospira sp. | reverse complement strand
ACCGATGGCTCCAGCGCGATGTGCTCGCGCCGGAAAGGCATATCCGGATCGACCGGCGGTGCATCGAGCTCGCGCGCCGCGCGGTGGCCGTCATAGACCGCCGCCGCGATGGTTGAAGGATTGCTGCAGTCGCCAATCGCCGACACCGATGCAATGCCTGCTGCGGCGAGCTTCGCCGAATCCTGCGTCAGCATCAGGTAAAGTCCGTTGTTCGGCCGGCGTGACGTCACCATCACCAGCGAAGCCGCCGGCACGGTTCGCCGGCGCTCTGTGTAGATGCAAGCGAGCTCGACCTCGGCGGCGCCGATGTTTGCGATATTGTGCGCCGTGACGACGTCAATGCCCAACTCCAGCACCCGCGCCTGAATGCGATGCTGCTCGAGGGTGTTGTGCGTCCAAGACGACACTTCCGGCGCCGTCGTCACCAAGGCGACCGCATGGCCGTCGCGCCGCAGCTTCTCGGCAACCACCCCGCCCAAGTAGAAATTATCATCGTCAAACACGACCACCGGGCCGGCGATGTCGGCGCCGGCGAAGACGTCCTCTGGCGTGAGCACATGGGCCTGATCCGAGCCCGGAACCGGCTGCCAGTTACTGACGCCGACTCCGTCAGCGCGCCAACGCGCGCCGGTTGCGAGCATCACGTGATTGAAGCCGAATTCCAGGATGTTCTCCGGTGTAAGCTCGCTGTCGAGGTAAACCTCGACGTTGGCCATCTCCCTAATGCGCCCGACGCGCCAGTCGCGCACACGTGCCCAGGCGCTGAGACCAGGCAGGCGGCCCTCCTGTGTCACGCGGCCGCCGAGTTCGGTTCTCGCCTCGGCCAGGGTGACCCCATAACCGCGCTGGCCCAGCGCCCGCGCCGCTTCGAGCCCCGCCGGCCCGGCACCGACGACGAGCACCGTGTCGTCCGAGCCCTTCGGCGCGATGCGTTCCGGGTGCCAGCCGCGGCGCCATTCCTCGCCCACGCTCGGGTTCTGGGTGCAACGCATGGGGGTGGAAGTAAACTGTCCGGCGATGCAGATGTTGCAGCCGATGCATTCGCGGATCTCGTCGATGCGCCCCTCTTCGATCTTCTTCGGCAGGAAGGGATCGGCGATCGATGGCCGCGCCGCACCGATCATGTCCAGCACGCCGCGCTTGACCTGGCTGGCCATGGTGTCCGGCGAGGTGAACCAGCCGACGCCAACCACGGGTTTCGTGGTCACCTTCTTGACGAAGGCGATGTAGGGTTCCTGCGAGCCCTCCTCGCCGAAGCGCGAGGTGACGGAGTCGTTTTCCCAGTTACTGACGTTGACGTCCCACAGGTCGGGTAGCTCGGCGAGCATTTCCACGACCTCGCGACCTTCGTTCTCGCAGGTGATGCCTTCCGGTCCCTTCAATTCGTCGACCGCCAAACGCACGGCGACACCACAGCGATCGCCGACCGCGTCCTTGGTCTCTTCGATCACCTCGCGAAACAGCCGGACCCGGTTTTCCAGGCTGCCGCCGTACTCGTCGGTGCGCTGATTGCGCTGGCGCGACAGGAAGTGCATCAACAGGGTCGTGTCGTGGCCCGCGTAGACGTAGATGATATCGGCGTCGGCCTGTTTCGCGCGCAGCGCAGCGTTGCGGTGCCAGCGTCGGAACTCGCGGATGTCGCCCTTGTCCATGCCGCGCGTCTGCATCGGAACCCCGATGACGCTCGCCTGATCCGACGGCCCGATGGACTTTAGCCGGGTCAAGTGGTTCTGGCTGCCGACGCCGTGATGGGCGAGCTCCACACCGGCCAGGGCGTCATGTCGATGCACCGCTTCGACCATAAGCGCCAGGCACTTGACGTCGCGATCATCCCACAGACGCGCTTGGGGTTCGGGCGAGTAGTCGGACGACGGGTGGATCATGCACTCCTCGGTGCACACCACCGCCCAGCCGCCTTCGGCTTTCGTCTCCCGCATCTTCGCGTGTGTTTGCGGCCAGTTGAATCCCATGCCACAGCAATGGGGCACCTGGTAGAACCGATTCTTGGCGGTGACCGGGCCGATCTGCACCGGCTCGAACAGCACGTCGTAACGCGGGTCTCGGGGCATGATGGTGTCTCTCTGGTAGGTGCATCAAGCGGCCATGCCTGAGTCTTGTGTGCAGTCAGCGGGCCGTTCTTAGTCGCTCAACAAATTACAATCTTCCGCATTCCAGCCGATCAAAACCGGGTCACCTTCTTTGAAACCGAACTCTTGATCGATGCGGCTTTGAATACGGCTAGTGATCGGATCATTCTCCGCTACAGCTACCTCCAACTCGGTCACGTCCCCGAGATATACCTTTTCGATGATCCTACCATCGAATTTATTGTCGCCTTGCCAGTCCCAGTCTTTTGGGAATACCTGCACCGCTTCAGGACGGATCGAAAACATGACCGGCACCCCGGCAGATACCTCCTGGTCGCTACGACTGATTATTGCAAAGCCGTTCTCGGTTTCTATTTGAATTGTCTGGGC
>VRUB01000237.1 GCA_019456345.1 Nitrospira sp. | reverse complement strand
ATTCGCCCACCTGCGACCCGGCACGGTCATGCGACGCTCGGCCAAGGTCGGTAACTTTGTCGAGGTGAAACAGGCCGAACTGGGCGAAGGATCCAAGGCAAACCATCTGAGCTACCTAGGCAACGCTCGGATCGGCAAGCAGGTGAACATCGGTGCGGGCACGATCACGTGCAACTATGACGGCGCGCACAAGCACGAGACCGTGATCGAGGACGAAGCGTTCATCGGAAGCAACACGCAGTTGGTCGCGCCAGTGACGGTCGGGCGCGGGGCGGTCGTGGCAGCCGGCTCCACGATCACAGAGAAAGTGCCGCCGGACGCGCTCGCCATTGCCAGGGCCTCGCAAGTGAATCGCGCTGGCTGGGCCGCTCGCCGGCGCGCCATGCTGGATGCGGATCTGTCGCCAAGGGGAAAGCTGACAAGCGGGCAGGCTGACAAGTCAAGGTCTCGTTCGAAGCGCCCAGGCGGCAGGTAGAGTGCAAGTCGTGGTTCTCCAAGTGACCATGACCGTGGTCTTGCTCGTTCCCTCTTGTCAACTTGGACCCTTGTGAGCTTGGAGCTAGGTCGATGTGCGGGATCATCGGATACGTGGGTAGGCAGGACGCGGTTCCCATCCTCATGGATGGCCTGAAGCGCCTGGAGTATCGGGGCTACGATTCGGCCGGCGTGGCGGTGCTGCAGCAGGGCCGGATCGAAGTGCGGCGGAGCGTGGGAAAACTCGCCAATCTCGACCGGGTGCTGGCGGAGCAGCCGCTCAGCGGCAAGATTGGAATCGGCCATACGCGATGGGCCACTCACGGCAAGCCGTCTGAACAGAACGCGCACCCGCACCGTTCCGATCACTGCGTGCTCGTGCACAACGGCATCATCGAAAACTACCTGGCCCTCAAACAGCAACTGCAGGACGACGGCTTCCACTTTGAGTCCGAGACCGATACTGAGGTGGTGGCACATTTGATCGGGCGTCATCTGAAGGAAGGCCGGACGCTGGTGGAGGCGGTGCGTGCCGCCACGCAAGCCATTCGCGGTAGCTATGCCATCGCGGCGGTGTGCGAACGGGAGCCGGACACGTTGGTGGCTGCTCGGTCGGGATGTCCGCTGGTGGTCGGTCGGATGAACGACTCCGCCTTGGTCGCCTCTGACGCGTTGGCGTTGCTCGCACACACGCGGGAGGTGACCTACCTCGAAGAGGGCGATGTGGCCGTGGTCACCGCCTCGGATGTCCGCATCCTGGACGCAAACGGATGCTCGGTGGTGCGGCCCGTCTCGCGGATCACGTGGGACGCGACTGCGGCGGAGAAGAGCGGATACCCGCATTTCATGTTGAAAGAGATTTACGAGCAGCCGCAGGCGATTCGCGACACCTTGCGCGGCCGCTACACGTTTGAGTCTGGGGAAGCTGACCTGCCGGACATCGGGCTGACTCGCGAGGAATTCGCGGCGGTAGGCCGGATCTGGATTGTGGCATGCGGAACTTCGTGGCACGCCGGGCTTGTGGGCAAATACTTGTTCGAAGAAATGATCAAGACCCCGGTTCAAGTGGACATTGGCTCGGAGTTTCGGTACCGCGATCCCCTGGTGCAGAAAGATGACCTTTTCATCACGATCTCCCAGTCAGGGGAGACTGCCGATACGCTTGCGGCGATGCGGGAGGCGAAGCGCAAGGGGGCTCGGGTGGTCTCCATCGTGAACGTCGTGGGGAGTACGCTGGCGCGCGAATCGGACGGCGTGCTCTACACGCGCTGCGGACCTGAAATCGGGGTGGCCTCGACCAAGGCCTTCAGCGGGCAGCTCACCGCGCTGTATTTGTTGGCGCTGCACCTGGCCCGCGTGCGCGGGGTGCTCAACGAGAATGACGGGCGGGTCTGGCTGGAGCGGTATGTGGCGCTGCCGAGCTGTGTGGAACATATCCTCAAGCGCGAGGCGGAAATTGTGGCGATCGCTAAGCGGTATGCTGGGAAGCGAAACTTTCTCTATCTGGGCCGGGGGATCAACTACCCGATCGCGCTGGAAGGCGCCTTGAAGCTGAAGGAGATCTCCTACGTCCATGCCGAGGGGTACGCGGCCGGCGAGATGAAGCATGGCCCGATCGCGCTGATTGACGAGGACATGCCGGTCGTCGTCCTGGCCCCCCGCGATCGGCTGTATGAAAAGACGGTCAGCAACCTGATGGAGGTCAAGGCCCGGAAGGCGCCGGTGATCGCGTTTGTCAGTGAGGGGGAGCGGGAGCTTGGCAGAGAGGCGGACGCGGTGTTCACGATCCCCGATGTCCCGCCTTTGCTCACGCCCATTTTGTATGCGGTTGCGTTACAATTGCTGGCCTATCACATTGCCGTGATGCGTGGCACGGATGTGGACCAGCCGAGAAACTTGGCGAAAAGCGTGACGGTGGAATAGGGGTTCCGATGCAAATCGGTAAAGAAGAAATCGAGCACGTCGCCAAGTTGGCCCGGCTCGAAATCAGCGAGGCTGAACGAGAG
>VRUB01000054.1 GCA_019456345.1 Nitrospira sp. | reverse complement strand
TGCAAAGGGTCCGGGGGACCCTTTGCCCGGTGAACGGGCGTGCCACGGACGGCACGCCCCGGGCTTTCGAGCGACGCAGGGACAGCGAGAGCGAAGAAAGGCTCGGGCCGGTGCCCAAGCGACGCAGGGAGTGCGCGGCGACGGGCTTGGCCCGCCAAGCGGCTTCGGCCAACGCCTGGTTCAACCGGCATATGGTCTTATACGCGTAACGACTTTACGATCTGATGGATTTTCTGCTGGTTCAACACGCCGATATCTACTTTCATCTGCTGCAGGCCCCGCTTCATGTTGGCCTGAAACCGTACGCGATCTTTACGTTTTGTCAGCAGCTTGTCCAGTCGCGTGCACTCGCCGTAATAATAGTGACCGGCCACACCGCCCCATTGCCAATCAAAGTTAGCATCAACACCAAATATCATGCCCGTCGTCGAGTTGACGTAATGGCCCTGCTTTTTCACCATCTCAAAAAATAGCCGCTCTGACTCCAGCGTTTTTCGCGCTAGCAACAGGCTCAGTACACCGGGTAGCTTCGCTAAATCTGATGAGTGTGACATGCCCTTGATCAAGGCGCGTCTATAGACTTTTCGAACCAAGGCCCTGGGCACGACCACAAGCCAGCCGGTGTTGTTGCTGGCACCCAGCGTTCTCGGGCCGACTCTCTCTATGCGCGCCGAAGCAGCGCCAATCAGCGCGGGGAGCTTTGCCAGACCGGCTTGCAGCCGCTCGCGCAGCGGATGGCTATCATTAACCGACGTGGACAAGCTGAGAAAAATCTTCTGCCTGGCCCTGTACCCGCCGAGAAACCAGCTTGCTGGAAACCGGTCGACCGTGTTTTGAAACGCCTTGTGACCCCTGCTCCGCAGCCACGCTTCCATATCCTCGCGCGTCATGACGGGGCCTGACAGGCGCACTCCCTTGGCGGTCCATTTGATAACACTCACTGGGGATCCCTCCCTCAACCCTGGCTGATGAGCCAATCCGATGAACGCGACGCAGGTTTCGGTCACCAGGATCGGTAGCAAAGTCTATTTGACCAGCATAGCTCGCAAGAAACACCGATGGAAGGAAACCGCGCCTCGATACGATGCGACAGCCATATGCAAGCACCAGCACGGGGCAGCGTGGGCGGTCCGCTAGGCAATGCGAATCCCGCGCTCATTGACTCTGGCGTTCCATTGCTCGGCGTTTTTCTTCCGCTGCGTCTTGGAGCATTTGCTCAACTCCGCGTGCTTTCTCCAACGCGTCGGTTTGTGCTTTCCATACGTGGTTTTCAGGAGGCTCGCCAGCCGAGCATGCGGCCAGCAGCAAAAAACAACCGGCCAGTAGTGGCCGGATCAGAGCATTCATAATCAGAGCATTCATAATATGTACTCCATAATCGAGATACAGCGCCGAACGGCGAATATGCGCGTTATCGGAAAGTATAGTAGCTGACATACGCATTTCTTCCGGCCGTGGAGGCCCACACATGGAATGCGGCGCTAATCGAAAGCCGGGCTTATGCCGAAAAGCAGTGCAACGCACAGCACCAGGCCGGCCCCCAGGAGACACCCTGCCATCTTGCCCAGTGCGGTCGTTACCGGTTCGCGCCTGGACTCAAAACCTTTTTCCTGCAGCCACTGCGCCACCGATCCTTCGAAGAAGCCTGCGATCGCATCGGTAAGCGCGTCGCCGATCACTCCGCCTGCGATCGCCCCGGGCACTCCGAACAAAGCGCCGCCCCATAGCGCCGGGATGGTCAGAAGACCGGTATCGATCGACCCGAATACCAGATCCGGGATCGCTCCCCGCAAAGGCCGTCGCACCAACCCGAGGCCAAACAGTACGAGCACGCCCAACGCGATGAGTAACGGGCCCATCGCAAGGCGGTATTGCAGCGCGGCGACGCCACTGACGGCGACGGCCGATCCGAACAGGCTGACATAGAGCAGCTTCTTTAACATGATCGTCCCCTTCTTTTTACAAGGCTTTGCGCCCAACCATAGTTGGAGCTCCCCACCCAGGGCCGGCCGAAGATATTCGTGCGTGGTCCGGACAGGCGGTGGACACCCGTCTGCGAATTAATGCCCTGGAAGGATATGCGCGAAAGAAGTACAGATGCGAATCGCACTCACAATCAGAACAGCCGAAGCCCGTCACGGGCAGTAAACCGCCGGGCCAGACATTTAACGCCACCGCCCACGCATGCTCACTCCGGATCAGATCATAGGTCAACCAGATCTCGCGGCGCTTCAGGACGGCTCTAAGGCAATCGATATGCCAATGCGGTCGGCGGCGTTAGCTTTTGATGGTGCGCAACCCGTGCGCGCACCTCGCCGGGCCCATGCGCGCTGCCCACGTACACGTAGAATTCCGGCTGCGTCTCGAGCTTCCCCGTGCGCCCGATGCGCACATGCATAATGCGCCGCGATACCAGCACCAGCGCATAGGTGCCGGTACGGGGCTTAATCCTGAGTGTCGTCCCGGTATCGACGAAGGGCATGTCGTCGCTCGGGCGACGTCGATACTCGGCATGTCTCGCACTGAACTCAACGCTAGCCAGGTGACCTCACCCTGGCAGATGACTGTATCACCGCACGCGCAGTGTCCGCGCAGCTCGTGACGTGAGCGCTTTATGCTGTCGAAAAATCCCTCGATGGCGGCGCGTATGGCCACCTGCCCGTGCACAGCGGGGGCGTTTCCGGAACGGAAAAGCGCATCGTGCGTAAGGTACGAAAGGAATTCTTCCGTGTCGTTGACATCGATACATTAGAAAAGCTCACCAATCCATTTGGCAGGCGTCATCCCGTGTTGCCTCGTTTTGCGCTGATTTGCGGTTCGGCAGCAACACCAGGCCTGCCCGTTACGCCGGCGGATGTGGCCAACGGAGAATGTTCAGGCGTGCCGATTGGTTGGTGCGAAGCCCAGAAGCATCCTGCCGGACCACCCAAGCAGAAACAGCTTGGAAAAGCGCAATGCCATGGGCAGTACTTCGGCCTCGACGAACTCCGCCATTATCGACAGCTGCTCGGGCAATAGGAAGCAGCTGTGGTCGTCGAATATGATGACCAGCGAGGTATCGCTACCACAACTCCTGGCGGGGGCGGTTTGTGCCGTTTGCGCAATAAGCCGTAGCCCCCGCTCCAGCAAGTCGTTCCCTGCGGCGATCGCGAGTTCGTCGTTGACCGTGGGGCCATTGCGCCGCCGCGCCGCTTTCGAGCGTTTCCGCGCCTCGGGATTTGACCCGAACTCTGACCAATACGCCTGGCGCAGGTAATCTTGATAATCGTCGATGGCGTGACGGAACACCAACTTGTGGACCCGTACTGGCCGATCGCGATAGTCCACGACCGCCGCATGAAACTCCTCGTCGTCAAAATTGAGTTTACAGACAACATCCTTACGTCGGTGGAACAGGTGTTTTGTCAGAAAGCTCAACGGACAGATCTCGTCCGTGAATCTTCTTGCCAGCCCCTGGCGCGATGTAAGGTAGCTCCTGCCCACCTTGCTATGGGCGAACAAGGCGTTTGTCGTCTGCACCCACTCGGCAAGCTCGCCGGGCGTTCGCTCCTGCACGCACGCGGCAGTAGTGAGAATACTCTGCGGGCTCGTGGCAACCAGCATGGGTCAACCGGAAAGAGGAAAACAACAGATGTTGCTAGCAAAAGATAAGGGAATGCCGATATGGCAGGCCCCACCCCGATGACCGTAATATATACCGGATTCCGGCCTTTACAGCGAGCGCAGTCGCCGGGCGATTCTTAACTTGCTGGAGTTAAATGCTTTTCGTCGATCCCGCACGTGCGTGCCACAGCCACGGGGTTCAAGAGCGCAGGTAGGACGCACCATTGACATCAACGATCGCCCCGGTCAAGAACTCCGAGCCCTCGGCGGCCAGGAACAACACCGTGCGCGCGACCTCCTCCGGGCGTGCCACACGACCGAGCGGGCTTTGATTTCGTATCTCATCGCCACGCGGTCCGGCCAGCAAGGATGTCGCCATATCCGTTTCGACAAAGCCCGGCGCCACCGCGTACACGAAGATGTTGTGCGCTGCCAGCGCCTTCGCCATGGACTGGCTCATCGCGTTGAGTCCGGCCTTGCTCGCCCCGTAAGCAGGTGCATCGGGCTCGCCGCGGAAGGCACCCCGTGAGGACACATTGACTATGCGCCCGCCGCCGCTCTCGAGCATATGCGCGACGACACAAAACGAGAGCCATGCCGGTCCCAGCAGGTTAACTCGCAACGTCTGCAACCAGGTATCCTGCCATTCCCCATAAGACGTCTGCGGCAACGGATGCTCCTTATAGATTCCCGCATTGTTGACCAGAATATCCACACCGCCCATGTCCTTGACCACTCGATCCACGAGTGTATGCGCGGCATCCGGTTCCATCACATTGGCCTGTACCAGGAGATGGCCGTCGCCCGACAATAGACGCAACGTCTCGCGCGCCTTGGCTTCCTCGCGGTGGTAGTGCACCGCCACACACGCACCTTGCTGCGCGAATTGTACGGCGATGCTGCGTCCAATTCCCCCGGACGCGCCAGTGACAATTACAATCTTGTTGGCAAAGCTCATGAACCGGTCCTTTTCCATGCGATCGCATCAGGCTGATGCGCGAATCCTGGCCCAGGTTAGTGCAGCTGCCGCAGGCGGCTGCGCCGGTACTTCACGGGGATGCAACCCGGGCTGACAGCAGCCACCTTTTTATACTCCGATTCTGCATCCTGCAATCTATCGACAGCCTCATAGACCGCGGCCAGGCGAAGACGGGCACTCAGGTTGTGCGGTTGCAGCTCCAGCTGTTTCGTAAACGCCTTGATGGCCTCATCATAGCGCTTTTGGCGCCGAAGAAACTGACCGTAAGCACCGTAGAATACGCTGGCATCGGCGAAAGTCGTGTACTGTTTTTCGAGTTTTTGGTACAGAGAAAACGCCCGTGCGGTTTCTTTCCCCTGCTCGTCAATACGGGCATAAAGCAGCTTACCCCTAAGCGCGTCCAACTCCGTAAGGACCTTGGCCTGCGCGCGCGCCTTCTTTGTGCCACCCCCCATGAACGATGGTGCCTGCACATAAAAATTTCCCAACGCATTGCGCGTATCGATATTCCCCGGCTCGAGCGCGATAGCCCGCTCGAACTCCTTTCGGATCTTTCCAGCCAGCGAGGCCTGTTTGAACGGGTTAGCGCGCTTTGCCTTCTCGCCATAAGCCCGGCCCAGCCAGAAATGATACAGCGCCTTGTCCTGCGCCAACCACACGGCCTGCTTCATATGCTCGATGGCATCGTCGTACGTGCACAGCGCGAGGTAGGTTCTGCCCAGATAGTACCGTGCCGCGGCATCGTTTCCGTTAGCCCGCACGGCTTTTTCAAGGACTTCCTTTGCCTCGCGATAGCGCTGATTCGCCAGCAGTTGGGCCGCACGTGGAGGGCCTTCGTCGGCCATCGCCGGCGGCACGCCTGCTACGAGGATGAAAATCAGCAATGGCGACACCACAAGGTGGCCCATTTCTTTGCGCTTTGTTATTACGCACCATCGACACACAGCCGAATTCCTCCCCACCTTTGTCGGTGTATTACCCGGGCTCACCTGCCTGTAGGCGCTTGTTCCGCAACCAAGGTGCAACGATCGCGGCCAGCTCCCGATTATTTGATCGCCTGCGCGATCCACATAATCTGATGCACTACGGTTTCCGGTTTTATGTCGCCCGCCTCTTGCGCGGCGAGCTGCAGGTCCCGCTCCGAGATCGCTCCCAGCTCCAGCAGCTTATCCGAGACTCTTGCGATAATCTGCAGCCAGTTCTGCAAGAAATCCCGGCAGCGTCCGGTTTCGTGGCCGTAGACCGTAATCACGTGCGGCGTGACCCCGATATCCCGCAAGCCCCGCCGACGCAACAGCGGATACAGGTTCAATGCAACGTCGCGAGAACCCCGGCCCTCTCCATAGGCATACTGGCCGCGGGCACGGAAGCATTTCATGAGATGCGGTTTGTCCGGTCCGCAATAGTAACTTGTGTCGTGCGGCTCGATTACGACGATGCGACCGCCGGCGCGCGTGATGCGGCACATCTCCTGCAGCAGTGGTTGCGGATCGGGTTGATGAACTAGTACACATCGGCAAAAGCTCGCGTCCACGGCATCGCTGGGAAGCCCGGTGTCGTCAGCGTTCGCCGTGTGAAACTCGACATTAGTTAGGCCGAGTTCGCGCGCATATCTTGCTGCGGCCTCGTTCTGTCCGGACTCGACGTCCACGCCGATGTAACGTCCGCGCGGGAGCTGCCGGGCGATCCAGAGATTGGCGCCGGCGCCGGCGCCAATCTCACACACAGTGTCGGTCGCACCAAATTTCAGATCGGCAGTATCACCATAGAGCTCGCGCTGGCGGTGAAGCCGCTGCTGCTCGTCGGGACTTACGCCTAGGGAGTATATTCTCCTGCTCACGGTCCTGGAGATCGGGATAAAGGCGCGGCATTTTCCCGCATCCTTATAGTGTCTCAACACAAGCTCGAAGAGGTCAATTTCGCTGTGGGCGTACTACGGTCCGGTCCACTCGCGCTTACTCCAGGCCTGACGGCAACCTCGGCTGAATTTGCCTGTCAAACATTAACATTGACCGCCGGTTTGTTCTTAGGGGATCACGATAGCGTGATGCGTCCCGGTCCGCGTATGAACGCCGAGTCTACATCGTCGGGTGGCGCCATGGCCCGACTCGTGCTGGTCGGCGGCCTGTTTCTGGGCAGCGCCCACGCCGTGCAGGCGCAGCCCCCGGTTGCGGTCCCCGCCCTCGACCGATCGCGCCACAGCGTCGCACTCGATACCATCTACTTCGACACCTTCCAGCCCGTCAACCGGGCCGTGCCCTTGACGCTGGCATCGCCAGCGCTGATCGAGCGTCTGCGCGACGCCATCCCGCCGCTGCACCGGCCTCGCTACGAGCCGGGCACAACGGCGCGATGGCTGAGCGACAATGACATGGTGATGGGGTACGCCAGCGGCGACGAGGCGTGGGCCTTCCCGCTACGAATCCTGAACTACCACGAGATCGTCAACGATACGCTCGCGCGCGAACCGGTACTCATCGCCTACTGCCCGTTATGCGCGGGCGGCGTCGCTTTCAGCCGGCGCCTGCGCGGGCGCGTGCTCACGTTCGGTAATACCAGCGCGTTATATGAATCGGATATGGTGATGCTGGATTACGACACCGGAAGCTACTGGTGGCATGTTGCGGGCACGGCGATCGTCGGCACACTCACCGGCCAACGCTTGCAGGTGCTGCCGAGCATGACCACAACCTGGCGCGAGTGGCGCGAAGCGTACCCGGACTCCAAGGTACTCTCGCGAAATACCGGCTATCGGCGCCCGTATGCACGCGACCCGTTTCGTGGTTACGCCAGTGCCCTTAATCGCGGTCGATTCGCGTTTCCGGTCAGTGACAATGCAAAGGACGGCCGACTACCGCCGGCGACGCGGATCCTGGCCATCAAGGTCGGTAATGACAGCAGGGCCTATCCACTGGACCGCGCAGACTCGGCCATCATCATGGATGTGGTCGCACACAAGCGGATTGTGGTGTTTATCGGCGCGGGCGGTACAACGGGCAGTGCCTACGAACCAGTGGCAGGCGGGCGCCGGCTGACGTTCCGCATGCGATCCGGCGGTTACGTGGATGCCGAGACAAACAGTGTCTGGGACGTCTCGGGCAAGGCCGTGGCAGGACCGTTAACAGGCACCCGGCTGGTGCCGATACCTTCCAAGACCTCGTTCTGGTTCGCCGTTGTCGCCGCGATTCCCACCATAACCGTATACGCAGACGCGAGCCGTTGAAGGTTCAACGCCCGTGCTTAGATCCTGCACTACGGAGATCCGGCTTTGGCGAAAACGACCCGCTAGTTAAGTGCCCGTCGTCGGGTACCCGTTCCCAACGGTCGCGCGCCCAGACTATTGGGGCGGCGCCTCTGACTTCCAGCAATGGTGATCACCAAACCGAGGAGGCTGATGCCAAGAGCGATGTTGACGCTCCAGCGATAACGCTGGCTGTACGGAATGAAGTCCGCACGCTCGGTAAAGCTGCACATCATGGTGGTGTAGTTGAACGAGCCACCGGCGTCGATGCATTGATCCACAGCAACCATCTCGCTGCTGTAATGGATCCAAAACACCAGCAACGGCGCAATGAT
This sequence comes from Nitrospira sp., assembly GCA_019456345.1. Lineage (GTDB taxonomy): Bacteria > Pseudomonadota > Gammaproteobacteria > Acidiferrobacterales > SPGG2 > VRUB01. The sequence continues at coordinate 9,081 of VRUB01000054.1, read as the reverse complement.
AAGTATGAGACCGATTCGATTCATAGCAAAATCTTCGTCCTGATAACTCTATGCAGACGCTAGGCGTCTTGTGATCGCTCGCTGGGCTTACGTGCGGCCAAGCCCGTTGCGTAAACAATTTATAGACCATTGTGCGGCGAATGCCAGAAAGAACCGGCACCGGGCGCAAATGCTGCCGGCGCGTAGGGTAGCCCGTTCAGCGCGGCCCACCGGGCACCACTCGGACCCGGCCGTGAGGACAGGAAATCAAGTACATTCAGCAGCTTGCGGGTGTAATCGGGCTGCGCGTGCGGAACTTAAACGCTGCCGGTCAACGCTAGGACACGCCTACATCCATAACCGGTCACTTGCGGTTTTCCCACCAAAGGCCCCCGATAAGAATCAGCGCGATGCCCAAAGCCACCCCACTCGCCCACATCGGAATCGCCACGCCGCCCACGAGCACTTCCCAGCCCAAGAGCAGCCGCAGGAACTGGACGAACCCAATCACCATGAGCAGAACAACGACGGCAGTTGTGAACGGTCTTACCACTACGCTTCCTTTTGAACACCCGGCGACAGGAACACCAACGAGACCGACGAACGGCGGTTTCTGTCAGTTTAGCATCCGTCCTTTGTTTCGAGGAAGATGACGCTCCTGGAGCATTGGGCCGGGAAAGCGTCGTAGATCCGGGCACTCGGATGCCCGGGTCGACGACCTTTTGGTGCGTGAATTCGGCGCTCCGATCAGACCAGCTCCCCTTATCGCCGGCCTTATGTTTAGGTATCGTGCTGAGGGAATTACCTCGCCTGCTGGGAAAGCTCCGTAAGAGCTGAGACGATCTCGCCGCCAACCACGGAGACAGCCACACCGGTGGCAAGCACGATCAGCGCACCGCCACAAAGCGCATAGCCACGCAACTTTGCCTTATCGCCTCTGACGATGCGCGTATCCTTGATAACCCACATGCCCTGCCAGGGAAACTGGTCCTGTAGCACAACCCTGATGCCGGCCCACGCCAAGTACGCGCTGGTGGCGAGGGTACCCACGGCTAAAGCGACGCCACAGAAATAGATGAACACGATCAGCTTGTCGATCGCCTGCATGGGATCGGCCTGCGACAGGGATTCGAGGCTACGAAGGTAGATTTGCGTAAGCGCGAGCGCAAGAAGCCCCGCGATCGCTACTGCCGCCAGCGCGATCACCAGCCTTCGTCTGACCTCTCGATTGGCACGAATGATTTTGTCAGGCATCAAGCTAGAGTCTAGCCGGTGGTCCAGCGCAATCCCAACAAATCAGCGGGTCTATGACAGGCGGTTCGTGGCGCCGCGCCGGGCGTGGTTGTGCACGGCCGGTGCGGGCCTGGGCATGAAGTAACGAACGGTGGCACTGATCCCGATACGCGCTACAGATAATTCGATAGCTCGATCAGGTTGCGATCCGGATCACGGATATAAACAGATTGGATCGGACCCGTCGCCCCGGTCCGCTCGACCGGCCCCTCTATGATCTCGATACCGCAGTCGTGCAGGTGCGCAGTCACCTGCGCCAGCGGCGTGGCGGCGATAAAGCACAGGTCCGCCGAGCCCGCCGTCGGTGCGAGCGCTTTCGGCTCGAACTCCTTGCCCGCCTGATGCAGATTGAGCTTCTGGTTGCCGAAGCTCAGCGCCTTCCTGCCGCCAGCAAAGATCACCACTTCCATTCCCAGGACCTTGGTGTAGAACTCGCACGTCGCTTCGATGTCCTTGACGGTAAGAACCACGTGATCGAGCCTGTCGATTTTCATACCCGTCTCCTAGCAGGGTGTTGAAAAAGTCCGTCCCTGGCTTTTCAGCGCGTACAGCGAAAAGCGCGATTTTTGCTCTGCTCCACTTTTCAAACACTTACGTGTTTGAAAAGTGTGCGGTGCTTTCCGACACCGCTCTAGCAAGCTGCTAGCGGCTGGCAGCAATAATGCCGGAATTGTAGCGTAAATTGACACTACGGGTCGTTTTTGCCATAGAATCCAACATTGCGCCGCAACCAGCTTTGAGGCAGCGCACTTTGAAACCGGAAAAATGAATATGCCTACTGTCGGAATCGTCGGAGCCAGCGGTTACATGGGCGGCGAGGCGCTGCGCGTTTTGCTCGATCACCCCGAGGTCGAGATCGCCTGGGCCACCAGCCGCACCGAGGCCGCTATCGAGGACTATCATCCGAACCTTTATGGGACTGGCGTGCGGCTGATCCATCCGGATCACACGACGCCTTGTGACGTGGTGTTTCTCGCGCTGCCCACGGATGCGTCGATTCGCGAAGCCGCACGCTTCCTGGATCAAGGCGCCAAGGTCATCGATCTCGGCGCCGCCTTTCGCCTCTCCGACCGCAAGCTCTGGGAGACCGTGTACCGGCAAACCCATGGCAACTGGCCACTGGCCGAGGAGGCGGTCTACGGCATAGCCGAGCTGCACAAGGAGGCGATCACCGGGGCGCGGCTGGTGGCCAATCCCGGCTGCTTCTCATCGGCAGCCGTTCTGGCGCTGGCGCCCCTGGTCAAAGAGGCGCTGATCGATGAGCGCCGGATCGTAGTCGATGGCCTATCCGGCACGGCGGGAGCCGGGGCGGAACTCGCGCGGCCAGCACATCATGCGGAGATCGGGAACAACCTCGTGCCTTACAATGTGGTGGGCCATCGCCATAGCTTCGAAATGGAGCAGGAGCTTTCGTTGCTGGCCGGGAAAGAGGTGCACGTCCACTTTACGCCGACCTATGTTCCCATCGTGCGCGGCATTCTCGACGTGTGCCACGCCTTTCCCACAACGCCGATTTCCAGACAACAGCTGCTCGAGCTTTACCGCGCCTTCTACCGTGATGAGCCGTTCGTGCAGATCTACGACCAACCCAAGGAGCCTGGCGTCTCCTGGCAATACAAGCCCTACCCCTGGGTCAGTGCCGTAGCCGGCACGAATTATTGCTTCATCGGCCTCGACGTCGATGACGCCCGCAATCGCATTGTCGTATTCAGCGTGCTTGACAGCATCGGCAAGGGCGGCGCGCAAGTCGGCATCGAAAACATGAACCTGATGTTCGGAATCGAGCGAACCACCGGCCTGACACGCCGCGCGTTGCACCCCTGAATCCTGGCCACAGGCGCTACGACCTCAGATGGCGCAGTAACAACAGCATCAGCTTGAGCACGTTCAACAAGCGCACGTTCTTGCGAAAGCGCTTGTTGCCCGGATCGATCTCGACGATGTTCTGCAGATCCCGGATCTTCAAATAGATACTCGAGAATAGCTGCTCGGTGGTCCAGCCAACAAAGGCTTTGTACTGCGGTACGCCTTTGGTCGCCGCCCGGCTTACTTTTCCTCTTTTCAGCGAGTTGAATTTGAAGTTCGACTCGAGCGCGGCTTTGCATCGCGAGACGTCCAGCTTCTTGATCACCTTGTCGATCGGCGCGCCACCGTCCACATAGAGCACCATCAGCCGGATATTGCCCTGCAGCTCGAGTAGCAACGCACGCTTGTCGCCCTTCGTGCCCTTTATCAGGGCATTCAGCGTACTGATGACCGACGCCGTGGTGCTGATTCCTTTCAGGATTGTCGCCGAGTCGAGCACGCCGTTGGTTCCTAAATCTTGCCTTTAAGGTATGCTTGTCTTTTGCGTTGCGGAAAACGTTCGATGGCGTATCGTAGCATGGTGCGCGGCATCTTTTTGTAATGCCTTATAAGGACAATGCCATCGTCGTGCTCTCCCGCAGCGGTACGCGCGCTCCGACGAGCTTTCTCAGTATTGTCTGAATCTCACGCGAGGTCATGCTGCCGATAACAAGCTCTTTCGTCGCTCAACGATCCGTGGCTATCCTCACTGCCGGCGCGCCAGCGCCTCAAGGTGCAGTCGCGTTAACACCCAGTAGTAAATATCGGGGGCCGGTTTCCTTGCCGACACGCGCTCGCCCACGCCGATCACCTCGAAAGAGTCCATGACCTCGCGCTCGACAGTGCTTTCCAGCAGCACGGCGATATCGCGCAGGCTGGTGGTGGCGATGGCGAGCCGCAGGCACGCGCCTCGCGCAGCAGGCGCATGACGCCCGGGTGCAAGGCAAGCTCCCCGGAGCGCACGATCTCGGCGAAGTGCCGCGTCTTGTCAGCATGCAGCCGCGCTAGGAGTGCGTCCAGGTCGCTGCGCCGGGCTCGCTCTGGCCGGTGCGTGACTACGTAATGGCGGATGCGTTCGCGTCCTCCCGCCACCGGGAGCAGGCGCCGATAAAGTGCCGGGTCCCACTTCCAGTCGGGACCGGCGGCCCGGAGCGTGGCGTTGAACGCCGAGCGGTGCGATTCCTCCGTCTCCACCAATGTACCGTCGACGTCGAGCAGCAACGCCTCAAGCACTATGCAGTCCCGGCGCCGTCAGTGTCCGAGCTGATGCCAATTCATGACCGGTATTGATCGCCGTCCCCCACCCACGCGGTAGATCGTGGCACCCATCTCGGCACATTTTTCATGTACCGCTTATACCGTTGACCGAATCGTTTTATAAGGCCTGGTTCTTCCGAGAATATGAAATAAACGTGGTTGAGCACAAAGAAAAAAGCGGCGAGCAATACGATCGCCAACGATCCCGTCACAATACTTTCGCCGACAAGAACGGTTAACACACCCGTAATCATCGGGTTTCGTACGTACCGATACGGCCCCTCGACGACGAGTTTCTGCGTAGGGTCCCACGGTGCCAGCGTGCCTTCGCCGACCGTGGCGAATAGGTATACCGTGACAACGAGCAAAATCATCCCTGCCAGCAGAAATACGATGCCAGCAAAAAAAATAATCCCGTAAGCAGCACTCGCGGTATTCCAGCGAGTGTCGACATTGTAGAGCAAAGAAAGCGCCAATCCCGGAATGACACACAGTGCGACGAATGGCAGCGTCAAGATCGCTCGTAAATGGCGGAGCTTGTGCATGTGCGGCGCCCGGTTGTTTACGGTGAACGAGCTATCTCTTCCTGCTCAACTTGTAAAGGAGACTCAATTCCTCGCCTGATACCCGGGTCTCTCGGTTACAAACGCGCGCGCTTGCTATCGGGCGCGCCCAGTGCCGCGGCCATCAGCGTGCGAACGTGCTGGGCGAGCTCCTGGGCCGAGAGCTGCTCGAAGCTCTCCGGCGGGATCGGATCGAGCACGGTGATGTGGATCGGGTGCCGCCCCTGGAGCACGAAACCTCGCTTCGGCAGTGCCTCGCGCGTCCCCCGGATCAGGATCGGCTGCACAGGACTGCGTGTGCGCAGTGCAAGCTCGAAGGCACCGGGGCTAAAGGGGCGCAGGCGCCCGGTGGCGGATCGCGTGCCTTCGGGAAACATCATGACCGAGCTGCCCTGCGCGAGCGCCTTCTCGCACGCCTCCATCATCCGCAGCACGCTGGCACGGTCGCCGCGCTTGAGCTTGATGTACCCGTTCAGCGACATATTCCAGCCAATGAAGGGCACGCGAAAATTCTCGACCTTGGAGACCCACTTGAAGTGTGCAAAGGTGCGAAAGAGCACCAGGATGTCGAGCAGGGAAAGGTGGTTCGCGACCATCACGCTGGCCCGGTCCGATTGGATCTTCTCACGGCCGCCGATCGTGACCGGCCACGCCGGATTGAGCCACGTGTAAAGCGAGGCCCAGAAGCAGGTAAAGAAATGTAGTAGCCGCCTGCGCGGGTCAAACGGCAAGGTCAGCGCCCAGAGCAAGAGTGCGACCGGAAAGAGGACGGCGGAGCTAAGCGCCACGAACGCCCAGAAGAGCGTGGAGTAGAGGCGGCGACCCATTGCGCGATGCTATCCCTGGCGTTCCCCAGGCGCACCGCAAACGCGATCGCAGCTCCGCAGCGATCCGTGGTGCGGGGAGGCGATCAGCGACCTCGGACCCGCACCGACCCTGCCCCGTGATATTTGCGTATAGGGCTCGAGCAGCTGCTTGTTGCCTGCTCGGTGGTCATAGTGCCATCCGAGTGAAGGTTGGTTGATGTTCATCTTTTGGCGCAGATGGCGTCGTCGGGAATCCAGCGGCACGCGGATCAACTTGGCGATCGCCCGCCGGCGCGGCTGTATCAGTCCTACGCTAACAGCGAACAATAGATTCGTCCTATTTTCTTATGCGTTCTCTTATGACCAAAGGTCGGTGCTGAGGTAACGCTCACCCGTATCCGGGAGGATCGTGAGCAGCACCTTGCCTCTCGCGTCTTTCCGCGACGCGACCTTGATCATCCCCGCGACGGCGGCGCCCGATGAGATTCCGGCGAAGATGCCTTCCTGCACGGCCAGGAATTGGGCCGCCTGATACGCTTCCTCCGTGGTGATGGGGACGATCTCATCATAGATAGTGGTGTCCAGGGTGTCCGGGATAAAGCTGGGTGCCGTGCCCATGATCTTGTGCTTGCAGCCGATGCCTTTGGAGAGGATCGGCGAGTCTGCAGGCTCGGTGGCTATGATCCGCAGGCCGGGGTTCTGCTCGCGCAGATATCGGCCTACCCCGGAGATGGTGCCCCCGGTCCCGGTAGTACAGATCAGCGCATCGAGGTCGGCACCGAAATCATGCCAGATCTCCTCGGCGGTCGTCTTGTGCGAGGCGGGGTTGGCCGGATTGTAGTGCTGGCCGACAAAGAAATATCCTTTCTCCGCCGCCAAGCGCCGTGCCTCCTCAATCGCCCCCACCGTGCCTTTGTCGGCGGGCGTCAGGATGATTTCGGCACCGAACGCTGTCAGTATGGTCTTGCGCTCCTCGCTCATGTCTTCGGACATAACGAAGACGGCAGGGTAGCCCTTAACCGCCGCCACCATCGCAAGCCCAATACCGGTATTGCCCGAGGTAGGCTCGATGATGGTGTCGCCGGGCCTCAAGACACCGCGTTGCTCGGCGTCCTCGATCATGTTCAGCGCGGGACGATCCTTGACCGATCCTGCGGGGTTGAAGCTCTCGAGCTTCAACCACAGACTGGCCGCAAGTGTGTCTTTGGCCTTGTTCAGGCGGACGATCGGCGTGTTACCTATCGTCTGTAGGATGTTGTCAAATTTCATCTCAGAACAACCGTTATTATTTTGATAGACCGGCGCGCCGGCCGTTTGAGTCCGGACCTAATACCGCTAGCTAGCGCCATTGGTTCTGCGAACGGAAAAATAAATCGCGCGCGTTTTCGAATCGAGCGTAATGCAACCGACCTCTCAACCATGCACCGGCTGGTCCGTGATTATGATGCCGTCGCGGTCGGCATACAGATACTCGCCGGGGCGAATCTGTATACCAGCGAAATTCAACACTACCCCTTCCAGCCCGATACCATCGTGGCGCGGGCGCATGGGTGTGGTACCGATGGCCTTTACGCCAAGGTTCAGGTCGCGAAACTCGTGCTGATCGCGAATGCAACCGTTTATCACCAGGCCTTCCCATCCATGTTGCTCGGCCTCTGCCGCGATATTGCCGCCACAAAGGGCGCGGCGTCGTGAGGCGCGGCCATCGACCACCAGGACCTTTCCGTTGCCGCCCCGGGCGAGGATTTTGCGCAATCCATTGTTGTCCTCGTATGTCGCGAATGTCACCACCTCACCGTGAAAGTGACTCCTGGCTGCATAATCGCGGAACGGAACCTCGAGCACACGAGCGTTCGGGTTCTCGTCGCAGATATCTGCGGTGCGAACGATGTCGTTATGGGTCACGCAGTTCCTCCTCGGTTTCGCCGAAGCAGTGATTTGGGCATTGGTATTGAGTACCGCTAACGGCTCCTATCAACGCTGATGCTGCATCCCGTTCCAGTGACCGGGACGTGCGGCAGACGCGGTATAGCTTAAGTAATTCCGGAGATGGGTGGCGGTAGAGTCCGTATGCTGACACCAAAATTGCGTCAAGGCAAAGAGGATATGTTACTGCCTGGTGCCTGTCTCCTCGATGGCCGTCTTTAAATCCATGCGTTCCGTACAACCGACGATCATCCGCAGCATTCGCCTGGGCTCGGTATAGTCGGCGACGGCACAATGCATGGAGGCGCGATTATCCAACCCCAGCAGCATTCCCAGTGACCACTTATGCCGGTACTGGATGTCGGGGCTGAGCGCATGCTCCAGCAGCTCCGCCAACAGAGCATCGCTCTCAGACTCGGGGACATCGTTGATCTTTACGGTGTAGCCGGGATTGACGTACAGCACCTTGCGCCCCGTACGCGGATGGACGCGGACCACGGGATGGACCACGTCCGGGTGCGTCGCCTGCTGCCGGTCGTTGAGCTTCGGCGTGGCGCCGCTCGTGTTCCAGCCCCAGCGATGCGTGGCCGTGAGACCCGCGATTCGCTGCTTGGTCTTCTCCGGCAGACGCTCGTAGGCCATGTACATGTTGGCCACGAGCGTATCGCCGCCCCGACGCGGCAGGTGCGTCGAGTAAAGGAAGATCGCGTCTGATGGGTTTTCTTCGTAACTCAGATCCGAATGCCAGAAAGCGCCGGCCGGCACTGGCGTGGTGCGCGATTCCGGCGTGTCCATATTGCGTGCAATAATAGAGACCTCGAAGGTTTCGGGATGGTGGTATTGGTCCAGCACGTGCGGCACCAAGGGCCCGAAGCGGCGACCGAAATCGCGCAGCCACGTGACGTTCTCCTCGAGCTCCGGGACAACGATGGCCACGTGATCCAACATCGCCTGCTCGACCTTGTGGAAATCGGCGTCCGTCAGTGGCGCCCGCGAGTCGAGCCCGAGCACCCGCGCGCCGATCGGGCCTTCCAGGGGCTCTATCTTGATGGTCACCGCTCTCCCTTCAGCCTGAATGACGCCAATGACGACGGCTCGCTAACCCGTCCCATGCCTCGAGCATCACGCCCAGTCGCGGCGCATCCGCTTTGGCTTTGCGATGTCCGAGCGCTGCAGCATCTCTATGCTGACATACATAAACAAACCTATCTCGTGTTGTTGCCACTCGATTTGGCGTCGGTCAACCTGACTCCGTCTACGCGTTCGGCCATGCGCTCGGCCGCAACGCGCGCTTAGGGCGTCTTCACCCGGTAGACCACGTCGTGCTCCCGGGCGTGCTCCTTGACCTTGAGGCCAAAGGACTGACCGGCGCGTGCCTCGCTGACGTGCATATGCTCGATCTCGATGGAGTC
>VRUB01000236.1 GCA_019456345.1 Nitrospira sp. | reverse complement strand
CCGCCAGTGATTGGGCCAGGTTCACCAGCTGTATGAACTCCCCGCGATAGCCGAAGCGGTCCTGGCCGCGGGCGTTGCGCGCGAGCGCGGCCACATCGTCGTAGCTCATCTCGCCCGTGTACTTGCCGCCGCGCAGCATTTGTGCGAAAGCGGCAACCGCGGCCGAGAAGCGGAAGTTGTCAGGGCTCTGAGCGATGTCGGCCAATACGTCGCGGCTTTTAAGTGCCCATTCCATGAGAGTGCTCTTATTGCTGTCGGGCAGCTTGTAGCGGATGCGTAGAAAGGCGAGTTCCTCGGCATGCGCTGTGCCTGAGGGTTTCTCCGCCGAGTAACGCAGCGGCTCTAAGCGCACAGCCGTACTTCCTTGCAGCACGACCTCATAAAGTGCGGTGACGGTGTGACCGGCACCGATCTCGCCTGCATCCACCTTGTCGTTATCAAAGTCCTCGCGCTTTAGCGCGCGGTTCTCGTAGCCAATCAGGCGATATTCCGCCACCACATTAGGATTAAACTCGATCTGTATCTTCACGTCCTTGGCAATAGTGTGCATGGTGGACGAGAGCTCATCGACGAGTACCTTCTGGGCCTCATTCAGGTTGTCGATGTAGGCGTAGTTGCCGTTACCGGCATCGGCGAGCTGCTCCATCAGGTGATCGTTATAGTTACCGGTACCGAAGCCGAGGGTGGTGAGCGAGATACCGGTCTTGCGTTTCTCCTCGATGAGGTTTTTCAGCGCCTCGAAGTTCACGGTACCGACGTTGAAGTCACCATCCGTGGCGAGCAACACTCGGTTAATGCCATCTGGAACAAAGGCTTGCTCGGCCATCGCGTAGGCGAGCCGGATACCGGCGCCGCCGTTGGTCGAACCGCCGGCCGTGAGCGAATCGAGCGCGGCGATGATCTTACCGCTCGCATTGCCAGGTACCGGTTCGAGCACAACACCCGAGGCGCCGGCGTAGACCACGATGGCGATGCGATCCTGCTGGCGCAGTTGTCGGGCCAGCAACTTGAGGGAAGTCTTTAACAGCTCGAGCTTGTTCGAGGCGCGCATTGAGCCCGATACGTCAACCAGAAACACCAGGTTGGCCGGTGGCAGCGCCTCTTTGGTGATGTCGTAGCCTTTGATGCCGATGTGCAGCAGGTGCCGGTCCGCGCTCCACGGGGCCGGGGCGATCACGGTGCTCACGCTGAAGGGGCGTTTGCTGTCATCGGGAGCCGGATAGTTATAAGAAAAATAATTGATGAGTTCCTCGACGCGTACGGCGTCATGCACGGGCAGGCGCCCGGCCCTGAGCAAGCGTCTCACGTTCGCGTATGCTCCCGTATCGACATCGATGCTGAAGGTCGAAACAGGGTGCTCGACTACACGCTTGATCGGGTTGTCATCGAAATGGGCATAGGTTTCGCGATCCAGCGGCTCGCTCGGCATTCGCAGGGTATGGGGCTCAGCCGAGCTCACTACGCCGGCGGATGCGGGTAACCGGGACAAACGCATGTCCCGTGTTTTGCCCTTAACGGGCGGGGTGGCGGCCACCTCGGTCGCGATTCGTTCCGCGTTCGCCGGGGAGGCCTTTTTCTCTTGGGGCAGCTTTGCCCCCTCGTGCTTGGCCGCGTTTCGAGCGCGGCTATCGGGTGTGTTGATCGAGGTTGACGGGTTGTCGCTCGACGGGCGCATCGAGCAGCCTGCGGCCACCACCACGGCTGCCAGCACGATAACGAACAGGCGATTCAGATAAACGTTGCTCATAGGTCTCTCTCCCATGTTTATAAGGCATTGCCGCACCTCTCGTCGCGCGCGGGGACTGTGGAGGTATTAACGGGGGAGGGTGCGTTCGGGGTTAATTGCTGCGCAGGGGGATAGGGGCTTTGCAAATGATGCAAATGGATGGCTCTCCTAAGCAATGGCACGCGAGCTCATCATCCAGCTCACAGGCGCGCATTTAAGACGCCTTACACTCAGTTTGGGCCCCGGCCGGCTTGACCCGGACCCCACGGCTTGCGCAGGCCATTTCGGCCATTCGCGGTCTATGCTGGCGAGCCATTTTCGGCTGACCGGCCCCAACTTTTTGGCTATACTTAAGGCATGGCAGTCAGGATATGTGGCTGCTGTGACGATAGGGCGGCAATTGGACCGCACGTCTCCTAATAAGCATGAGAAACAGTGATTGCAGAGCAGATGACTTGCAAGAATACTTCTGGGAATAACTGATCTTGAACTGCAAAAGAGTGAGGCCTTGGGGTCTGACTCTTTTTGCTTTTTTCACAGTCGCGAATAGCTGCTAAAAGGGTGACAAATTGGCGAGAACTAATTATCAGTACGAAAAGCGTCGGAGAGATTTAGCAAAGAAAAAAAAGAAAGAAGAAAAAAGACAGCGTAAGCTGAATAAAAACAATACCCAGCCCGAGGAACAACCACATCAGTCTCCGGATGGGGAAGAGGCTGTTAAAGTGTAGAGAAATACGTATACGGAATGCCGCAAATGAAA
>VRUB01000235.1 GCA_019456345.1 Nitrospira sp. | reverse complement strand
TCTCAATAGTAATGAACTCGATAACGTTAATCTGGATCAGGAAGCCAACACCATTTTTAATCCGGTGGCGGGGACCGAGACCACCATTTTCATGATCCCTGAAACCGATGGCGGGCGTACCGCTTCTCCCCCCGATGGCGGTACTGGCTTCACGTTTGTCATCACGCCGGTGAGCGAACTCGATGTCATCACGGATGACGACACCTCGATCGATGGCCGTGTGCAGGAATCCTTCACCGGCGACGACAACGCGGCTGTCGCCGATGTCAGTACCGGTCCAGAGGTCGTTGTTGTCGGCACTAACTATACGACCAATGAACGCAGCATCATTGAGTTCACCGCAAACAACATCACCGTACATTCTCTTGGCCTCGGACAGGGTGGCAACAATGCAGAGGCGGTCCATGGTGTCGGCCCGCAGCTCTCCGGGCCTGTAACGAGTGCATCCGTAGTGCAAAACAACACCATTTGGGATAACGGCGGATCCGGCGTCAGGCTCTGGGAGCACGCGAACCCAACCATCACCAATAACATTGTGCGCGGCAATGGTACCTTCGCGGCGACCGCGGATGGCATCTATGGAGACGATACCGACAACGCCACGGTTACGGGTAACACCATATTGGACAATGGTGCTTACGGTATCGATATCAACAACATTGGAGGCTCTAGTGACAACTGGACCATCACCAACAATACCATTCGGGGCAACGGCGCCAATGCTGCGGGACAAGATGCTGGGATTGGCGTTCGCGGCGGTGACAACACTACTATTTCTGGAAATACCATCACCGGCAACCAGGATGACGGTATCGTCGTGCTCAATGGCAACACCGGTAATGTCATTAGCCAGAACTCCATCTTCAACAATGGCGATCTGGGGATCGATCTCACCAACACAGCAACTAACACCGGTGACGGTGTCACCAGCAACGATACGGGGCCACCCCATGATACAGACACGGGTGGCAACAACCTGCAGAACTTTCCGGTACTGACATCGGCCGGCTCGAACGGCGCAACGACGACCGTTAGTGGCTACCTTAATAGCACGGCGGGTACGACTTTCACGCTAGAGTTTTTCTCAAGCTCAACCGCCGATCCCAGCGGTTTTGGCGAAGGTGAGGTCTACCTCGGCTCGGATACGGTCACGACCAATGCCAGCGGCGACGGCACCTTTACCACGGTGCTGCCGGTTGCGGTCGCTATCGGTGATGTCGTCACCGCCACCGCCACCACCCCCGGCCCTAATCCGGAGACGTCTGAGTTTTCTGCCACAGAGAACGTGACATCGATACTCGGCCTGGGCGGGCATTGGCCGCTCGATGAAGTAGCCCCAGCCACCGCGGCCGACATCGCCCAAGGCAACGACGGCACCTACCAGCCCGTTGTCACATTCAACCAGCCGGGCGCGTGTGGGAGTACCGGTACTTCGGTCATCTTTGACGGTGCGACTAGCTTCGTCGAGATCCCGCATGTCCCGGGCTACCTGCTGGATCAAGGCACGGTGACCTTTTGGGCGCGCGTTACCGACGCCACGACCGGCTGGCAGGGCTTGTTCTCCAAGGACTCAAACGGTTTCGACACTGGCGGTCAGCTCGGTATATGGACCAACCCCGGGGTCAGCGGGGGCTTCGTGCACGTGCGACTGCAGAGCAACTCGGCAAGCTTTAACGTTGACACCCCTGTGGACTCCGTGACCAACGGTGTGTGGTTCCACGTCGCCTTAAGCTGGGGCCCCGGCGGGATGAAGCTCTACCTCGACGGCGCCGCCCCCATTACCGACCCCTACACCGGCGGGCTCGGGGTCACCTCGGGCGGGCCCGGCAACTTCGAGCCGATCGCGCTCGGCGCGTCCACGTCAATTTCAGACGACCCCATGCTCGTAACCCCAACCTCAGACCATTTGGCCGGGTCTATGGACGATGTGCGCATCTATGATTACGAGCTGACGCTTGCCGAGGTCCAGGCACTCACCAGTTGTGCCGGCACATCCAACATCACCGGCACCGTCTATCACGACGTGGACGCCGATGCGGACGTCGTGGAGGGGGGCACGCTGACCTTCGCGGGGGCCACGGTGCGGCTGTTCCTCGATACCGGCGACGGGATCATCAACGCCGCCGATACGTTGCAGGCCACCACCACTACGAACGCGTCGGGGCAGTACACCTTCACTGGGTTCCCAGACGGCACCTATTGGGTGGCCGTCGATTCAACCACGCTCAATTCCGGCGCCGCCTACAACGGCGGTTTCGACGCGACCTGGATCTGGGCGGAACAGACCTACGGCGTGACCGGCGCGGCACAGGGGGCGGGCTTCCTCGGGGCACCGGGCGCGCTCTACGGCGGGCGCGACGCCAACACCTCGGATATAGCGGTAGCGGCCAACCCGGTTGGCTCCGAGCACGTCACACGCGTGATCATCGCCGGAGCCGACGCTACGAATATTGACGCCGGGTTCTCGTTCAATGCGGTGGTAACCACTGACGACGGTGATGATGTCGCGGG
>VRUB01000053.1 GCA_019456345.1 Nitrospira sp. | reverse complement strand
TGGTGCCCAAGCGCAGCAGGGAGTGCGCAGCCGAAGGGATTGTCCCGGTGAACGCCCAAGCCACGGAGGGCTTGGGCCGGCGCACGGGCAGAGCCGGGACGCTCGGCCGCGGTCTTTGCTGCCCGCCCTCCCGGGCGCGTACCTTGCGGGTCGGCTGCGGCGGTCCCATTTTGCTCCCGGCAAAATTGTCAAGCGCAGCAGCCGGGGCGCAGCGCAGGAAGGCGAGCCCCGATCCTGCAAGCGGAGCACGATTGCGTAGCGCCGCAGGGTTTCACGGCGTGTCTCAGTAATAAATGCTCGCCATGTACCGGGCTATGGCGAGAGTCTTTTGGGCCAGTGCATGGAAGGACCTTTTCAGCATCTTGCTAGCGCCGCTGCAATGATAGCGCTAACTGGTAGAGCTTGCGCCGGTTCACGCCGGTGATTTCGGAGGCCAGCGCAGCGGATTGCTTGACCGACAGTTCGCGCAGCAACGCCCGCAATATGCGCTCTGCCTCACTACTGGGTGTGCGCGCCGCGCTCGGCGCAGCACCATGCACTAGTATCACGAACTCGCCTCGCGGCCGTGCGTCGCGCTGGCCCACAAACACCGCGCCAAGCTCGCCAAGGGTACCGGTCAAGATGGTTTCAAACTTCTTGGTAAGCTCGCGTGCCACCACGGCCTCGCGCCCCGAACCAAAAGCCGCTGTCATTGCGTTCAAAGAAGCCCTCAATCGGTGCGGGGTTTCATAGAAAATCAACGTGCGCGGTTCATGCTTGAGCCTCTCGAAAAAGGCGTCGCGTGCCCGTGTACGCGCCGGCGGAAATCCCTCGAACACAAAACGATCGGTGGGCAACCCGGCGACGGACAATGCCGCCACGGCAGCACAAGGACCCGGCACCGGCACTACACGAATACCCGCAGCATGCGCCGCGCACACAAGCCGGAACCCGGGATCGCTGACAAGAGGTGTACCGGCGTCGCTAATCAGTGCGATACACTGCCCCTCGCGCAGGAGGCCCAATAACTCCGGCGTTCTGGTGCGTTCATTGTGCTCATGAAATGCAATGGTTTTGACCGAGATCCCCAGATGCTGCAGCAGTTTCTTGCTGTGGCGCGTGTCCTCGGCGGCGATCAGATCTGCCTCCGATAACACGCGTACGGACCGACGTGTGATATCTTCCAGGTTACCGATTGGCGTAGCTACTACATATAATAAGCCGCTATTGTTTGACACTGCTTTAGCCGCTTTGGATACTTTATTAGATGAAGCTTTACCAGTATTTGTCATGAAACCGCACTCCAGAACCCAGACGTTGGCCGTAATGCTCGTCGCAACCGGCGTTCTTGCTCTACAGTCCTGCCAAAGCGTTCCTACTGAACGCCCGGCAAAAAAACCACCCGCCGCTGCCGCCGAAAAGGCGGAACGTACGGGCGAGTACCTGCGGGCCGCACAAGAGTACGAACGCGCGGCGGCACAGGCCGATGATCGCCAGAAGCAGGGCTTGCAGCTCAAGGCTGTGGAGACGCTGGTCAAAGCGGGACAGATTGCCGAGGCTCGTGTAAAGATCCAGGAGATCGACACTGCGCGCCTTGATCCTGCCCTGCGCGCGCGCAAGCACATTATTGAAGCACAGATCGCGTCTTACGCTGGCGCCTACGACGATGCGCTTCGCCTCTTGAACGAGGCCCAACGAACTCGAAATCTTGCGCCCGCTCTACTGGCCGATATTTACCGCGTACGTGCAGCCGCAGAGCTGGGCTTGGGCGACCCGATAGGGGCGGTAAAGAATTTGATTGTGCGCGAACAATACATCGCCGGCAAGGATGCAATTGCGGACAATCAACTACAATTATGGGAGATCCTGAACTCACTGCCGCGCGCAACACTGAAACGCGAGCTGCAGACTTCAATCGATCCCGTGCTAGCCGGTTGGATCGCGCTCGCGATCGAAGTGATTGAGAACTCCGGACGTCCGGGCCTGCTCGCCAAATCCATCCGTGTGTGGAGGCAAACTTATCCGTCCCACCCCGCCTCCGATTTGCTTCTGGTCGAGCTGTCGAGCTCCAAGCCGGGGCTGGTCGGCCGGATAGACCGTATCGCGCTGCTCCTTCCGTTGAGCTCAAGCTACGCGATTGCTGCACAGGCATTGCGCGACGGTGTGCTGGCAATGGATGCGGCCAACCCGGATCCCGACAAACCCAAGATCGAAATCTATGATATCGGCAATGATCCGTCGCGTGCACCTGAGTACTACACGCAGGCAGTCAGTGATGCCGCGCAACTAATCATAGGCCCGCTGGGGCGCCAGGCCGTTGACGCCGTGGTGCAACAGGCCGATCTCACAGTCCCCACCGTGCTACTCAGCCACACTCGTGAAAATACCGAGCCCTTGCCCGGCTACGTATTTCAGTTCGGATTACCACCGGAACAAGAGGCGAGACAAGCGGCCGAGCGCGCTTATCTCGACGGCTACCGCCAAGCGGCCGTACTCTACGCAAGCACTGATTGGGGTCAACGCATGCTGGGAGCGTTCACGAACTATTGGCAGCAGCTGGGCGGCATACTGCTTGCTTCTGTTCCCTACAATCCTGCGCAGAACGATCAGTCAAAACCGATCAAGCACCTGCTCAATATTACCCAGAGCGAGGCGCGCAAACGAACGCTGGAAGCCAGACTGGGGAGGAAGCTCAAGTTTGAGCCACGGCGCCGGGAAGATGTCGATTTCATCTTTCTTATCGCCGACGCGAAACGCGCGCGCTTGATCAAGCCACAGCTGAATTTTTATCGCGCGCCCAATATCCCCATATATGCAACCTCCAACGTCTTCACGGGGAAGGTAGATCCCACGCGCGATACCGATCTCGACGGCATCATGTTTGGCGACATGCCCTGGATGCTGGTCAACGATGGTAAGATCCAGGACCTCAGGCAGGCGCTCGAGAGAAACCGGCCCTACGCACACAGCCAACTGGACCGGCTCTTTGCGTTGGGAATGGATAGCTATTCCATTATCCCGCATCTGAACCGCATCAGTATGGAAGACGCCGCGCGCTTCAGCGGCGTGACGAGCGGCCTCAGCCTCGGCCGCGACGGTCGCTTGCAACGGCAACTGCTGTGGGCCAGGTTCTCAAGAGGGACGCCGAAACTTCTGGATAGATTTATACAGTACACTGGCCAGTCCCGACAGATTAAAAGTGACTCCGACAAGACCCGCGCACCTGCACCAAGGTCATAAGGCCGAACACCGAGCGTGCGAGCACTTGATCCACCACGGCTTGAAGCTGCTCGAACGCAATTACCGTACAGCGTTTGGTGAGATCGATCTGATCATGGAGCAGCACGATTTCATTGTATTTGTCGAAGTCCGGTACAGGCGCTCCGAAAACTACGGCACGCCGGCTGAGACCGTCGACTCCCGCAAACAGGCCAAGTTGCGTGCTACGGCCCAGCACTATTTGCAACGACATAAAAGGGCATCGAAGAGACCATGCCGTTTTGACGTCGTAGCCGTCACTGGCGCGGGGAGTAAAGAGCGAGTACGGTGGCTGCAAGACGCCTTCTAGGGAAAACGTTAACGAGAATGGTGAATAAAATGCCCAACAAGAATTCGGCGGCGTCCGACCCGACGATTCTTATCGCGAGGGTCCGGAACAATTTTAAGCAGAGCATTCAGACAACTAGCGAGATTATGGATGAGCTGGCACCGTTGATCGTGACCGCCGCTGTCCAGATGAGTACTGCTTTGCTTAGTGAGCACAAGATTCTTGCTTGCGGTAATGGCGGCTCGGCCGCAGATGCACAACATTTTTCAGCGGAGATGCTGAATCGATTCGAGCGTGAACGACCTGGGTTACCCGCAATCGCACTCACCGCAGACAGCGCTACACTGACCGCGATCAGCAATGACTATCGCTTCGAAGACATATTCGCCAAGCAGATACGTGCGCTTGGGCAGGAGGGCGATATATTACTGGCCATATCCACATCGGGCAATTCAGCGAACGTGAACGTAGCAGTGGAGGCCGCCCACGAGCGTGAAATGACGTGCATCACACTTAATGGGCGCGACGGCGGAGAGTTGAGCTCGGTGCTAGCCGGTGACGATGTAGATATCTGTGTATCTGGACCCTCCACCGCCCGCATCCAGGAGGTGCACGGGATTGTGATCCACTGCCTCTGTGACTTGATCGACTATCAGCTGTTGGGTGAGGGCTAGACGTGTCGCACATGGGCCACGCGACCCTCATGGTGCCACTCAGCCCCGCCCTGCCCGCCCGTCACACAGCCGGCGCAGTGATAGTAGCCGTGGCGGGCGCTGCCGGCATGGTCGTCGCACAGGCAGCGAGCGCTCACTCGCCAATGGTACGTACAGCCAATCCGTGACGCCCAGCGAACGTCAAATCGTACACGACTCCAAGGAGTTGCCGGCCCGGCTGGCGACGCTACCACGGTCGTTCGTATTCACGAACGGATGCTTTGATATCCTGCACCGTGGCCATATCAGCTACCTGGAAGACGCCGCCAGGCTGGGTGCAAGCCTGATCGTCGGTGTGAACAGTGATGCGTCGGTCAGGAACCTAATCAAAGGTCCGGGGCGCCCGATCAATCCGCTTGAAGACCGCATGGCCTTGCTGGCCGCGTTAACCTGCGTTGCCCTGGTGGTGCCGTTCGACGAAGATACACCGCTGGAACTGATTAAGGTCATCAGGCCTGAGCATCTGGTAAAAGGCGGCGATTGGGCGCCCGAGGACATCGTTGGCGCCGAATTCCTGAAAACTTATGGCGGCCAGACCCATGCCATTCCGATCCGATACGAACGTTCCACGACCGAGCTAATCGATCGTATCCGCCGCTATGAGTAAACTCGCCGAGAGCTTCGTGGAAGAACTGCGACAAGCCGTCGGTCGCGACAATGTGCTGACTGACCCGGCAGACCGCTGGTCCTACGGCTACGATAACTCGCGCAAGCACAATGAACCGGACGCCGTCGCATTTGCAGTAAGTCACGATCAAGTTCAGCGCATCGTGCGCGCGTGCAATCAATATCGCGTACCGCTGGTTGCGCGCGGCCGCGGTACGGGTACTACTGGCGGCGCCATACCCCTGCACGCGGGCTTGGTCCTGTCGCTCGAACGCATGGATCGCATTATCGATGTCGATCCTGCAAACCGCGCCATGCGCGTGGAGCCTGGCGTCACCAACCAGGCCGTGCAGGACAAGGCTGCCGAGCACGGGTTTTTCTGGCCGCCCGATCCTACGAGCAGTGCATACTGCGCGCTCGGCGGTAATCTCGCCCTGAACGCCGCCGGTCCGCGTGCCCTCAAGTACGGCACCACGCGCGAGAACGTACTGGGCCTGCGCGCAGTCATCGGCACGGGTGACGACATCCACGCTGGCGTCTACACGACCAAAGGCGTTGTGGGCTACGACCTGACGCGGCTCATCATCGGATCAGAGGGAACGCTTGCCATCATCACTGAGGCAACGCTGAAGCTGACCCCGCAACCGGAAGCCAAGCGCACGTTACAAGCCGTGTACGCCAGCGTGCGAGAATCGGCTGCCGCCGTGTCGCGCATCATGGCACAGCCCGTGACGCCATGTGCATTGGAGTTCATGGACGGCGCCGCGATCGACATGATCCGGGACTACTCAAACGTAGTCCTACCACCGGCGGCCGGCGCGTTGCTGATGATAGAGGTGGACGGCCCCGAGATTGGGCTGGATGCCGCGGTCGAATCAGTGTCGCATGCGGCAAGCGGCGCCGGTTTGATCGAGCTCAAGGCAGCGAAGACGGCTGCGGAGATTGCGGCTCTGTGGACTACGCGCAAGGCATTGTCACCTACGCTGCGCAAGATCGCACCGAACAAGTTGAACGAAGACGTCGTCGTCCCCGTATCCCGCATTCCCGAGCTAATCGAAGGGCTGGAAAAGCTGAGTCGTGATTTCGGTATTCCGATCGTCAACTTTGGGCATGCGGGAAATGGAAACATTCATGTCAACCTGCTCTACGACTCGCAAGACCCCAAGCAAGAGCAACAGGCGCGGCCCTGCCTCTCACAGGTGTTCGATCTTGTACTTGAGCTCGGCGGTACGCTTTCAGGCGAGCACGGGGTCGGCCGGGAGAAGCGTGATTAC
Source organism: Nitrospira sp. (assembly GCA_019456345.1). Classification (GTDB taxonomy): domain Bacteria; phylum Pseudomonadota; class Gammaproteobacteria; order Acidiferrobacterales; family SPGG2; genus VRUB01. The sequence continues at coordinate 11,237 of VRUB01000053.1, read as the reverse complement.
ATCAATCGCGAGATCGACCCGGTTACACTCGACCTCATGTGGCGCATCAAGCAGCAGTTCGATCCCAACGGGATCCTGAATCCGGGCAAAATCTTTCCCCTTAACTTCAGTAGCGAGGACGCAGTTTCGAGTAGCGAGGGCTGAACCTCGTCAGGGTTTTCGGTTGTTTTCCTCGCTACTAATAGGATGCTGAAAAAGTCCGTCCTTGGCCTTTCTCAGCTCGCAGAGCAAAAAGCGCGGTTTTTGCTCTGCTCCATCTTTCGAGCACTTACGTGCTCGAAAGATGTGCGGTGCCTCCATGCACCGCTCTAGCAGACCGCTAAAAAGAGTTTTTCAGCGGCCTGCTAGCTACTAGCCACGGTCTCTTCGTAGTTCTTTCTATCTTCCTCGCTAAAACAACAGCATATGATTTCCTCGAACTTCTCCTCATACTCGCGCATGATACCTACGGCAATGCGGGTTGCCTGCTGCTTGGGGTAGCCGTAGGCGCCCGTACTGAGTCCTGGAAAGGCAATCGTGCGTACGCCGTTCTGCAGCGCGAGCTCGAGCGCAGCTTGATAGCAGGAGGCGAGTAACGCGGGCTCACTTTTTCGTCCACCGTGCCACACAGGTCCAACCGTGTGGACGGCCCACTTGGCGGGCAACTTGAAACCCGGCGTGATGCACGCCTCGCCGGTGGGGCAACCACCGATCTTGCGGCATGCCTGCAATAACTCGGGGCCAGCCGCGCGGTGAATGGCCCCATCAACACCGCCGCCCCCCAGTAACGTTTGGTTGGCCGCATTAACAATGGCATCTACCGCGAGAGTCGTTATATCGGCACGAACGACCTTGATCATGGCGCCTCCGGCGTGAGCTTGCGGTGCGATCGCACGAGCCCGCTCGCGAAGCATATTCACAACGCGCGCGCGTTACAATTGGGCAGCGCGGTCACTGCCTTGGCTCAGCCATTTTGGCCACCACACACCTGGAAAGGTATGGCGGTTGCATCAGCGACGTCTCAGGCTAGCGCGATTCTGCCTGGCACGGGGCGATGTGACATGCCGGGGTGCGCCGGCGCGGGGTACGCGTCGGGGCTGGTGTCGTGGTGCGGCCTCGCGGCGGCTCGGGCGAGTGCGTGGTGCTGGGGGCCGTTGAGTGCTGCGCCGAGCTTGACCGTTCTTGTCCCGCAGCGGGGGCGATTTGTGGATTATCCGGTCGACGGCCCGCCACTGTTGCTGTCGTACACGGGCTTTGGGGGCCGATGGGCGCGGCGCGCCATACGTGCCTTAAGACAGTTCGGCATGCGCGCTCGAAAGCCGGTGGGGACCTGACCCTGGAGACAAACGGCGGTCCCGGCTGGCGTTCGACAAACTGATCGGCAGTGACTTGAACCGGTTGACTTGCAGTCGCCGCAGCGGGACTTGGGTATCGCCAATGCGCGACACTCTGCGCTTACTTAACGATCTTGAGGTGGGGTCCTTTCTTGCTCGGATCGTCCGTACCCGCACAGGAATTGGCTTGGTCATCCTCCCCGACACCGGAGTCTTCAGGAAACGCAACGCCCTGGCTGTTTTCGCGCGCGTAGATGGCGCGGATTGCGGCTACAGGAATCGCCAGCGCGCGGGCCTGCCCGCCGAATCTGGCGGAAAACACCAACCATTCTTCCTGCAGGTCGAAGTCGTGCACGGCACGTGGGTGGATATTCAGCAAAATGCGGCCATTTTTAACGAACTCCGTGGGGACGTCCACGGCCGAAGCCGATGCGTCGACCACGACATGCGGGGTGAACCCATTTTCTACCGCCCAGTCGCGTATGGCACGAATCAAATACGGTTTGATAGCGGTCATGATCGTCTATCGTCCTGGCAGGTTGCTGACAAACTGTTTCCAGTAAGCCGCGAATACGGCGCATGGATCCACCCCCCTGGCCATTAACCCAGCCCATTGCGCCGCTCAGCGAAGGTTAATCACTCAGCTCAATGCTGGCGCGTACGGTACCTCTTCGCAGGGTTACTGACCGGGAAAAACTGCGTCTTTGCTTCCACAACGCACGGCGGAAATGCCACGGGTCACTGCTTGGCGCGGATTTCCCGCTCCGCCTCGCTGAGGCTGAGCTCGAAGGACTTGCGGGAAAATATGCGCTCCGCGTACTCCAGAATCGGTTTCGCCTGCCGCGGCAGGTTGACGCCGTACAAACCGAGCCGCCACAGGATCGGTGCCAGGCAACAGTCGACCAGCGAGAATTCGTCGCCCAGAACATAGGGCCGCTCCTTGAAGATTTGCGAAATGACACTGAGTCCGTCGCGGATGATATTACGAGCCCGGGTAACTGTTTTTCTGTCACCGTCGGTAATATCCGGAAGCAAGCTGTACCAATCGCGGTCGAAACGTATCAACATCAACCGCGCGCGCGCGCGTGACACCGGGTCCACCGGCATGAGCGGTGGATGCGGAAGTCGCTCGTCAAGGTACTCGTTGATGATTAACGAACCATAAAGCACGAGATCACGATCGACTATGGTTGGAACCTGATTGTAGGGATTGAGATCGGCGAGCTCTCGCGGCTTTCTGTACGGGTCGACTTCGATGATTCGACACTCTACATCTTTTTCAAACAGCACGATGCGGGTGCGGTGGCTAAACGGATCATTGATCCCGGAATACAGGGTCATGATCGGTTTTCGATTCATAGGCGATGCCATTTGCCACTTCTCCAATATACGGATTGCAATAGGGCGGGTGAGCGGTAGCGCCCGTTCCAATCGAGTCGTTGGACCCCTATATTAATGTATGTCTTTCCAGTAGTTTCGCTTGAGTAGATAGGCGAAGACAACAAATACGGCGAGGAAGATCAGGACGTACACACCGATTCGACCACGAACCAGGCGCGCGGGTTCGCCCAAATACACCATAAAATTCGTGAGATCACGCATTGCCTGGTCAAATTCTTTCGGGGTCATAGCGCCAGGCCGTTCCACCTCGAATCCTTGGAACTCCTTGGTACCATCTTCCTTGGGTTCAAATACCGCACGCTGCACCCCTTGCATCCCGTAAAGCACATTAGGCATGGCCACATCAGGGAAATGTAGATTATTCCATCCGCTAACTGTCTTAGGGTCGCGATAAAAGCTGCGCATGTAGTTATAAAACCACTGCGGCCCGCGGGAGCGGGTCACCAGCGTCAAATCCGGCGGCGCGACGCCAAACCAAGTTTCAGCGTCTGCGCGAGGCATGGTGACTGTCATCAGGTTGCCGACCTTGTCCGTGGCAAACATGAGGTTTTCTTCCACCAGCTCCTCACTGATGCCAAGATCCCGCCCCATGCGGTCGTATCGCATGTAGGCGGCACTGTGGCACGAAAGGCAGTAGTTCACGAAGATTCTCGCGCCGCGCCGTAGTGATGGCTTGTCCTGCAAGTCCACCTCGACGGGGTCAAGCTTGATCGTCGACTCGGCCGCCAAAGCTGCCGCCGGTATGAAAGCAATACAGATTGCCAGATAGATGTTTCTCAACCCTAGGTCACCCTGTCAGGTTCGGGTTTCGTCTTGTCGTACTTCGTGTACCACGGCATAAGCAAGAAAAACGCGAAATAGATCACGAACGCGATCTGCGCCAGAATAAGATTCGGGCCCTCCGGTCTCTGGGTCCCGAGATAGCCGAGCATCACGAAGCTGATAGCAAATAGCGAAAGCGCCGTCTTGTACATCCAGCCACGGTAACGAATCGACCTCACTGGCGAACGATCGAGCCACGGAAGGAAAAAGAACAAACCAATCGCTGAGCCCATAGACAGCACACCGAGCAACTTTGCCGGGACTGGGCCGATATCTATCGTGACAGCGCGCAAGATAGAGTAAAACGGCGTGAGATACCACAACGGCACGATCTCAGGTGGGGTCTGCAGGATATTAGCCGGGACGAAATTATCGTGCTCCAAGAACCAGCCGCCGAGCTCGGGGGCAAAGAATACGATCGCCGAAAAAATCATCAGGAATACCGTGACACCGACCATGTCCTTGACGCTGTAATACGGGTGAAACGGGATTCCATCCAAGGGCACGCCGTCTTTGTCCTTGTTTTTCTTTATTTCTATGCCGTCGGGATTGTTTGATCCAACCCGGTGCAGCGCGACGATGTGCATGTATACCAGGCCGATTATCACCAACGGTATCGCAACAATATGAAACGAGTAAAAACGATTGAGCGTGGCATCGGACACCACGAAGTCACCGCGTATCCATTCCGCCAGACCATCGCCAATCAGCGGGATTGCGCCGAACAGCGAGATGATTACCTGCGCGCCCCAGTACGACATGTTGCCCCACGGCAGCAGGTAGCCCGTAAACGACTCCGCCATCAACGCGACGAAAAGCACCATACCGAGGAGCCACACGAGCTCCCGCGGGGCGCGGTAAGACCCGTAGAGCAATGCACGAAACATGTGCAGATAGATCGCAACGAAAAACAGCGAGGCCCCCGTGGAATGCATATACCGCAGCAGCCAGCCCCACGGCACATCGCGCATGATGTACTCCACCGACGCAAAGGCGCGCTCGGTATCGGGCTTGTAATGCATCGCCAGGAAGATACCCGTCACGATCTGCATCACCAGCACCAGCAGCGCGAGGGAACCGAAGTAATACCAGAAGTTGAAATTCTTCGGGGCGTAGTACTTGGCCAGGTGCTCGTTCCAGACCTTGGTAAGCGGGAAACGTGCATCAATCCACGTAAGCAGTTTTTCCATCACGCGATTCCCTTCTCTGGATGCTCTCCAATGATGATTCGCGTGTCGCTCAGGAACCCGTACGGCGGCACCACGAGATTCGTAGGTGCCGGTACATTCTTGTAAACGCGCCCCGCCAGATCGAACTTAGAACCGTGGCATGGGCAGAAGAAGCCCCCGCGCCACTCGCGGCCAAGCCCCGAGGCCGCACCGCTCACCAACTTGGCTAGCGGCGAGCAACCAAGGTGGGTACAGATACCCACCAGGACCAGAATCTCGGGTTTGATCGAGCGTGCTTCGTTGATCGCGTATACAGGCTGGATGCTGTCCTCGGACCGCGGGTCTGCCACCGCCTCGTCGAGTTGCGCGAGGCTCGCGAGCATCTCCGCCGTGCGGTTTACGATCCACACCGGCTTGCCACGCCATTCCACGATTAACATCTGTCCGGGTTCGAGCTTGCTGATGTCAACCGCCACCGGCGCGCCCCGTGCCCGCGCGCGCGCGCTCGGCATCATGCTCAGAACAAAAGGCGCGGCGGCAAAACCCGCTCCGACCAACCCCAGGCCCGTCGTTACCGCGAGCAACCGCCGTCTTGTCGGATCGATTCCCTGGCCACTCATGGAAACCCCCCTGAAGCACTCGCCCCTAAACCCCCGCTTGCGCTATCAGCGGTGTCATTGCGGAAACCCAGGGAACATTTAGGATTTATTACGCGCCGCCAAGCGGCGCGCGCGGATTATACACGAGCGCGACTGCTACATCACCAGCTCGAGGGCAAAAACGCATGTTGCGCGCAGCAGCTGACGCCGGGTAGCCCCGGGACAGCCGCTCAGGGCCGGGGCACCTTCACAAATGCAGCCATGGTCCCGACCTGGGTGGCGTGCCAGAACGGGTTGCGCGCCAGTTGTGCGTGCCCCGAGTTGAGCGCCGATAGCGCCCGATCGCGCAGGCCCTGATCGTCGAGCCTGGCCGCAAGCTCCAGGCTAGTGCGTGCCAGCACCGCCGGCGGTGACGGCATCGGCCCGTCCAGGATCAGGTCCTGGCCCGCCTCCGCCTCGATCAGGCTGGTCTCTGCCAGGCGCCACCCGCGCGGCCCGTAGAATCGGTTCCAACCTTCGCGCACAACCGCTCTTGCCTGGACAAAGTCTTGATGGCGGCCGCTAAGCCTGGCCCAGGCGAGCAGCCCCTGCGCCACATAGGCATAGTCCTCCACTGCCGCCCGACCTACGGGCTTGCCGTGTGAGACGGCACGGCGAAGCGTAGATCCGTCCCACAGCTGGTGCATGAGATAATCACGTACGCCGCGCGCCACCTGACGATAGCCATCATCCCCGGTCACACGTGCGGCATAAGCGAAAGACGACAGTGCGAGCCCGTTCCAGCCGGCCAGCAGCTTGGTGTCCTGGGGCAAACCACGGCGGCTGCGCGCGCGGTAAAGCTTGCGTGTGGCGCCGGCCAACACATGTTCCACCTCCGCCTTCGTTAGCTGCAAGCGGCTGGCGATCTCCGTGGACGGCAGCGCTCGCGCGGGCAGGTAGCCTTGATCGAACGGCGCCGGGCCGTTCATGCCCGCGGCCATCGTGTACACGCGAAGTTCGCGTGCGCTCAGAATCTGTTGCAGCTGCTCGCGATCCCACAAGTAGTACCCGCCTTCAACCTTACGATCGTCGACCGCAGACAGCGACGCAATAAACGCCCCGGCAGACGTGCGTAGCTCTGTTACCACGAAATCCAGCGTGCGCCGCGCCACTTGCTCGAACGCCGGGCGGCCGAACGTACGTGCGGCACGAAGATAGAGCTGCGCCAGCTGCGCATTTCCGTAGAGCATTTTCTCGAAATGGGGCGTCGTCCACGCGGGGTCGATCGTATAGCGGAAAAATCCGCCGCTGAGATGGTCGTGCAGCCCGCGTCCCGCCATCTTATCCAACGTCAGGAGCAGAAAGTCGCCCAGCTCCTGGTCGTGCGAGCGCTGCCAGCGCTCCAGCAGAAATTCGAGTTGGGGCACGGAAGGAAACTTGTTGCGTTGCCCGAAACCGCCTTGCAGCGGGTCGGCCATGGTCAGCGCCCGTTTTTCAGCCGCGGCCGCGTAGCTGCGTACACGCTGCGCGTCGATCTGCGGGCGCCCGGGGCCTTCGGCCACCACGGCCGCGCGGCGCGCAAGCGCCGCCAGCTGGTTGCGATCGGTCACCCACAGCTCGTGTATGCGCCGGATCACCTGCAAAAAGCGTTCGGGCGGAAGGTACAGCACCGCATACAGCGGATGGCCATCGGGGGTAACAAATACGTTCAGTGGCCATCCCCCCCTGCCCTGTGTCGCCTCGACAAACTCGATCATGCGCGCATCCAGCGCCGGTTGCAGCTCACGATCGACCTTGACCGGGATAAAGTTGCGGTTAAGAAACTGCGCGATGTCTGTATCACGGTAGCTTTCCCGCTGCATGACATGACACCAATGGCAGGAGAAATACCCGATCGAGATGTAAAGCAGCTTCCGGTTATTCCGCGCCCGATCGACCGCAGCCTGGGACCATCGCTGCCACGCAACGGGATCCTCGGCATGCATGGCTAGATAGGGCGAGGGGTGCCGCGCTAACTGGTTCTCCAGCGCCAGCGCCCGGTCCGCAAGGGCGGGCAGGCAGACGAAAGACAGCCAGAGCCACCCCAATTTCATAGAGAATATACGCATAGCCAATTCGACCGGGGACGCGCCGTGTTGTTCACCCGTCGTGGCAGCGTCGGGGTGTCTACCGGCGCGACCACACGCCCCGTCCATCAGTCAGTGAAATCATGGTACTGCGCCTCCTCGTCTTCATTGTCGCTGTCTGCCGCCGGCTTCATGCGGCGGGCGAAGAAAATTCCGACCTCGAATAACAGCAGCATCGGTATGGCAAGCAATATCTGTGAAAAAGCATCCGGCGGCGTTAGTAGCATCGCAATGACGAACGTTCCGATCACAACATACGCCCGCTTGGATCCCAGCGTGTCGGGATCAATCGCCCCAGCCCGGGTAAGCAGGATAATGGCGATGGGCATCTCAAAGGCTATGCCAAATACGAAAAACATTCGCAGCACAAAGCTCAGGTATGCGCCGATGTCAGTCATCACGAGCACGCCTTCGGGCGCATAGGACGTGAAGAAAAGGAAGGCGATCGGAAATACGACGAAGTAGGCAAATGCCATGCCAGCGTAAAACAATATCGTACTGGACACGAGGAGCGGTAAAGCAAGCTTGCGCTCGCGCTTGTACAGGCCTGGCGCTATAAAAGCCCATAGCTGATAAAGCAGATAAGGAATCGTTATTACAACCGCCACGGCAAAGGTCAGCTTGATGGGGATGAAGAACGGCGCAGCCGGTTCGGTGGCGATCATGCTGCTGTCTTCCGGCAGCACTGCCATCAATGGCTGGGCGACGATTACGTAAATCTCGCGTGCAAAGTACACCAACGCCGCGAATACCCCGAGAACGGCACCCGCCGCATACATCAGGCGGTTGCGCAACTCCACGAGGTGGGAGAGAAACGTGCCCTCAGCGACGCCGTGGTTTTCTCGCGCCGCCATCTTTCTTCCGGGCAGTAGTCTTCTTAGACGGTTTCGCGCGCGCTACGGTCTTCTTCCGCTTGGAAGTGCGGGCACGGCTTGGGGAATTGCGCCTGCGAGGCTTCTCGGCAGGTTTGCCCTGAGGCGGGGCGTCGACCTCACGTTGCAGGCGATCCAGCGCCTCGCTGGAGGAGCGCTGGATCAACTGGCGAGTTTCGCTAATCTCGTCCTGGAGATTGCGCAGATCGGCAAGCTCCTCCGTTTGCAACTCCTGATCAAAGTCTTCCTTGACGCTGGCAATGAAACGACGCATCCGCCCGACCCACAGGCCGGCCATTCGCGCCACCTCCGGCAACCGCTTTGGCCCCAGTACAAACAAGGCGAGCAGGCCGATCAGCGCCAGCTCTCCCATTCCGATATCGAACATGGTTACGCGGTCGCGTCGATGCTTGCGCGCTCACGCCTTTTGCTTCTTCTTGGACGCGACGTCACTATCGACAACCTTTTCGGACTTGTGCTCGACTTGCTTCGCTTCCTCCTCTTCCGCCTCGTCACCTTGCTTGACCGCGGACTTGAAGTTCTTGATCGCCATGCCCAGATCCCCACCGAGAGTCCTGATCTTCTTGGCACCAAAGACCAGGATCACTATGACCAAGATTATTACCAATTGCCAGATACCAATACCACCCATACGCCTTCTCCCGTTACTATCAAGCGCTACTGGCGTGTTCGCCGTGCGCTAACGTGCAAACATTAACCAATTTAGACCCCGCTTGCCTACTCTGTGTCTCCGTCTCAACAGTGTTGTCAGTCCTGTCCGCAGTCCTTAGGGCAGTCACAAACCACAACCATTGGCACCACTAATGTTACCCCACCGCGCGCGGGACACGCGCGAAACTACGGGCTCATCACGGCAATGCTACTCCACAGACACCTGACCATCTACTTGGCGCCACCGCGCTGGGCCTTTTCCGTCAGGCCCGATACGCCGAATCGCCGCTCGAGCTCGCGCAAGACATCCTCGGGCCTGAGCCCCTGTTGCGCCAGCAGCACCATGGTATGAAACCACAGATCCGCGGTCTCGTGTATTACCTGGCCGGAATCACGCGACCGCGCGGCCACTACCAACTCCGTGGCCTCCTCGTCGATCTTCTTCAAAATCGTCTCCAGGCCCTTAGCGTACAGCCCCGCCACATAAGAGGAGCCCGGGTCCGCCTGCTTCCGGGCCTCCAGGATGATCGCCAGCTTCTCGAGGATTTCGGCCATTGCTCAGGACGGTGGCTGATCCAGACAGGGCTGGGCGCGCCATGAGGTGCGTAGCGCGTCTGCAGACCCACGTGCCAGGAACGCTTTTTGACCTCTCTCGTGGAGCGTTGAAAACGGTCCAATCATCATTTCTTACCGTATATCTCTTCCACGCTTTTCAGCACCGGCTCCACCTCCACCCAGCCGTCGCTTTGCCACTGTCGGAAAAAACAGCTGTGACGCCCCGTATGACAGGCGATACCCCCTTTCTGCTCCACTGTCAACAGCACCGTGTCGTTGTCGCAGTCGAGCCGGATATCCTTGACGATTTGCACATGCCCGGATTGTTCCCCTTTGCGCCACAAGCTGGCGCGGGTACGGGACCAGTAGACGGCCTGCCCTTCGCGCACAGTCGCTGCCAGCGCTTCGCGGTTCATCCAGGCGAGCAGGAGTACCCGCCCGGTGGCGCTCTCCTGGGCGATAACGGGAACCAACCCTTCATCGTTCCAGTTTATCTCGCTCAACAATTCCTCGGACATTACAGTGTTTCGGCTCTTCTCATGATTATACGTCTACCACAGCGCGTGGCAGAGCGCTGGCACGTTACAGCCTGACGTCGATACCACGTTCGGCGAGCCGCTGCTTAGCCTCGCCGATCGTATATTCACCAAAATGAAAGATGCTCGCAGCCAGCACCGCATCCGCGTGCCCTTCGAGGACACCGGCAACCAGATGGTCGAGATTTCCGACACCGCCTGAAGCAATAACCGGAACATTCACGGCATCGCTCACGGTCCGGGTCAACACCAAATCGAATCCGTCACGGGTACCGTCACGGTCCATGCTGGTCAAAAGCAGCTCGCCGGCCCCGTACTCTGCCATCCGCTGGGCCCATTCGAGGGTGTCAATGCCAGTCGGTTTTCGCCCGCCGTGCGTATATACCTCCCAGCGAGGATGCTCACCATGCTCTACCTGTTTCGCATCAATGGCGACAACAATGCACTGATTGCCAAAATGATCGGATGCCGCTTTTACGAACTCTGGCTGCCGCACTGCCGCCGTATTGATTGCCACCTTATCGGCGCCGGCATTCAGCATACGGCGAACATCACCGGTATCACGAATTCCACCGCCAACCGTTAGCGGTATAAAGACCTCGCTCGCCACCGCTTCGACGACGTGCATCATGGTGTCACGCTCGTCGGAGCTCGCTGTGATGTCAAGAAAGGTAATCTCGTCGGCACCTTGCTCGTCATAGCGGCGCGCGACCTCTACTGGATCGCCGGCATCACGGATATCCACGAATCGAACACCCTTGACTACGCGGCCAGCATCCACATCCAGGCACGGAATAATACGCTTGGCGAGTCCCATATCCTAAAACTCAACGCCTAAAACCCAACGCGAATAGGCATAAAAGTCCAACACTAATAAATGCTCAGACGTAAAGAATCTGTGGGTAAAAAAACCATTTCCATACAGATCGTAAAGCTCTTTGCGTCTTCGCCTCTTTGAGCATTGGAAGTTTTCAGGTCAGTTCGTCGGCAAGCTTCTGCGCCTCGGCCACATCAAGCGAGCCCTCGTAGATTGCCCGGCCCGTAATCGCGCCCACGATACCGGCCTCGGCGACCTCACACAGCCCCCGAATATCTTCCAGGTTCCTGACCCCCCCGGACGCGATCACGGGGATGGCGATCGCTTGTGCGAGCTTGGCTGTGGCAGCGACATTTACACCTGACATCATACCGTC
>VRUB01000234.1 GCA_019456345.1 Nitrospira sp. | reverse complement strand
GCGCGGGTGGGCACCTCGGGGCGCTCCACCGGTCCGCACCTGCACTTTGAGGTCTTGCGCAACGGGCGCACGGTGAACCCGCGCCCGTACCTGGACCGGCGCATGCGGTTGGCGGCGCGGACAAAGTAAACCAGATACAAGACCCAAGATACAAGTGAAATCAGGCACAGCCCGCGCTGCTAGCAGGCTCTGTTCTTGTATCTTGACCGTTGCATCTTGTATCTGAAGATTACTTGTATCTTGGATCCGGTGCCGGTATACAAATATGCATGATCTCGCCACCGCGCGCGCCCTCTTTAAGCATCGAAAACGTCGATATCGCGCACAACCTGCGTGTCGTTAGGCGTGCCATCAACGATGCCGCCGTGCACGCCGGGAGGAACCCGCTCGACGTCCGGCTCATCGCGGTCTCGAAAACCGTGCCACGCGGAACAGTCGAGGCGGCCTTTCGTGCAGGCCAAACAGATTTTGGTGAGAACACGGTACAAGAGGCCTTGAGCAAATTCCCGTCCCTGCACGACCTCGGGCTGACCGGGCATTTTATCGGTTACCTGCAGACCAACAAGGCGAAGTTCATCCCGGGTCATTTCTCCTGGGTACACTCAATCGATCGACTGCCCCTGGCACAAAAACTGTCGCGGGCCTGCGAGGGCACCGATGCCCGACTGGATACCCTGGTACAGGTAAACGTTACTCGCGATCCGAACAAACGTGGGGTTGCGCCCGAATCCACATTCGAGCTCATCGAGCAACTGATGGCAGCAAATCTCACTCACATCTCGTTGCGCGGGCTGATGACGCTGGGACCGTATCACGGTGATGAGCGTATCCTTCACGATTGCTTTGCGCGACTGCGGGCGTTGCGCGAAGAGTGCGCGCAGCGTTTCGCCCTGCCCCAGTTCACCGAGCTCTCCATGGGCATGACCGATGATTTTCCCATTGCGATTGCCGAAGGCGCAACCATGGTGCGTATCGGCACGGCTATCTTCGGGGAGCGTGCATATAAGACACTAAGGGATTAAACGCAGAGTACCCGGAGGCGCAGGGGGCGCAGAGAACAGCTAAGATTCTTCGATAATTTCTTATGGCAGTGCCGCCATGTTCGCGCCGGTCACAGTAAGGTCACAAGTAGCGAGTTGCGTCCCCTGCGCCTCCGGGTACTCTGCGTTAGTGCCAGAAACGTCACAATCGTGCCGACAGATAGGCGGCGATCACAATGATAGCCCCGCCGATCCATTCGCGCTGCGACAATATCTCGTCCGTGAGTAACTGCTGGGAGACGGCACCGGCGACAAGCTCAAACAACAGAATGACGGCGGAGCGGTGCACCGGCATGTAGCTAACTCCGTACTGCACCAGCACGGTCATGACAAGGATGCCAAACACTCCCAGCGCACCCGCCCCGACCGCAACCGCCACACTAACGCCGGGCATCGGCAAACCCAGCGACACAATCAGCCCCCCGGCCAACACCACTACGCCGAACCAGGTCACGGCGGACTTCGCTGTTATGCTGATCTGCTGACCCTTGCGCACCAGTACATTCGAGGCCGCAAACGCGAGGCCAGCTACGATTGCTAACCAATCTGCGTGCGTTTGTGGCCAGGGGGCGCCTATTATGGGGTTCCATAACATCGCGACCGCACCAGACATGGCGAGCATCAGCGTCGCCAGCGACATCATGGACGCGCGCTCACCCAACAGCAGCCACCCCAGTATTACTGTCCATAATGGCGACAAATAGAACAGCAGCAACACACGCATCACATTACCGTCGAGCACAGCCAATATGAAGGCGACATTGGTGCAGCCCCCCGTAACGGCAAGTGGCACCAAGATGCGCCAGTGCTCACGAAATTCGCGGCGACACCGCAGGGCGAGCGGAAGACTTACAGTGACAGCCGCCAGGTACACGGCAAAAGTCAGCCATATGCCGTACAAGCCCTCGGCCTCCAGTAAACGCAGGGGATACCAGATCACGCCCCACATGGTCGCACCCAGCAGAAGCGCGATGACGGAGAAACGACTTAAAGAAGTGTCTTGCATCAAGAATTGGTCGTTCTGAATCCCCGGCCGGCACGGCGGCGTAGCGTCGATCGATGCGAGCGGCAACCCGGACGCGCAGACCCCCGGATGTTATCTGAGCGCTACCCGGTTATTGTGCGGGTTGCGCTTGCCACGGGGCAAGCCAATGATGACCAGAATCTTGTAGAATTCAAGACTTGGGTTCAGTCCAACCATCCTCGCGCGCGGGAAACACCGTAGAGTCGATCCAGGTACACACCACGACGGGAGATGAGGACCCTCAAACAGACCCCGGCGGTCGCGCTCGATTCGTGTGTACGGCGGGCTCCGACGAGGGTGGAAACCGGTTACGGCTTTTTGGGAGAATAGTTTATGAATAATATTCAGCAGATCATTGACGATGCCTTCGAGCACCGCCATGAAATCACCCCGCACACTATCGAAAGCCAGACAAAAGACGCCGTCATGGAGGCCATAGGCTTGCTCGACAGCG
>VRUB01000052.1 GCA_019456345.1 Nitrospira sp. | reverse complement strand
CCAATATGTTCTCCGCGCGCGGTTACAATATCGATTCCCTCAGCGTAGCGCCCACCGAGGACGCGACTTTGTCACGCATGACCCTCGTGACCCGCGGGTCGGACGATGTGATCGAGCAAATCACCAAGCAGCTCCACAAGCTCGTGGAGGTCGTGAAGCTGAGCGATCTCACTGAAGGGCGGCATATCGAAAGAGAGATGATGCTGATCAAGGTCAGGGCGGTAGGTGATGCGCGTGCGGAGGTAAAGCGACTGGTCGATATTTTCCGCGGGCGCGTGATAGATGTAACGGAGACCACCTACGCCATCGAGCTGACCGGCACCGGCGAGAAACTGGATGCTTTCGTGGAGGCGATTCGTGGGGTGGGTATCATCGAGCTTGCGCGTTCCGGTGCCTCGGGTATCGCGCGCGGGGAAAAAGGGCTTCGCGTCTAACAGACTGTGGAAAAACAGAGTTTTTCCACAGTCTGTTGGCGGTACAAGGATGGACTGCTAGTGTTTGACGGCTGTAAGCCGTTGAAAAATAGAGAAAATGGAAAACCGCGATTTCGGCGCAGCGAGTTGGAGAACGGTCAGGAAGGCACTGCGGTCGCTCAAATCTCGACGTGACCTCTAGGACCCGGTGACACTGCGGCAACTCGTGGCCGCAAAGGGTGGGAACATGAAAGTCTATTATGACAAAGACGCTGATATTGCCGTTATTCAGGGCAAGAAGGTAGCCATCATCGGTTACGGCTCACAGGGCCACGCCCATGCTTTGAATCTGCGGGACAGTCACATCGACGTGGTCGTCGGTCTGCGCGAGGGCTCGGCCTCGTGGCCCAAGGCAGAGAAGGCCGGGTTGCCCGTGATGACTGTTGGGGACGCCGTACGTGACGCCGATGTCACTATGATGCTGGCGCCGGACGAGAAACAGGCAGCGCTCTACAAGGAGCACGTAGAGCCGAACCTCAAACATGGCGCCGCGCTGGCGTTCGCACACGGCTTCAACATTCACTACGAATTCATCGAGCCGCGCGCAGATCTGGATGTCTTTATGGTGGCGCCCAAGGGTCCGGGCCATCTCCTGCGTTCGACCTACACCGAGGGGGGCGGTATCCCGTCGCTGGTTGCGGTGGGCCAGGATGCCTCGGGCAAGGCGCGGGCACTTGCGATCTCTTACGCCGCCGCCATCGGCGCCGGGCGCGCGGGGATCATAGAGACTACCTTCCGTGAGGAAACCGAGACCGACCTGTTCGGCGAGCAGACCGTGCTCTGCGGTGGTCTTACCTCGCTGGCGCAGGCGGGCTATGAAATCCTGACGGAGGCCGGCTACGCGCCGGAAATGGCCTACTTTGAATGTCTGCACGAGCTGAAGCTCATCGTTGATCTCATGTACGAAGGCGGGATACAGGACATGCGGTATTCAATCTCCAACACCGCCGAGTATGGTGATCTGACACGGGGCCCGCGTGTGATCAACGAGCAGACACGGGCGGAGATGAGAAAGATCCTGCAGCAAATCCAGTCCGGCGAGTTTGCGCGCGAGTGGATGAAGGAAAACGAAACGGGTGGAAAGCGTTTTCAGGAATTGCGCGCCAAGGCCAGTGAGCATCCGATCGAGGAGGTCGGTGCGCGCTTGCGCGAGATGATGCCTTGGATCAAGGCCAATAAGCTCGTGGATAAAGAAAAGAACTAAAAGAACTATTTTAGATGCTGATCACATAGGCGCAGGTGTTCTCTCAACCCAAGCCCCGGCATCGGCAGTGTTGCTTTGCGGAATTGCGTATCGATATCGGTTGCCCGCGGGTAGGATCGCCAAGCATGTCCATAGGCTGCGGAAGTGCCCGGAAAAAGCCCCGGCTGCCGGCGCGTACGCAGCACCGTGCTGCCCGCCGTAGATTCGGGTGTTGCCGCAATCGGCTGCAATACGAGCTAACTTGAGCCTGTCGCAGAATTATGGCCAAGGGTAGGGTGCCACTGCTGGCTCGCGAAGGCTGGGTACACGCAGCCGTCACCGGCGGGGCCGCCGCGGGTGTGCATTACTTTCTGGGCTGGGTGTGGGCACTGCCGATTTGGCTCGCTTTCGTTTTTGTCTTGCAATTCTTTCGCGACCCCTCCCGCAATATACCGGCGGCGCCGCTGGGGCTCGTGTGTCCGGCGGATGGCCGCGTCATCGCCGTCGGTGACGTGCATGACCCTTATCTCGATCGGCCGGCAAAACGTGTGAGCATTTTCATGAATGTGTTTAACGTGCACTCGAACCGCAGTCCGACGGAAGGCAAGATCATTGAGCGTTGGTATCGCCATGGGCGTTTCCTCAATGCTTCCCTGGATAAGGCCTCGGATGAAAACGAGCGTAACGCCCTATGGATTCAGACTGACGAGGGCGATGACATCATCGTGGTTCAGGTTGCAGGGCTACTTGCCCGGCGTATACTTTGTGATGTTCAACCCGGGGAACGCATCGCGCAAGGTGAACGTTACGGATTTATCCGGTTCGGATCCCGCGTGGATGTCTATATCCCGCCGAGCAGCCAGGTCCGGGTCACCTTGGGCGATAAGGTAAAGGCCGGCAGCGACATCATCGCGTTCCTAATTCATTGAGCATGCGAACGATTCGGCAAAAAGGTCAGAAAAAGACGGATGAGCATCCGCGTAGGGGCATCTATATCCTGCCTAGCCTGTTCACCACCGCGGGTCTGTTTGCCGGGTTCTTTGCCATCGTGCAGGCAATGAACGGCAACTTCGAGTACGCGCCGCTGGCCGTGTTTATTGCCATGATCATGGACACGCTTGATGGCCGGGTGGCGCGCTGGACCCGTACCGAAAGTGACTTCGGTGCCGAGTTCGATAGCCTGGCGGACGTGGTGTCGTTCGGCCTCGCGCCGGCGCTTGTGATGTACGAATGGGCGCTGTCGGGATTGGGCAAGCTCGGCTGGCTCGCAGCATTCATTTATGCTGCCTGTGGTGCCCTGCGATTGGCCCGTTTCAATACGCAGCTGGCATCGCAGGACAAGCGTTATTTCCAGGGATTGCCGATCCCGGCGGCTGCGGCGGTCGTCATGGCGTTTGTCTGGGTACTGTACAGCTATGGCGTTCCGGGAAAAGAGATCAGTATTCTCGCGTTGCTGGTGACCGTCCTGGCGGGCGTGCTAATGGTGAGCAACATCCGCTACCGCAGCTTCAAGGACCTGAACCTCAAGGGCCGCGTGCCGTTCGTGACCGTGCTCGCGGTACCGTTGCTCTTTGTGCTGGTATTCCTCGATCCGCCCCAGGTGCTGTTCATGTTTTTCCTGGCTTACGCGGCCTCAGGGCCGGCGGCGGCGGCCTGGAAAGGGCTGCGACGTACGCCTGAGCGCCAGCCCGAGCATTCAAAGAAGCTTTGAATTTTTCTGCGCTAGCGATTACAATATCGCACTGATCTTGTGGATCGCACACATCATGCAATCTGGACACGCTAAGACTGCTTTGAGCAACCGCCCTGCCGTTGGGTGCGGCGGACGGTTGCCGTTATCCCCCAGCGTCCCCCTTTTGCCGCTTTCGCTGCGGCTGCTGCGCCGCTAGGCGCACATACACTACTCATCCCTCAAAATCTGGTTATTTATGTCTTCGTGTAAGTGGTCACGGTTATTGGCCGTTGGACCATCATCTCCGGAGGGGACGTGAAATGAGCAAACATTTGATTATTTTCGATACGACTATGCGCGACGGCGAACAGAGTCCGGGCGCTTCCATGAATCTTGACGAAAAGGTGCGCATCGCCAAGGTATTGGAAAAGATGCGCGTCGACGTGATCGAGGCCGGGTTCCCGGTGGCGAGCCCTGGTGACTTTGAGGCCGTCAAGGCGGTCTGTGAGGCGGTAAGCGACACTACCGTCTGTGCGCTGGCGCGAGCGCTGGATAGCGATATCGAGCGTGCCGGCGCGGCGATCAAGTCGGCCCGATCCGGGCGCATCCACACTTTTATCGCCACCTCACCGATTCACATGCGCGAGAAGCTACGTATGCAACCCGATGAGGTCGTTGAGCGGGCTGTGGCATCGGTGAAGCAGGCGCGTCGCTTCGCCGACGACGTCGAGTTCTCGCCGGAAGACGCGGGACGTTCGGAGACGGATTTTTTGTGCCGCGTAATCGAGGCGGTTATCAACGCCGGTGCCCGCACGGTCAATATTCCGGATACCGTCGGCTACAATCTGCCCGATCAGTTCGGTGCGCTGATTGCCGAGTTGATGGAGCGGGTGCCGAACTCGGATAAAGCCGTGTTTTCGGTACATTGCCACAACGACCTGGGATTGGCCGTCGCCAACTCGCTGGCGGCGGTGATGAAAGGTGCGCGCCAGGTGGAGTGCACGATCAATGGTCTGGGCGAACGCGCCGGCAATGCGTCGTTGGAAGAAATCGTCATGGCGGTGCGCACACGCCAGGATATGTTCTCGTGTGACACGCGTATAGACACGACTCAGATCGTACCCGCCAGCCGGTTGGTGTCGAATATCACCGGTTTCCTGGTGCAACCCAATAAGGCCATCGTGGGAGCTAATGCCTTTGCGCATGAGGCCGGTATCCATCAGGACGGCGTTATCAAGAGCCGCGAGACTTACGAGATCATGCGTGCCGAAGATGTCGGTTGGGCCGCCAATCGCATGGTGCTTGGCAAGCACTCCGGGCGCAATGCGTTTCGCGCCCGATTGGCGGATCTGGGTATCGAGTTTAAGGCCGAGGAGCAACTGAACTCGGCCTTCGCGCGGTTCAAGGAACTGGCCGACAAGAAGCACGAGATCTTTGACGAGGACTTGCAGGCCCTGGTGACGGAGGAGGGCTTGGCGCACGCCAACGAGCATTTGCGCCTGGTGTCACTGAAGGTGTGCTCGCAAACGGGTGAAACCCCCGTCGCCTCGGTAGCACTTGCGGTGAACGGTGAGGAGAAGCAGGCGCGCGCGCCCGGCAGCGGCCCGGTGGATGCGGTCTACAAGGCCATCGACAGCGTGGTCCAGAGCGAGAGCCAGTTGCAACTGTACTCGGTTAGCAATATTACTAGTGGCACGGACTCGCAGGGTGAGGTGACCGTGCGTTTGGAAAAGGCGGGGCGTATTGTCAATGGCCACGGGGCTGATACGGACATCGTGATTGCATCGGCGAAGGCCTACATCAATGCGCTGAACAAGCTCGTGGCACCGGTGGAGCGGACTCACCCGCAGTCCGGTCAGCCGATTTAGACAAACAAGGGCGCGCTGTGGGCGTCCTTGTTTGTCTGGCCAGTGCGTGGTGGCCGCTGGCAGCCGCCTGTTGTCGCTATTGCTTCAGCATGCCGCGCGCTGGTTTGGTTGCCTCGTGAATCTTTTCCTTGGCACCCTCGATTGCGCGCTCGGTCCCTTCCTTCACGCTGTTCAGAACCTTCTCCCTGACATCGCGTTGCGCAAACGGATTGCTCCACAGCGGTTCATCTTTGCCGAAGTTAATGCCCAGCGGAAAGGCAATTATCGAGCCCAGAATCATGCCGAATAGGAATGTCTTGAGTTTTGCTGCCATATGGGCGGTCGCGGAAGATAGATCCTGCGATGATAACAACGCCGCTGCAGATTGCCTAGCATGCGCGCGCGGTGCTTTGGTTTATGTACGTCTGCGGTTATGCTAACGATATGGAACGGCGGGAAGCGCTGCGCAGGCACTACCTCGATGTAATGGGGATCGATCTGTGGGAAAGTCGCGTGGGTGTGGCACGTGACACTGTTGCACCCGTAGCTGTACCCCCCGGCAAGGAACCAAGCGTTCCCGCGAGCACCCTGCGTGCCGAGGCAGTGGCTCCTGCGGCGACGTCCGATGCAGCCTCTATGGACTGGGGCACGCTGGAGCGGGAAGTACACACCTGTACCAAATGCCCGTTGCACGAGTCACGGACGCAGGCCGTGTTCGGCGTAGGCAACCGGCAGGCCGAGTGGCTGTTTGTGGGCGAAGCCCCGGGGGTCCAGGAAGATCGCCAGGGCGAGCCGTTTGTGGGGCGTGCCGGGCAGTTGCTCAACGCCATGTTGTTCGCGCTCGGTCTGACGCGCGAGCAGGTCTACATCGCCAACGTGCTGAAATGTCGCCCGCCCAACAATCGTGATCCGCAGCCCGCCGAGGTGGAGTGTTGTGAGCCCTACCTGTTGCGCCAGATTGCCTTGTTGAATCCACGCCTTATTGTTGCGCTCGGCCGTCACGCTGCGCACAGTCTGTTGCGTACCGATTTGGCGCTGACGCGGCTACGTGGTCGGCGTTTGAGCTATCATGGAACCCCGCTGGTAGTCACATATCACCCTGCTTACTTGCTGCGTAACCCCGTTGACAAGCGCAAGGTGTGGGACGACTTGTGCCTGGCGAAATCGGTGGTGGAGTCCGCATGAGCGCTGTTTTGACATGGCCGATTGCGGCACTGCGAAAAATGCGCGAGAGCGATTTGCCGTCGGTCATGGCGATCGAACAGCCGTCGTACGATTTTCCATGGACGAATGCCATATTCCGCGACTGCATGCGGGTCGGTTACCACTGCCAGGTGTATGACAGTGAGCGCGGCGTGCTCGGTTACGGCATCATGTCACTCGGCTCCGGCGAGTGTCATCTGTTGAACCTTTGCATTCATCCGGATTTCCGGACACGCGGGCTCGGAAGCCAGCTCGTCGGTTACCTGCTTGATGTGGCGCGCAGAAAAAATGCAGGGATTGCGCTGCTCGAGGTCCGCATTTCCAATCACACCGCGCACCGCCTCTACACGCGTATGGGTTTCAATGAGATCGGGCTGCGCAAGAATTACTATCCGGCACGTCGCGGGCGCGAAGATGCATTGGTTTTGGCACGGGATCTGGGCCACGGGCTAGGTATCGTGTGGCGTTAGCAGGGCGAGATCGCCGGGAAGCGATACCGGAATAGTGCGTCCTAGATCGTCTATGCGCCAGGCAATCTAGCACGCCCCTCTCTGGGATGGTGTGCATCGTGCTCCGCGGTGAAAGTTGGACTGAAATCAAAGCGCGCGGATCTTTTCGAGCTGGGCATCCAGCTTTTTCACCGCGGCCTCAAACTCACTGATACGCTGGCGCTCCTGGCGCACGATCTTCTCCGGGGCGCGCTCGAGAAAATTTGGGTTGTCAAGCTTACTGCGAGCACGTTCCAGATTCTCCTGCGCCTTTTCGCGCTCTCGCGCCAACCTTTTTGCTTCTGCCTTCCTGTCGATCAATGAGCCCAGCGGTACCAGTACCTTCATGTTCCCTACCAGCGAGGTCGCAGATTCGGGCACGGGATCACCGGCCTCGAGCCACCCGAGAGACTCGAGGCCCGCTAATGAAATGATGTAGTCGCGGCCGCGTTGCAGTCGCGCGCGGTCCTCGCTCGTGCCGTCTTGCAGCAAGGCAGGCAGACGTTTGCCGGGGGGAATATCCATCTCGCCACGAATATTGCGCACCCCAGTGATCACACCCATGACCCAGCTCATTTGTTTGATGGCTTTGTCATTGATCTTGTGTGGCTCTGGCTGCGGGTAGGGCTGCAGCATGATGGTTTTCCCGTGCTTGCCGGCCAGCGGGGCGACTGCCTGCCAAATCTCCTCGGTAATGAAGGGCATGATCGGATGCAGCAGGCGCACCAAGGCCTCCAATACCCGCACCAGAGTACGGCGTGTCGCGCGCAGGGTCTCGCTTGAGCTCGCGGGATTCGTCAATGTCACCTTTGAAAGCTCCAGGTACCAGCTACAGTACTCGTCCCAGACGAAGCCGTGCAACGTGCTGGCCATGAGATCAAAGCGATAATCTTTGATAGCCGTGTGGACGTCGGCCTCGACTCGCTGTAGGCGCGAGATAATCCAGCGCTCGGCGTCGGTCCGCGTGGTATCCTCGCCGTCGCCGCCACAGTCGTGCCCTTGTGTGTTCATCAAGACGTAACGCGCTGCATTCCACAGCTTATTGCAGAAGTTGCGGTGTCCCTGAATGCGCCCGGTATCGAAGCGGATGTCGCGTCCCTGCGTAGCGAGGCTGGCAAATGTGAAACGCAGGGCATCGGTGCCATAGGCGGGGATACCCTGCGGATACTGGCTACGAGTGGCCTTTTCGATCTTCTCCGCCAGTTGCGGCTGCATGAGACCGGTTGTGCGTTTCTTGACCAGCGACTCGAGTTCAATCCCGTCAATCAGATCTAACGGGTCGAGGATGTTGCCCTTCGATTTTGACATTTTCTGGCCGTCGGCATCGCGCACCAGCCCGTGCACGTAGACTTCGCGAAACGGGGCCTGGGCGTTGAACTTGATTCCCATCATGATCATGCGCGCGACCCAGAAGAAGATGATGTCAAAACCCGTCACCAGCACGCTGGTCGGGTAGAATGTCTTGAGTTCCGGTGTTTTTTCCGGCCAGCCCAGGGTCGAGAATGGCCACAGCGCGGATGAGAACCAGGTGTCAAGCACGTCGGGGTCCTGGATCAGCACGACGTCGGCGCCCAGGCTATGTCGTCGGCGCACATCGGCTTCGTCGTACCCCACGAAAATTTTCCCGGCGCTGTCGTACCAGGCCGGTATGCGGTGACCCCACCAGATCTGGCGCGATACACACCAGTCCTGGATGTTGTGCATCCACTCGAAGTAGGTTTTGGCCCAGCTGCCCGGTACGAACTTAATGTCGCCGTTTTCCACTGCCTCGATGGCGGGCCGCGCCAACGGCTCGACGCGGACGTACCACTGATCGGTGAGATAAGGCTCGATGACGGCACCGGTGCGGTCGCCATGCGGCACCGTGAGCTTATGTTCCTCGATTTTCTCCAGCAGCCCCGCGGAGAGTAGATCCTCGACAATACGCTTGCGCGCCTCGAATCGGTCCAGACCACGGTAGGCCTCGGGCATTAGGTCGACGGTGGCGGTAGTTTGCTGGCCGGCCTCCTGCGCTTGCGTCACGTTGGCTGTATCTGCGCGGCCCTGCTCCGCTGCGCGATCATCCGATTTGCTCGCCTTGATGCGGGCATCGATCGTGAAGATATTGATCAGGCCGTTGAACGGTATGGCCTGCAGTTGTGTGTGATCCCGGTGCCGCTGCCACACTGCATAGTCGTTGAAGTCATGGGCCGGCGTGATTTTCAGACAACCTGTACCGAACTCGGGATCGACATAGTCATCGGCGATGATGGGGATATTACGGCCGGTAAGCGGCAGCTTGACCAGCTGGCCGATCAGGCGTTTGTAGCGCTCGTCGCCCGAATGTACGGCCACAGCCGCATCACCCAGCATGGTCTCGGGGCGAGTTGTCGCTACCACCAGATGGCCGGAGCCATCGACGAGGGGGTAACGGATATGCCACAGGTGTCCACCCTCTTCCTCCGAGATTACCTCGAGATCGGATACGGCCGTGTGCAGCACCGGGTCCCAGTTCACCAGGCGTTTGCCGCGATAGATCAAACCCTCCTCATACAGTCGTACGAAGACTTCGGTAACGGCCCGCGATAGACCCTCATCCATGGTGAACCGTTCGCGTGACCAGTCGAGCGAGGCGCCCATGCGCCGCAGTTGCTGGGTAATCCTGCCGCCGGACTGTTCTTTCCACTGCCACACGCGCTTGATGAAGGCCTCGCGACCTAGATCCTGGCGTGATTTGCCCTCGCTTTGGAGCATGCGCTCGACGACCATCTGCGTGGCAATGCCGGCATGGTCCGCGCCCGCCTGCCACAATGTGTTGTCACCCTGCATACGGTGGTAGCGCGTCAGCGCGTCCATCAACGTGTCCTGAAATGCATGGCCCATGTGCAGGCTGCCGGTGACGTTCGGGGGCGGTATCATGATGCAATAGGGTGCCCCGTTGCTTGTGGGTGCAAAGTAGCCGCCCGTCTCCCAAGCGGTGTAAATGCGTTCTTCCAGCGCGTGCGGATCGTAGGTCTTGTCGAACTGGCTTTGGTTCATGGTTTTCGCTCGCTCAGCAATAAAGAGCGGGAAAGGTCAACCACCTTTCCCGCCCCGGGTGCTGCGCATGCTTGCATCAGTCTTTGTTCTTTTGGCCGCGACTCGGGTCCACATTTAACGGTTTCTGTGCTAACGCTTCGCTAAGCAAATACTGCAGGCGGTCGATCGTCGCGGGACTCAAGGCGCGCTCGCCGCATTTGCGCAGTTCCATATTTAGCTTGGCTACCACCCGCACGGCGAGGTCGCGCGGGCGCGGGTCGCGACCCAGCGCGGCCCGTGGAGCCTTCCGCCGTTTGCGCGATTTCTGCTCGACGGCCTTCTTGGCATGTGCCGCGCGACTTTCGGGTTTTGGCTCCGCTGCCGGTGCCGGCTTTCTTGCGGGCTGCGGGCGTTTCGAAGCGGGCGCAGGACGTCCGACGACCTCGTCCAGGACCGGGATTTTCCCGAACCCCGCCCCGGCATGGGACTGCGTACCTGGCTTCGTATCGCGCATGCGCGAACGCGTGTTACGCGATGGCGCCAAATCGAGGCCCGTCTCCGGCGCTACGGTGGCGTCCCTCCGTGCCGACAGCGACGGCTTTGCAACGCCTTTGGCATCGGGTTTGGGTTCGGCTGAACCTGCCTGCTCGGAGGCACTCGGTGCGGGTTTGTTGTCGTCCGCGGCCAGGTCGAATCCGTCGCCGATAGTCAGGTCCTCGTGGCGTCGTGGCGACGGTGTTTCGGGGCTAGCTTCTCCGAGCTCGACGAAGTCGGAATCCGGGGAGCCTTGGTTCTCATCGCTCCCGAGTAGCGGGCCGCCATCGGTCAACGTCAACGGGGTTTGCGCAGTATCGCCACTGTCCTCACTTTCGGGCGCGTTCTCCTCGGCATCGCCACTACGATCTTGCGCATCGAACTCGACGCCGGGCATCGACAACGCGCCGGCATCGTCGTGCGAGATTGCGGCGGCGACTTGATGAGCGCGCCGGGGCGTTTCATCGTGAGCGGATTTCTCTGAGCTTGTCTTCGTTGCCGATTCGGCGTCGTCCGTGCTAGTGTCTTCAGCATCGAAGCTTGGCACCAGTATATCTTCCTTTTCGGTTTCGTGCCTCGATGCCGTCACCATGCTTTCATCTTCCTCGACCTCCATGTCAGATGCTGGCGGAGGTCGTTCTTGTGTGATTTCCTCCGACAGTTGGTTCCCCCCGGGAATCTGGAATGCGTCCAAGACGGCAGATTTTGCTAGAACAGGTTCTGCTCTAGAAGACGCATCGGCACTATCAAAAACAGGCTCGCTCGGGGCCTCAATATCGAAATCAGTATCTTCCGGTGCTGCGTGGCTGTCAGCGCGCTGCGCTTGCGCATCGAGCCAATCGGGTGCATCAAGCGAAATCTCCCGCACGTCATCGAGGATCGCCCGATCATCCCCGGCGACCTCGTCCACGGGGGAAATCTCGTCCTCATCTAAGACTAGCCCGGATTGCGCACCTTGACGAGATGTGGCCGCGCGCTGGGCGCCTGCCGTCGCGTCGGGTTTCGTCGTCTCGGTCTTCGGCACAACGCTCTCGCCGCTGTCCGTGTCAATCTTGCGGGTTTGTATTACCAGCCCGAGAGTGGGGTCCTCAAATGTGAATACCTCCTGCTTCCCAAGCATCGACGGGAGCTCAATAACCTCGAGCACCCCCGCGCTCGGTGTCGCAGCCGCACGGTCGTTTTCATCGCCTGCCGGAGTTTTATCGCGCTCGGGCTCGCGGGTCGCGGTATCGACCGCCGCTGGCGTCGGCTCGGGCAATTGCGCGGCGTCCTCGCTCGTCATGTCTGGCTCGGCTGCCTCCTCGCCGGTGGTGGCCGGGGGCGCCGCGGACTCAGGCTGATCGAGCGAATCTTCTTGGGCCGCTAGTTCTGCGGCGAGCTCCTCGAGTGTGATTTCTTCCGCCTCAGTATCCAGGCCCGTGTCTAGCGCGGGCGTGACGTTGGCGTCGCCGGCGCTACGGGCCGGTGAAGACGCCGCCCCCGTGGGGGCTGGCTCGGGGGTAGGCGGTTTGACATCCGGTATCGTCTCGTCGCGCGCGCGTGTGGCCTCGACATCCTCAGGGAGGCTTAGCTCTGGAATATCGGCCAACAGGTCAGGTTGTGCCGGCGCTTGTTGGCGGTCTCTCGAGGCTTCATCGACCGCTTCGGTGCTGGCCGGCGTATCCGGCATCGGCTGCGCACCGGTATCCGCTTCGAGGTCGTTAGCGACGCCCTCGTCGGCAAGCTCGTTACCGAGCAAGTCCTTGAGTGACTGCGCCAGCTCACTGGTGTCAAGCCCGTGTGCCGGGTGCCCGCCCCGCCGCGCTCGACCCTGATGCGGCGCGGGACTACTCGATGTCCCAGGTTCGCTGCCCGCGGACGAGCCCGACTCGACCGGTGCTGCCGCGTCACGAGGGCCTTCAAACTCGATTCGCACCAGATCTTCGAGGGATTTTCGGACCTCATCGAGCGTGTGCTTCGCTGACGGTTTATGCTGGCGCTTGTCGCTCGCATCTGTCATAACAGTCCCCCGGGCAGGCCGACGGCACCTCTCGTTACGATGGTGCTCCGACTCGCGTTAGAGGTCGTGGGTCTGTAGCGGGTATCCTCGCTCGCGATAAAAACGAAATCGTTCACGCGCCCGTTCTTTCGCCTCCTTGGTAGGGCTCACTATGTCTGCCACGCGTTCGAAGCGGCTGACGCAACTGGGTATTGCCACTGTCAACGAGATTAGCACATCATGGCAATTTTCCGGTGGTTCGTCGTTCCCGATTATGACGGGCAGCTTCGTTTCGAGATCCGCCGTGTTCAGTCCATGGGGAATAAAGCTGCCCGCGCTGAATGTCCACAGCAGTCGATCGAGTTGTGCGGATTCCTCCGGGCTGGCCGTGAGGATATAGACTTGATGTCCTTGACGGAAGGCCTTGTTCGATAACCGGCAGACCACTAGGTCTTTGTCGGCCCGGCCCGAGCCGCTGGTCAGGTAGAAGTCGATGCGCGTCATACTGTGGTCTGCATCAGCTAGGCCTTGTCCTGACACCGGCCAATCAGGAACTGCGTCAATAGGGGCACCGGGCGCCCGGTTGCCCCCTTTTCTTTGCCGCCTTTCCAGGCAGTGCCGGCGATATCAAGGTGCGCCCACTTGAACTTCTTGGCGAAGCGCGAAAGAAAGCAGGCGGCGGTAATCGTACCGGCTTCGCGTCCGCCGATATTGGCTATATCGGCAAAATTGCTGTCGAGCGATTTCTGGTATTCCTGCCACAGTGGCAGTTGCCAGGCTCGATCGTAACTCTCCTTGCCGGCATTGAGTAATTCACGCGCGAGCCCCTCGTGGTTACTCAAAAGCCCCGTGGCTTGGGCGCCGAGTGCAATGACGCAGGCACCCGTAAGCGTGGCAATATCCACTACGGCTGCAGGTTTGAAACGTTCGGCATAGGTCAAAGCGTCACAGAGGATGAGACGGCCCTCCGCATCCGTGTTAAGCACCTCGATGGTCTGGCCCGACATGCTGGTAACGATATCGCCCGGTTTGTTCGCGTTCCCGCTGGGCATATTCTCGCAGCTGGGCACGATCCCGACCAGATTGAGCGGTAGCCGCAGTTCGGCGACGGCCTTGAACGCCCCCAGCACGCTAGCGGCACCGCACATGTCGAACTTCATCTCGTCCATCTGCGCTGCGGGCTTGATGGAGATACCGCCCGAATCGAAAGTGATGCCTTTGCCAACCAAAGCAATAGGCGGTTCACTGTCGCGGCCTTGCGTGTATTCGAGCACGATCAGCTTCGGTGGCTCGCGGCTCCCGCGTGCCACAGACAGGAACGAACCCATGCCCAGATTTTCCAAGTCGGCGGTCTCCAGCACGGTGATCTTGATGCCATACTGCTCCCCGAGCTTTTGTGCCGCCTCCGTAAGGTAGGTAGGTGTGCAGATGTTGCCGGGCAGGTTGCCCAGATTCTTCGCCACTGCCACGCCTGCGCTGATGGCTTTGCCTTGGCTAATGGCCTGTTCCGCCGCGCCGATGTCGCTGCGCTTCGGCACCGCGAACACGACCTTGCGCAATGGCCGCCGCGGGCCGCCGGGTTTGCTTTTGAGCTCATCGAAGCGATAGAGCGCTGCCTCGGTGGCAAGTACCGCTTGACGGGCCTTCCACGCGATATCGCGTCCTTTGATTTCGAGCTCTGCCAGATAGGTTGTCATCTCGGTCGAACCGGTCTCATCGAGCAGGCGGGCGGCGGTCGCATTGATCTCGACATAGCGCTGCTCATTGAACTCGCGCTCCTTGCCGCATCCGACCAGGAGCACCCGTTCCGCCGGCAGATTGGGCATGTGGTGCAACAGCAGCGTCTGCCCCGCGCGTCCATCCATATCTCCCCGGCGCAAGAATCCCGCCAGCGTGCCGTCGCTGGCCTGGTCGACCTGCCGCGCCCGCGCTGAGAGTTTGCGCGACTCGTACACGCCGAGCACGATGCAGGCGGTACGCTGTTTTGCTGGGCTGCCGCTCTTGGCAATATATTCCATTTATAATCTCCGTCGCCGTCAGGCGGAGTGATCTAGGATATGATATATTCCGGCAAACACGGATCTTGATTTACTACTAAGAATCAAACGTTTACCTTTCAAATATGTGAAACAGGCAGTGATTTCGAACGCTTGCCCATGAATGGCCTTACAAGCGGCATTCTCCACTGTTTCCCCGGCCATTGTCAAAACCAGCAAGCTTGCGGGTAACGAGTTGATTATCAGACGGGCATTTTATCGCGAGGCGACCCAGACTACGTTGGCGGTTGCCCTGATCCTGGTGGTCCTGTTTCTGGTGCTGGGGCTCACCAAGCTGCTTGGCCGGGCCGCGGGTGGCCGCTACGGCGGCGACCTTGTACTGTGGCTGCTGGGGCTCGAGCTCGCGCAATCGCTTGCTATTCTGGTGCCGCTCGCGCTGTATCTGGGTGTGCTCATGACTCTTGGACGCTGGTATCGCGACAGCGAGATGACCGTGTGGGCCGCGTGCGGTGTGGGGATGGCGTCCATGTCCCGTCCGGTGATGCAACTCGCGCTGGCGTTCTCGGTGGTGGTCGCCGCGCTCGCCCTCTATGTGTCGCCGTGGGCCGATGCTACAGCCGAGCGTATCAAGGACAAGAGCAGGGACCAGGCAGAGCTGAGCGCGATCCCCCCGGGCGTATTTACCGAGCTGCGCAACAGTGGCCGAATCTTCTATGTGGAGCGAATCGATGCCGGCGCAGTTTTGCGGAATGTGTTCGTTCACGATCGGCGATCGCAGAGGCAGAATATCGTGGTCGCCCAAACCGCTCGTCAGATTACCGATGTGACGACGGGCGAGAAGTTCATCGTGCTCGAGAATGGTTCTCTTTACGAGGGGACACCCGGCGAGCCCGATTACGAGGTGGTCGATTTCGAGACCTACAAGATTCGGCTCGAGCCTGCGCAGTCGAAGGAGCGCGCGACGCCTATCAAGGGGCTGTCAAACCGGGAGCTGTTACGGGCAGGCAGCCGTAGTCATATCGTCAACTTGAATATGCGGATATCCAGGCCCGTGATGGTGCTGGTGTTGGCGCTGTTTGCGCTGGTGATGGCGCACACGGATCCACGCAAAGGCAGGATGGGCAATGTTCTCGCGGCCATATTGGTGTATGTCGTCTATACTAACGCGCTCGGCGTCGGCGAGACGTTGCTGCACGATGGGCGGGTGCCGCTGGCGCTCGGCCTGTGGTGGGTGCACGCCGCCTTCGCGATCTTTGCAGGGTATTTCCTGATGCGCCGGGCCCGTAACAAGCCGCTGCTGCCGCGGTTGCGAGCCGCCAGCCAATGATCCTGATTACTCGCCTCGATCGGTATGTGGGACGCACGATTATGCAGAGTACGTTACTGGTGCTCAGCATTCTTGTCGCCCTGTTCGCCTTTTTCAGCTTCGTGGCCGCGGTGGACGACTACGGCAAGGGTCGGTTCGGCCTGTATGAAGTCGTCAAATACGTCGTGTTGACCATACCTGGATGGATCTACGCGCTTTTTCCCATCACCGCGCTGCTGGGCTCCATCCTGGGGCTATCGTGGCTGACAAGCGGCTCTGAGATCACGGCGATGCGTGCGGCAGGGGTCTCGCTGTCCCGCCTTGTGGGGTCGGTTATGAAGATAGGGCTGGTATGGGTCGCTGTGGGAATCCTGATCGGCGAAACGGTCGTGCCCGTGAGCGAGACCGGGGCCCAACGCAATCGGGCGGAGGCGCTCGAGATCGGGCTGCACAGGGAGAATATGGGTCTGTGGCTGCGCGAAGGCGACAGTTTTGTGAACATCGGCGAAGTACTGCCCGATCACAGCCTGCTGCGGGTAACTATCTATCGCTTCGACAATGATGTGCGGCTACGCGATAATATCACAGCGGCGCGCGCTCGCTACCGAGGGCGCGAGGCGGGGTCAGGCGAGCCCTACTGGGAGCTGGAAGACGTGACATCCAGCTGGCTCGGCAGGCACGGCGTGAGCACGCGCAAGGCCGCGCGCTATATCTGGCGCGCCAGTCTGACACCTGACGTGGTCGACGTGTTCACCATACGCCCGGAGGCCTTGTCCAGCTGGCAGCTCTATCGCTATATCGACCATCTGCGCCGGAATCACCAGAGGACCGACCGGTACCGGCTGGCGTTCTGGAACAAGCTGCTGTTGCCGCTGGCGACTGCGGTAATGGTTTTGTTGGCGGTGCCGTTCGTGATCGGGCAGGACCGCAGCGGTGGTATGGGCAAAAAGATCCTGCTCGGGATCATGCTGGCGTTGGCATTCGTGGTGCTAAGCCAGGCGTTCGGTCACTATGCCGTGCTCATGGGCTTGCCGCCGCTGCTGGGAGCCTCGGCTCCGATCTTGTTGTTCCTGGCGCTGGCGATCTACCTGCTGCGCCGCGCGGCCTGACGCCATTATCATAGACCTGCGGTGCACTCCAGTCGTGCTTGCAGGCGCCCGGCGAGGCTTGCGCGCCTGCTGAGTCGTTGGCCGGGCGCGGCGACCGCGCGTTACGAGGGCTTGATTTAGGTTTGAATCAGTGCCTGAGGCGGGATTTTTGCACAGCCCGGGAGGTCCGTTGCGCAGAAACCCCCGTAAAGCACAGTGTTATGGGTCGTAAATTATAAGCTCTTGAATTTACGTTAATATTTCTTTGAACAAAAAATGTTCAATTTAAGTAGGATGCCTTCGCAGACGGCCCGGGCGCGTTTGTCCAAGGTCTTTTGCACACAGTTATCCACAGGAACTGTGAGTAACCGGGCAGCGGCGGCATGCGCGGGTTTAGCCCCAGCATTTGCTGGAGATTGCCAGCGGGTTCGTAGGCAATGTTGCCCGCCGGGCTCGAAGCCGGGCAAAGCAAGGTCAATGAACCTTAATGCATCGGGGGCGGACCGGCGGGCTGAGGATTCCGTTACGGTTTGGGCCGCTGCTGCGCCAGCGCATCGGCGACCTCCGGCGGCATGTAGTTTTCGTCGTGCTTGGCCAGCACCTCGTCCGCAATGAATCGTTGATCCGCCGTTACTCTGCCCTGCGCTACTATGCCCTGGCCCTCGCGAAACAGGTC